>JAJRUS010000115.1 GCA_024277675.1 bacterium | reverse complement strand
ACTATGCAGACTGGGGTAGCCGCATGGGAAAGAGACCGAAACAACAGCGCAAGAAAAATTGTTTGGCAATTTACCTCCTCGGACGCCCGAATTAAACTGAAGCATCTTTATCCGAAATTATAACTGTTACACGGTACTAGGTTCGCACGCTTTATTTTTTCCTGGCAAGCTTGTTTTTAGCCCGGCAAATCACCTGATAGCCAATCCCTAAAATCCCGGCGCTGATTTTATTATGCGCAAACCAACTGTCGAAACTTATCATAGCCCACCCGATGCAGTGTATCGCCAAAGCGCTCGCCGGGGTTACCGTATTCCACATAGAAATTAATGGTGGCATCCATTACCCTGAACATCTCAGCCTCATCCAGCAGTTTAACCAATTCAACCCCCAACTCCGGGTGACGGCCGATCTTACCACCCACGAAGATGGTATGGCCAATCCTGTCGGCTTGCCAGCAACTCATAGGGCAAATCTTTATACAGTCACCGCACAGGTTGCATTTATTAAAATCGAAATGCACCCCTTCGGCATCTATCCAGATACTTTTTTTGGGGCAATTATCTACGCATAGCTCACATTCCGAGCAGGCATCGCTGTTTTCCCACTTGGGCAATACCGCCGCCATGACTCCGAAGTCATTCTCCTGCGGCTTGGCGCAGTTGTTTATACAGCCGGTGATGGCAAATTTAAATTTATGGGGTAATACCCGCCCATAATAACGCTCATCAACTTTCTTGCCGATGGCCTCCGCATTGATTAATCCGTGCGGACACAGGATATTCCCCTGACAGGCGATAATGGTGCGTACCCGCGGGCCGCAGACCCCCGGATGTAAGTCCACTTTAGCCAGTTCAGCCTTAACCTCTTCAATATGCTCCAGTTTGACAAAGGGAATCTCTATCCCCTGCCGGGTGGTTAAGTGGATATAGCCCTGACCGTATTTTTCGGCCACTTCGGCCAGTTTTGGCAGTTGCCTGGCGGTAATCGTACCGGCCACTACTTTAAGCCGCAGGGAAAAGTTGTCTTTTTGTTTTTGCCGCATAAACCCGCCCGCTTTCAGGGCGGCATAATCAACCTGCATGTGCTCCTCCTTGGTGGTTTAGGGTTCGGGTGTTTCTTTCTATTATACCATTAACCTGGTTTACTCATCAATAATCATAATTTCACAGCCGGCTTTTTCCTTAAGCTCGGCCACCGGCGAGCCAAAAATAAAGCGGGAAAGGTTAGACCTTTTTCGGCGAGTGACGATAATCAAATCCACCTGCTCTTTTTTAATTACCTTAAGCGCTACCTCCACGAATTTTCCCCAGCAATAGACCGGGCGGCAGGGAATGTTGTTTTTCCTGGCCTGCTCTTCGATATCGACAATCTTCAGCTTCCCCTGAGTAAAGTATTCCTTGAGTATGGCATGATGCAGCTCTTCGGTGGCCTTGCCCCCAATCCAGCCTTCCTGGGTCAAGCGCTCGGTAATGCTTTGCGAAAGCTCATAATCCAGGATAAACAGGATTACTAATTCGGCCTGTTGCTTACCGGCAATATCCAGCGCCGTGCTTATGCTCTTGGGTGATTCTCTGGTAGTGGATAACAGCAATAATATTTTCTTCAATTTTCTTATCCTTATATTTCAAGTATAAAATTGTTCGCAAGCAAAGGGTCTATGATCTCAAACTAAATACAGTGTTTTAAATGTCATATTTTAAATCCCAGCCAGGGCCAATAAAAATAAACTGTTAGGTTAAATACAATCCAGGCTACAATTTTTAAGAGCAATCCACCCTTCAAGGTATCCCTGTACTTTACAAAGCCCGATGAGAGCGCAATCGCAGTAGCCGGAGTACCCATAGGCAAAACCAGCGCCAACCCGGAGGGGATGGTCAATACCAAGGTAGTTACTACGGGATCGAGACCGAACTGAGGGGACATGCTGATGGCAATCGGCATAAGAAAGGCCACTACCGCTGAATTACTTATGGCCTCAGTTAAAAACAACGAGATAAATGATAACGGCAAGATCAAACCCCAGGGTGATTTCCAGGTGTCACTAAGTACATTTTCGGCCAGCCACTTGGCTGCTCCCGTTTTTTCCATAGCCAGACCCAGACAGATGGCTCCGCCATACATCAGGAATATACCCCAATTAACATCCTCCTCTACTTCCTTCCAACTCATCAGCTTAAAGGTAAAGGCTACAAATACCGCCGCCAGCGCAATATTTGCCAGCCCCAAAACCTGCCCCCAAAATACCCAGCAACATATGGTAGCCAGCATCAGCATCCCCAGCGCTTTTTCCTTGCCGGATATTTTCCCTAAGGTGTCCACCCTTTTACTTAAAAGTTCTTCGGCCAGGCTCACATCGTCTATTTCGGCGGGGAAGAATCTGCTAATTACAATATAGGTCAGGATCAGCATCACCAGTACGGTAGGCAGACCAGCCAGCGCCCAGGTTACGAAATCTACACTCTTTCCGGTGATTTCATACAGAATACCCAACGCCAACGGAGCCCTGGCGCCACCTAAAAAGGTAGCTGTACCACCGATAATACAACCCCAGGCCATAGCCAGAAACAGGCTCTTGCCATAGTTACTGTTCTCCCCTTTAAGCTTCAGGGCATCGGTTATTTCAGAGACGATGGGAAACATCATCGCCGCTACTGCATGGGCCGACATCCAGAAAGAGGCAAAGGCCGGCAAAAACAGTATACTCAACAATAAAGAGCGTGGAGAACGACCGCACCTCTTCAACACGATGAGCGCTAAACGGGTGCTCAAGCCTGAGCGCATCAGCGCCGAAGCCAATATAAATGCTCCCAGTATGAAAAATACCGCCTTATTGCCAAATAAGGAATAAGTAAGCTTGGAGTCCAGCACCCCCAATAGAGGAAATAATATTATGGCCAGTAAGCTGGTAATCATCAAGGGGATGACATTAGTAACCCAGAACACCACGCAGACAAAGAAAATAGCCAGCGCCCTCATCCCTTGTACACTTAAACCCGCCGGCGGAGAGCTGGAGATAATCACCCCGAATATTAACCATACCAACCCAATTACCAAGTAGCGATAGTTTTTAACCGCTACCATAATCAAGTTGGCTCTAGCCCCTATCAAATTCTTATTCATTTGCGAATTCTAAAAACCTTTACTTTGGTTGAATTTGTATGGTTTGATTACATTTTCAGGCACCCTGACAGGCTAAACTGTAGTATACCATAAATAGAAAATTTTAGGAGTTACGTCCTTTCCGGCTAATACTACAACCAAATGAATTATCAGATTAAATTAATATTAACAGTTGACTGTGTTGTAAGATTAATGTATAATAATAATCAATTAATTCAACAAACAACACAGCATGTTTGCTTGATTGCTATTCTATGAATTATCCGATTTCATAAAAAGCTGAATTAAGCGACAACTCCCTAATGCTAATGTATAACCCAAATAGAGTCAAGTTTGCCCTGACGCTCTTATCTGTAACCATAGCACTTGTTTGGTGTCATCCCTGATTTTATAGCGCTCGTTAATCCTGTAGCCGGCTACCCAAACTATTTCAGCCCTGCTTACTAACAAGGGAATACGATCCCGTTGATCGAGATGTATTTTATGATCGATAAAAAAACTTTTAAGTTTTTTTGCTCCTTTGGCCCCTTGAG
The DNA here is from genome assembly GCA_024277675.1 of bacterium. GTDB lineage: Bacteria > SZUA-182 > SZUA-182 > SZUA-191 > JAJRXT01 > JAJRUS01. The sequence goes on along the minus strand of JAJRUS010000115.1, from coordinate 20,926 downwards.
GAAAAAAGCGATCACCCGCCCGCCTGTTCCTGATGCTGAGCGGCTGCTTAAGCTTATCTAAATCCAATGCAGCTTCATTCCCGGCAGGATAATCGGAAAGTTTGGCACGCTCCATTATCCCGGCTTCAATTTCCATATCTAAGTCAGGAATAGCGGTGATTCCCGGAATACTTAATGGGTAATCATATACCGGCGCTGTACCGGTTGCTGCTTGTCTTTTTAGGCTAAGGGTCTGGTAGTCCTTTTGGGCTACAATCTGCTGCGGTAAATGCAATACCTTATGACCCCGTTCGGCATTTATCAGCTTCAGCAATTGCTCGATATGGGAAAAATTTATCTCATCTAAATCCCCTTTTAGCTGAGCTATGCCCCACCTTAAAATGCGTCGTTTAACAGCTAACGGTTGCTTTCGGAAGGCCTCCAGTTTTAAGACTACCGCCTGGGAAGCACTGGTCGCTATTTGGGGAAGCAGTTGTTCTATATGTCGATTTTGCCATTCAGCTTCGGCTCGTAATATTTGAGCTAGCTGATTTAAGCTATTTCGCAGGTTCGGATTATATTCCTGCTCAAGCTGCGGCAGCAAGCCTAAGCGCAGCTTGTTCCTTAAGTACTTCGGGCTTAGATTGGAGGCATCTTGCCGAAAGGGGACAGTTGCCTGCTTCAGGAATTCCTCAATTTGCCGGCGGCTGGTTTCAATCAAGGGGCGGATATATTTCCCGCGCTGCGGGGGGATACCGGCTAACCCTTCCTGCCCGGTACCCTGAAGGATTCTCATAAGCATAGTTTCCGCCTGATCATCTGCATTATGCCCCAGCGCAATTTTGCCGGCTTTGATTTTTTCAGCCACTTTATCTAAAAATTCATAGCGAATCCGGCGGGCGGCAGCCTGTGGAGAGAGCTTATGCCGGCGTTTAAAGGCCGGCACATCAAATTCTTCTATGCTATATGACAGTTTATGCTTTTGGGCTAACTGCCGCACAAATTCGGCATCCTGGAAAGCTTCCTCAGCCCTGAACATATGATTTAAGTGTGCTACATGCAGCTTAAATCCCCATTCAGACTGCATGCCCAAAAGCACATATAACAGTGCCACCGAATCAGCCCCGCCGGAGACGGCAATAACTATTCGTTCACCCTGCCTAAACAGGTTATATTTATTTATAGTATTGGCTACTTGTTGAATGAACATGGCTGGACATCTATGGAGAGTTAACCACCAAGCCCACCCTAGCTGATTTTTTTGATTTTGTCAATTAAGTTGGCTATAATTTAAATAGAAGAGGAGGTGTGTTTCATGGCTGTGTTTACTTTTTCCAGAACATATGGTTGTGGCGTCAGAGAGATTGGCCGGGAGTTAGCCCAAGAATTAAATTATATGTATTTTGAAAAAGAGTTAGTCCCGCTTATTTTTAAGCAAGTCCGCCGGACCAAAAAAGAACTCAAGAAAATGCATCCTGGGCGGATTCCGTTTCAAATACTATGCTTGATTTTGTGTGCACAACATTCCCCTTTATCAGGAGAAGCCGATTGGGAGAAGATCTGTTTGCCGATTCTTTAAGGCAGGTAATTACCGGCCTGGCTGATAAGGGGAACGTCATTATTCTGGGCCGGGGCAGTCAAATTATTCTAAGAGATTACCCACAGGCTTTTCATATCAGATTTATTGCCGACCTTGAATATCGGATAGCACACTTAAGAAAATTTCATGGCCTGGAAAATGTTTCCAGCGAGGCGATTGAGGATAATATTAAACAACACGATGCCGGCCGCAGGAAATTTATCAAGTATAACTTTAAGCGGGATATAGACGATCCCGGGCTTTATCAATTAATAATTGACTTAAGCAAAACCCCGGCCGAAAAAACAAAACAGCTCATTAAAGACCTTATTCCCTAACTAATCATTTTGGATTAGAGCGCCGCTTCCTGACTATAACTTTTTTGCAAGGGTGATTTGCAGCAAGGGTGGATTTTTTAAAAAATATGGTGGCGGTGCAGGGACTTGAACCCCGGACACTACGGATATGAGCCGTATGCTCTAACCAACTGAGCTACACCGCCGCACAAAGCCAAACTCCAGCGTAGAATTCTAATTTAAGCTTAACGGTTTGTCAAGAGGGACTAATCCCCTAAAATGGGCATTGAATCATTAAATGCGAGAAAACCCCTTTTGAATTAATGGTTTAGGTGAGATATAATACTCACCAATCAGGTGAACCAAAAACACAAAAAGGGGTAGCAAGATGATACAACAGACGGTAATGTTGTTCAAGCTGAAAAGGACAGCGGAAAAAATAACCGCCCGGAGCGGGTTGGCTATATGTGCTATAGTTCATGGAAGTGCCTGGGCTGGAGGGTTTGATAAGTAAATATATGCCAAGTTCCGGTTCAGGGAGGGGGTTTTGTGCCATAAGCTATTATATTCTACCCAAGTAGCCCTTAGCCTAAAAAATGTCCCGCTTTAATCGGGCATATATACCCCTTAAGCAATATATACCCGATTCGGCGCCCGGCTATTACGAAGAGATAAGCAACGCTTATTTAGCATAAGCTGATAACATTTTAGATTGAGCCTGAATATTCTTCTTAATGTACCTACCCTTTCCAACTAATTGACAAATCTGTCTTCTCATGCTGCCGGTACCTGGTTTTTTTCAACTAACCGGCAACCGTAGCCTGGTTTATTTTCCTTCCACAGCCCCCCTTAATTTACAGCCAGGCATAGATATTGCTCCATTAACAGGTGGTGTGTTATGGATTTATATAACCTGAGCTATTCATAAACACTTTATGGTTGGGTAGAAAGCAGATATTAGCTGAAAAAAAACCTTTCTCAACCAATTAGCCTCTTTTATGAACAAGCCGGGTGAAAATAATAATAAGTTAAAGGTTTAGCAGGGATAAATATCCTGCCTACTGTTTCGCTAACCGAATGAGGGAATAAGTCATGAAAATAAAACAGTGCTTAATCAGTTTCCCTGTAAGTGTGCTTGGTCTTATTTGTTTACTGGTAGGAATCGTGTGTTGGAACAACTACTTAAACGATTATCAACATGAGCTTACCTTGAAGCAGTTGACTATTAGTACCGCTATGCTACACAGTATTGAAGCTGAATCCGAGCAAGGACTTAGCAGAATCGTTGCCGGCAAGCTGAGCCAACTGAAACAATTCGAAAAAATCACTGACAATCTCAACTATTTCAGTCAACTGGCTTCTATCTTTATTCTAATAGGTTCACTGTTGTTGGGCGCTATCTTTTTATACAATTTAAACAAGATCATCCATAAATTGAATGAACTGTCCCATGAGGTCGAAAATATAAATCAGCATGGATTAGATACCTGTGATCTGAATTATTCATTTGATGGCGGCAATGAAATAGATGGTTTGGCTACTAACATAAAAGAGATAATAAGAAATTTTAAGCAGAACAACCGCGAGAGAGACGGTTTGTTGCGTTTGTTTCAACAATCCAACAAGCAGCTTAAACAGCAGTTGGAAATGCAGTGTGTCTGATACCAGGTTGCATTCAAAGATATATTTTAGTAACGCCGGCTAAAGACTGCAACTACAATAGTAGCTGCAGTCTTTAGCCGGCGTATGAACACACCTTGGTACGAACCCTAAAATCCGACAAGCCTCCTAGTATTCAAAGCGGCCAGCTTCATTTTCAGGGTCGGTCGTATCATAATCGTTTTGGTTATAAGGCTCTGTTTTTGCCCGCCAGCGATTTCTCATTTCATAAGTCTCTTCCATCCGGCGTTCCTGGTATTTACGGCGCAGGCTGTTTTTATCTTTGTCAGTCCACTGCTCCCGCCATTTTTGCTCCTTTTTTTCCCGCAACTCAAGCAGCAACTCTTTGCGCAATCCTTCTTTGGTAAATCCAGACTGACCCTGCGCCGGCTGGTCAGCCGCTAAGTCCTGATTTTCCGATTCAACTAAATAATCATAGCTATCTGGTGGTTGATAAGAAGGACGGTCAGCCATATTAATATGCTTATCCCGGAACAGATAAATTGCCAGCGCTATGATAAAAATAAACAGTAATTAATAAATGGCCGCCCGGAAAAAGATAGTTGAAAAACTTTTACTCTTGTGTTTTTTATATTTAAAGCGATTCCTCGCTTTATAATTATAACTTGAAGTATGTGTGTAACCCGGTGTATGATCAGCCTGATATTGTCTGGAATAACTCTTTTTAGGGGGCTTGAGCAGCTGATCGTACTCGCTTTTTTTGTGCTCATCACTTAGAACTTCATAAGCCTCGGTAATTTCTTTGAATACCTCATCGGTACGGTTATTTTCTCCATTAGCATCGGGATGGTATTTTTTAGCCAGCCTGCGATAGGCCTTTTTAATCTCTTCTGCCGCAGCAGCCTGGGAAACTCCCAGGAGTTGATAATATGTTTGATCCTCCAGCCGGTTCATCTAATATTACCTGATTCAATAAATTTGTATATAACCAGCAGCCTGTCAGTCTGTATAATGGATTCGCCAATATATATATTTTTATACCAATTCTTTCCGGCTAAAGCAAATAAATTTTAGCGGTTATTGGTGATTGGGTGATATAATATATGCGGACAACTGGCTTAATTCTATCGGCTGATAAATAATGAATACTGTGTTGGATAAAGAAAAATATCTCCGGCGGTGTCCTCTATGCGGCAGGAGAACAACTCATCAAATACCGGGCGGTAAGCGTAACTTCAGGCATTGTGCCAACTGTGACCTTATTTTTGTTCCACCGGCTTATCACCCCACTCCTGAAGCAGAAATCCGGCGCTACCGGCAACATCAGAACTCCCCGTATAATCCCGGTTATGTGCAAATGCTTTCAGCAGTACTCAAGCTTATCCAGCGTTTTGGTCGTATTGAGGGAAGCCTGTTGGACTACGGCTGCGGGCCGGAGCCGGTGTTTGTGAGTATGTGTAAAGAAGCCGGCTATGAAGCTTATGGCTATGACCCTTGCTTTCACAAAAAACTTCCATCCCGGGCACAATTCAGCATAATCAGCGCTATCGAGGTATTTGAGCATTTCCGCACCCCGGCCACCGAAATCCAGCGCTTGCGCGCACTTATTCCGCCCGGCGGCCTGCTAGTCATACGAACACTCTTGCATAGTGGAGAGGGGGATTTTATCCCCTGGTGGTATGCGGCTGATAACACCCATATCGCTTTTTACAGCCGCCACACATTTTTATGGATTGCAGAAAGATATCAACTTACACTGTTATTCTCAGACGGAGAAAAGCTCCTGCTTTTTACTGCGGTTTAAGGGGTTAAGTAGATAAATAATATATCCCATACCAGATGGACAATAATGGCCGGCAGCAGACCGCCTTTAATATAAACCCAGCCCCAGATTAGGGCCAATAGCCCGTCATAGGCGCCGGTAACCGGCCCCAGGCTGCCACCGCGCAGCAGGCTTAAAAGCGATGAGATAAGCAATGCCCCGCTATCCTTAAAATCGGGACGCAGCAACTCCAGGGTATAGCTGCGATAAAAAAGCTCCAGGGAAACCACCACCACCAGAATCCCGGCTACTGAAACCAATCGGTTTATGACCTGCCAGGGCCGGGCAAAGTAGCGCCATTGCTGCGGATTAATGTTGACGGGTATCTTCCCGGTAAGCGCCAGTTGATAGCCCCAGCGGGTAGCCAGATAGATAAGCAGCATGAGCAATAGTCCCAGAGCGCTATACTTCCAGGAAAAGGCTGAATCCCAATTAATTTTAAGCCCTTCCTTTTTCATGGCCCAATAAGACATCAGGCCCAGCGTCAGGAAATAAGCTATATTGGTATAAGGTCGCGGGCTGGGAATATGATAAAGCAGGTAGAAAAACAGGCCGGCCGCTATATGCAGCAGGCTTAAACGTATCAGGCTGTGTTTTTGCATAAAGATTCGGGTTTTTCCCCAAGGTGAAGCGCCGTAGCTCCACCAGCCAGGTTTATATAATGCACCTTCTCAAAGCCGGCCTGCTGTAACCTGGACTGCAATTCTGCCTGCTTGGGAAAGGTGGCCAGGGAATGAGGCAGATAGCTATATGCCTCATAATGATTAGCCACTAATTTGCCTATTTGGGGTACAACATAGAAGAAAAAGAAGTAAAACAGCCGCGCATATATGGGATTTACCGGCCGCCCCAGATCCAGGCAGGCAAATTTACCCCCTGGCTTAAGTACTCGATGAACTTCTCTTAAGCCTTGGTCTATATCAGATAGGTTTCTGATACCCCAGCCCACGGTAACAAAATCAAAAACCGCCGGCTTATATGGTATATAAAGCGCATTTGCCTGCTGTAGAAAGATAGGGGAGGTATTCGGCTTATTGTTTTTCTTTTGCCTGGCATACTTGAGCATACCGGCGCTAAAATCAAACCCTACCACTCTGCCTTTGGCCCCGGCTAACCGGGCCGAGGACTTAGCAAAAAAAGCCGTTCCGGTACAGCAATCCAGTACTTGGGCGCCCGGAAAAATCCCAAGCTGGCGCACCGCATACCACCGCCAGTATTTATGCATTCCAAAACTCATCAAACCATTCATAAGATCATATGGTTTAGCTATAGCATCAAACACATCCCTGACATATTCCTCCTTCTCCTTTTTTTGGGAGGGTTGATTTATTTTTTTTACTATCTTTCTAACCGGGTGTTCTGTTTGTGGCAGCATAGAATATTATACCGTAGTTAAGGTTTGAATTTAGGATAATTGCTCCGCCAGCAAATTATCACAGGCAGATACCGCTTGCTTGACCAGTTCAGCCTCGGTTTTTAGCGCTTTTTGGGCTATCCTATGACAATAGCCGCATTCTTTACAGGATAACAGTTGGCATTCCCGGTCAATAAAATATTGTATAAAACCCGCCAATCGCCGATTGTCTATATTAAGCCCTACTTCCGGTATTTCGGCATATTTCTTTCGATTAAAAGAGCCTGGCCCGTGAGGTATACTTAGTAACTCAGCAAAATTATCCGGGCTCTTGCGCCCGGCATAGGCTAAAATAGCCTTTTTCAGCCAGGGGGTGTTTTTGGTGCGGCCTGAAAGCTTGAATCTGTCTAAACCGAGCTGCTCATAATAATGCAGATCCTCCGGCCTGATCCAGGGGGATTTGATAACCTCTTCCGGATAAGCCAACCGGGCCCGGGTACAGCTTATAGTGGGATAATCGAAGCTCGGTTGAATACCCAGGGAGCTGGAGGCGTGCGAATTTATATTAGCGTGATAGCGGCGGTAGGGACAGCCCAACAGGCAGGCATTATTTACAATAAGCTGTAGTTTACAATCCAACTGCCGGCTGAAGCTTTGCAAAAAATTAAAATTGCGGTTAAATAACTGCACCACAGTAATTTCACTGACCCCTAACTGTTGATAAAATCGGGCCTGATCCACAGAATCAATATGACAGAATACCGAGGCCACTATTTTTAACTGTGGATAATGACGGCGAATAAGCTCCATCAAATAAGGAATGGAAACGGTAACCGACTCAACCCCAAGCTCGCTTATCCAATCCAACAGCTCCCTGAAAGCCGCCTGGTTTTTTGGGCTATATTCAGTATTTCCCAGGCAGGCGGCATTTAATACATAATTAAACCCATAACCCAATTGCTGAATCAGCTTTATATGCCGGGCCGCCTTCTCTCGGCTTACCGCAGGTACCGCCGCCGCCGGGCGGCCGCCGCCGATGACGTCCCATTGCAGGCGACCATAGAAGCTGGAAACCGGCAGATCTTCCAAGCCGATAAGCAGTTGATCATCCCAGTTAGTGGGCACATTTAACAGCATGGTTTTCCTTCTTTTTATCGCTTATTCATTTATTCTGGCTACACAATAATCTATTAACTCAACCACCGCTGAGGCCGGAATATCAGCCAATTGAATCAACCCGCGTCCTATGCCCAGCGCCTCTAATTTCTTAGCCCGACTCAAACTGTCTACCCCCGGAGTATGCCACAGACTCAAACCACATAGACTACATTCTACTTGCCGGTGGCTGAATTTGACAAATCGGGCACAGGCCCGGGGGTTACAATTATCCTCACCGACCGCACACTTCCAGCGGTGGCTGGCCATTATCGCTCCCCACAGTTGATATTCAAATACAGTATCCGTAGGCGAAGAATTAATTACCGCCGACAACAACTCATCGGTGTTAAGCTTTAAGGGAAGACCGATGATGCTTACTCCCCGCGCTCGCAATAGCTGAATTAAGTCACTATTATATATAGCCAGGCCATCAACGGCAAGCTTAATGTTCGGTAAGGTAAGCCCCAGTCCCCCCCAATGGTCTACTATGATTTCAGCCCGGGGAAATTTTTCAATAACTTTAAGGTAATTATCCACCTGTATCCCAGCGGCAGCAGCAGGGGATATAAGCCACTGAAACTGAGGGATTTTACCCGCTTTAACTACCGTCTCCAGGGCGGTTTTAAGTTTATCCAGCGGCCAGAAGTATTCAGCCAACCCCGGACAATAAGGATACCCCAGGCGAATATAATCTACCGGCGTATCAGCCAATACCAGTACATGTGCTAAATCATGCGCCGCTGCACCAAGCTTCATGTTGACCCTGCTCACTATTTATTGTGTCCGTCTTAAATCAAACTTAACCGGCAGCGGACTTAGCGCCGCCAGTTCCTCAGTTAATGTATTATCGATAAGCTTCTCATCCGCCAATGCATTATCCAGCGCCTGTCGCCAGATAGCTATGGTTCGCCGCCAGTCCGAAATGCTTTTAGTCGGCGGAATAACCTTGATACTGCTTACCCCTCTCTTTATAATCCGGGGCAATAAGTGCAGATCGGATTGTACCCTCATATCCCACATGGGTTTGCTATCCGTTGCGACCCGATACTTGCTGCAAGCCACCGACAGCCCCGGTTCACTTACATTAAGGCAACAACCCCAGTCAGCTTCATTCCCATAGGTATATAATGGCAATAAACAATCCTGTCCCTCCCAGCAGGGGCAGATGAGACCGTGTACGAATAATTCCAGTTGCGGGACTGAATTATAAGCCAATTCATTTATCTCGGCTAAGCTATGCAACCGGGAAATAATTACCCGGTCGGCTCCCAGGGAATTCAAGAAATCTATATCCTGCCGACAGACAGCTCTGGCTGAGCTGGAGGCAATAATCAAAAATGGCGGTTTTGGCTTAAGCGTCTGTTTAATCCAATTTATAATCTCAGGGCTACCCACCACCACTCCATCAGCGCCGGCTTCATATAGCTGCCGGGCTGCGCTATAGTATGCGGCAAGTTGTGCCTGGTGAGGATGACCGTTTATTACCGGATAGACCTTTTTATCCGACTTATGAGCCGAATCGATCAATTCCGGTAATTGCGATAAACTAAAAAAATCCCGACCCCAGCGGATGCTTACCAATCCGCTCAGCGGTAGATAAATACTACCCGCCGGGCTTTGAGTGGCGGCGGCAAAAATTTCATTATTATTGGCGGCGGTTACTAATTCCATAATCTAAAAACCTAGCGTTTCTCCCAGGCGGGCGGATTCATAGGCCAACAGGGCGCATCTCAGGGTACATTGCGCTTCTTTTAATGGGTCAGGATCAAAACATCCTTTGCCAAGTTGTTCAATAAAATTCTGCAGCAACACTTCATGCCAATCGGCATGGGCTGAATCAGCCGACAGCCCGGCTTTAAAATCTATATGCTGTGAGTCTGAATCCGCCTGCAACTCTACCGCATCTTCAACAATGATTATCTGTCCCAGCTCACCCTTAATCGTCTGTTCGGTACGCCGGACAGCTTCATTCCAACTTAAATCAAACTGGGAAGCCCCAATTTCATGTTCTATGGTGATATGGGCGGTATCCTCAACTCCCTTATGCTGCTCATTTTGAGTTTCCAGCCGGGCACACACACTCAGCGGCAAGCCTAATAGCTGCATCGCCAGATAGAATTGATGGCTGCCGTGATCCAGTACAATGCCCCCGCCGCTTTCTTGTTTTATAGTACGCCAGTTTGGCTGCCAGTGTGGATTGCCCGGATTGGGCCGGGATCTCTTAATCTTAACCTCAAAGCGCCAGGGTTTACCGATCCGGCCATGGTCGATCAACTGCCATACGGTCTGCCATTGGGGGGAATAGCGGTACTGATGACATGGCATAAACACTATATCGGCATTCTTTAAATCTTGAGCTACCAGTTCCATTTCGGCTTGATCGGTTACCACCGGTTTTTCACATAGCACATGGATTTTGCGGCCGGCCGCCGCCCGGATTATTTGAGCATGATAGGCCGGAGGGGTACAAATATCCACAAAGTCCAGCTCCTGGCTGGCAAACAAATCCTGAGAGTCATAATAGGTGACCGCTTCAGGAAAGTACTTTTTAAACCGCTCATGATTCGGGGTGCAGATATCCACTCCAGCTACTATCTCAAGCTGATCCCGGTATTTAAGGTAAGCCGGCACATGTCCCTTTAAAGCGATATTGCCTAACCCGATAATAGCCCCTTTAAATTTCATGTGCCGCTCTCAGCCCAAAACCCGCAGTATTGTTGCATAAATTGATAGGCCAGCCGGGCGGCTTGCGCCGGGCCCCGGATATGGCGGTTTAATTCAACCGAAAGCCAACCGTCATAACCCAGTTCGTCTAATAAGTTAAGCACCTCGGTATAATTCAGGCTGCCTTCCCCCGGTATCAAATGCCGGTGGGGGAAAACCCCCCGCTGCACATCATCCACATGAATATGCATTAAATAGGGAGCTAATTTATTGATATAACCGAGGATACAATCCCCTACCCCATCGGCATGGGCCAGATCCACCACCGCCCCGAATACGCAAGGGTCCAACTCTGCTTCCAATAGCTTTATAATCTGCGCCGGGGTGGAAAGCCACTTCTCCGGCTCCGGCTCTAACCCAACCCGGATGCCTCTCGATCTTGCCTCAGGTTCAATCAGCCGCATAGCCTGCACAAAATATTAAGCCTGCCGCTTGAAGCTTATATCGGTATACAGCCCGCCGGAGGCGGTATGCACCTGCGGCGCCCTAAAGAATTGCGCCATATCCAGAACGCGTATAAAGCGCTCTATCAACTCCTCCCGCTTAGCTGCCTCCGGGGCTACAAAATCCAGATGGGCGCTGACTGCAAAGACGCTAAGCCCATGAGCGGCTATATCCGCTTTAAGCTTGCCCCAACACTCCCTTGAATCAAAGGGAGTGACATGCTCACCCTTGGCCCATAGCTCTATACCTTGATAGCCATAAGCCGACAGGGTGTTAAGCGCATAGGAAAATGGATAGTTGCGATAAGCGTTGGTAAAAAAACCGAGTTTCATCATTTTAGTTAAATATAGGTAATACCGCCGGTTATTCTGATGTTTCGGTCTGTCCCCAGGCCGAAACTGGCAAGGGGAGTGCTTACCTTAACGTTTTCGGCTTGAGGACAAGCCGAAACATCGCATTAAAAAGTGTGGTCGAACACACTTTTATCCCAACAGCAGGATATCAGTCAAGGTCACCACCAGGAACAAGATGCTGATACCGACATTCAGCCCGTGGGCCAGTCTTTTATATTTTTCGAAACCCTGCTTGAAAATCACCACATACTCATAACATAAGCATAAGGCGATTACAAGCAACCCCAGCTTATAGATAAACCCCAGTTTCAGTAAGCCGGTAATGGCATAGAAAGCCGCCAGCGACAGGATATGCATGGATAGCGCTACCTGATTGGCGCGCTTATATCCCAGTTGCGCCGGGATGGAGTGCAATCCGGCCTGCCGGTAAAATGAAGCATCCTGATTATCCAGGATAATGTCAAAGGCGGCTCCCCAGCAAAGAACCGCTGCCGCCAGAATAAAAGTGGGTAACGCAAAGCTGCCGCTTACGGCAATCCAGCCGCCGGCCGGAGCACAGGCCATGACAAAGCCCAACAGTATATGCAAGCCCCAGGTGACCCGCTTGGCATAAGGATAAAGCATAATAGCAAATATCGCCAGCGGGGATAAGTAAAAACATAATGGATTAAGCATATACGCCGCCAATACAAACAAGCCGAAACTTACTATGGTGGCGGCCCATACCAGGTTCTGATTAATCAGTCCCTGCGGTAATATCCGATTCCGGGTACGGGGATTTTGCCGGTCAATCGGTTTATCAAGCAGCCGGTTTACATACATGCCGGCGCTGCGGGCCGACATAAAGGCCACCACCACCCACCATATTTTGTTAAGCGGCGGTATTCCACCCGCCGAAAGCAGCATCCCCATCAGGGCAAACGGCAGGGTAAGCCAGACCCACCTCATAGTGGTCATCCGATACAGGATGCGCCCCTGCTCCCATACGCTAGAAGCCATATTCCTCCCAACGCCGGTTCACCAGTTCAATTATATCCCGACTCATAGTAATCTCAGCCGGCCACTCTCTTTCAAGTCCCTCCTCAGCTAGCTTTATAGTGGCATCTATACCCATCTTAGTGCCTAGATGTTTCTGGCGCACCGCCGCATCCAGCATATCTACCGGCCCCTCGGTGAAGGTTACATCCCATTTAGGGTCAATATTATTGCCTACCCGCCACCATACCTCGGACATATCATGTACATTTACATGCTCATCCACCACAATAATTATCTTGCTGAACATCAACTGCCCTAAGCCCCACAAAGTGTGCATCACCTTGCGGGCCTGCCAGGGATATTGCTTTTTGATGGATACAATGGCCAGGTTGTGGAACACCCCTTCTGCGGGCAGGTTCATATCCACCACCTCCGGCAGCGTCAGTTGCAGCAAGGGCAAAAAGATTCTTACCAGCGCCTGCCCCATGAAGAAATCCTCACGCGGGGGACGGCCGGTAATGGTGGTCTGGTAGATGGGGTCATTACGGTGAGTAATGCATTTTATATGAAACACCGGAAATTCATCCATTAATGAATAATTCCCGGTATGATCGCCGAACGGGCCTTCCGGCCTCATCTCATCGGGATTAACCAGCCCTTCCAGTACAATTTCCGATTCAGCCGGAACTTCTAAATCCAGCGTCTGACATTTTACCAGCTGTACCGGCCGACGTTTTAAGAAACCCGCCAGCAACATCTCATCCAGCCCTTCGGGCAATGGAGCCGCCGCCGCCAGGCTTACCGCCGGCTCAGGCCCGATAGCTACTGCCACCTCCAGGGGCCGGCTGCTCTTCTTATAATGCAACGCCCCGTGCTTGTGGATATGCCAGTGCATGCCGGTGGTACGCTCATCGAACACCTGCATTCTATACATGCCCATATTGCGTTTGCCGGTCTGGGGGTCTTTAGTAATCACACAGGGCAGGGTTATATATTTACCGCTATCCTCAGGCCAGCATTTCAGTATGGGGAATTTGTCTAATGCGGGCTTGTCTTTGATGATTACTTGCTGGCAGGGGCCATGCTTTACTGTTTTTGGCTGAACCCTTGCCAGCCGCTTTAGCTTAGGCAGGGCGCTTAATCTTGCTCGCCAGTTCCCAGGTATTTCGGTCTTTACCAGCGATGTTATCTCATCCCTGATTTCAGTCTGGGATTCCACCCCTAAGGCTAAATTCAGCCTTCGCTCAGTCCCAAAGGCATTTATCAGCAAGGGTATTCGGGAATCACCTACCTGATTAAATAACAGGGCCGGCCCGGCTTGCCTGCCTATGCGGTCGACGATTTCGCTTATTTCCAATTCGGGGCTTACTTTGGCAGATATTGTTTTTAATTCATGGTGTATCTTGAGTATTTCTATAAATTCCCTCAAACTTTGTGGAGGCATAACAATATTTAAACCATTGACTCGTTGTTAAACAAACCAGGCAGGGCCTGGACTGATTTCGGTCTAAAGACACAATAAACCCTTTGGGAGTTAAAGCATATCTCCCGCCGGGCTTAAAGTCAAGCCATTAAACCAGCTTACATTATACGCAAGCCTTGTTAATCAAATCAAGGAAAAATAAAAGAAGGCCTTATTAGTATCTGCCGCCGATATATTGAATCTTATCGGCATGTTGACCCAATACAAGAAAATAATACAAAAGAACTGCTAAAATAACCGCTCCCACAGCTATTAATCTGGTTAGGTTACCGGTTGTACTTCCTGCTTCCTTTTTCAAGATCGCCCCCCCTTTTTTCTTTTAGTTTTCGACTTTCCACACATATTCTATTTAGTTAAGCAAAAAATATGCCCCTAATAGCATACTCAACATAATGCCAATTAATACAAGCGGTTGCATTTAAGGTATCTGCCGGAAAATGACTCTATGGGGGTTGGGAAATTGTCAATACGGCGTAGTCAGTTAAAATTTCGTTGTCATAATGACATAAGGGTATCTTGAGGGAGGCTGGGAACTAAGTATTCTTATAACGCTCAAGTTTGCGATACAAGGTTTTTACCCCGATTTGAAGCATTTGAGCCGTTTTCAGCTTATTGCCTTTGGTAGCGGCTAACGTTTTCAAAATAGCCTGCTTTTCAATTTCTTCCATGGTAGCTCCAACCGGCAGGGTTATCTTAGGCTCAAATTGGTGGCAGGAGTGTTTAATATAAGCGGGTAGGTCGGCCAAGGAAATTATTTTGCCCTTGGTACGAACGACTGAACTTTCTATGCAGTTGTGGAGTTCACGGATATTGCCCGGCCAATTATAATTCATAAATAAATCCAGCGCCTCCGGCGTAAAATTTTGCACTTCTTTATTGTTTTCCCGACTGAATTGATCTATAAAGTATTCTATTAATATGGGGATATCCTCCTTGCGCTCTCTTAAAGGCGGCAGGAAAATACTAATGACATTTAGCCGGTAATATAAGTCTTCTCTGAATAATCCTTTCTTTACCGCTTCGGCCAGATTACTATTAGTGGCTACCACCAGGCGTACATCCACCGAAATAGTCTTTTGACCTCCCACCCGCTCGAACTCCCGCTCCTGCAATACCCTGAGCAACTTAACCTGTAAATGGGAGGGAATGGTGCTCACTTCATCCAGGAACAGGGTTCCCCGATGAGATAACTCAAAGCGCCCCTTTTTATGCTCATAGGCGCCGGTAAAAGCCCCCTTGACATGGCCGAATAATTCGCTTTCCAGAATTCCCTCAGACAGGGCGGCACAATTAACCTTAATAAACGGCTTTTCACTTCGTTGGCTGTGCTGATGAATGGCATTGGCAAATAACTCTTTACCCGTCCCGCTTTCCCCTTCTATCAGGATAGTGGTTTTGGATGGGGCTACTTGTTCGATCAGCTCAAAGATTTCCCTCATTTGAGGACTCTTGCCGATGATTTGTTCAAAACGGTAGCGATTTCGCAGTTTTTCCTTAAGGTAAATATTTTCCAATAATAACTTCTGAGTCATCAAGGCCTTCTCTATCAGGGCGCTTAATTTATCAATGTCAATGGGTTTGGTAATAAAATCGTAGGCGCCATCCTTCATGGCTTTAACTGCGGTCTCGATCGAGCCAAATCCGGTGATAATTATAATGGCGGTCTCCGGCGCTAACTGGCGGGCAAACTTCAGGAGATCCAGTCCGTCAATTCCCGGCATTTTCAAATCGCTGACTATAAGATTAACCCCTTGCTGTGTTAAAATCCTTTTGGCTATCTCGCCGGTTTCAGCTACCAACACTACATATCCTTCATCCTCCAGGGCTTGCTTCAACCCCTCCCTGGTATTCAACTCATCATCTACTATAAGAATCTTATCCCGATTATTTTGTTTCATTTTAGTTTTAGTTCCCAAATGGACGGTTATAATAATGTGAGTTAACTTGTTTCTGAAGGCAAGCTGATGATAAAGGTGGTGCCCCGACCCAACTTACTTTCTATGGCAATCTGTCCGTTATGCTCTTCAATTATTCGGTGGGCAATAGACAGCCCCAAACCAATGCCGTCATCCTTAGTACTGAAAAACGGTTCAAATATCTTCTGCTGTTGCGCTTTGTCTATGCCTGGGCCACAATCGGAGATATAAATCTGTACCCGGCCCCGGCGGCCGTTGTTGGAACAAAACCGGGTCTTGAATTTTATCTCGCCGCCTTTTTGTGCCATGGCCTGCATAGAATTAATACTGATATTCAAAAACACCTGTTTTATTTTATCCTCATCCACCGGAATAAGCGGAAGTCCGGCTGCTAATTCCTGATCGAGATGAATGCTGATTAATGATGCCTGCCTCTGAATGAGGCTCACAATCTGTTCTACAATATCATTTATACTTTTGTGCTTTAGCTTAATACGCTTTGGTTTAGCATAATGAACAAATTCATTTACGATATTATCTAACCGGGTGATTTCACTGCCTATTACTTTAAAGGTATTTTCTGTATTCATCGGAACTTTTGAAGCAGAGCGGGAAAGCGCCCGTTTTAGTAATTGCAGATTTATGGACATGGAATTTAAGGGATTTCTGATTTCATGAGCCACCCCCGCCGCCAACTGACCAACATATGCCAACCTTTCCGATCTTTTAATTTGTTTTTCCAGCTTTACCTTTTCGGTAATAAATTCCAGCGTAAGCACCACTCCGATGTCCTGGTTTTCCTTGTCTTTCAATGGCTGACCTAAAACATTCATTATTATTTTTTCCGGCAACTTCGGAGATTGATACTTAAGGCCGAAAAGTTGAATGTTTTTCCCTGATTGGATGGTTCCCGTCAGCAGTTCATCCCAATCCATCGGATTTTGAATAGGCAGCATCTTAGTCAGCGGCCGCCCTATTATATTTTTAGCTTTCAGCCCGAAATTATCCTCCAGCGCCGTATTTACCGCCATGATTAATCCTTGACTATCTACTACCACAATTCCATTGGTTAAACTTTTTAAAATATTTTCATGAAACTCTTTAAAGCGTAAGAGTTCTATATTTTTCTCTGAAATCTCCCAGGTACGCTCCTGAACCTTTTTCTCCAACTGCTGGTACGATTCGTTCAGTTCATTTTGCACCAAATGCAACTCCCGGTTGATCTTAATCAGTGAAGAAACGATACTTTTATAAATACTGATCACCAACAGGAAGGAAGCCAACAGGGGCAATGGTCGCTCAAAGGCAATCAGATAATTATTAATTTGCGGGAAGGGATCCATCAGGAAAAACAGATGGCTGATTTGTTGTAAAAGCAATACTCCCAGAAATAAAGATATAAATATATCGGTAGTATAGGCAGTCCGGTTATAGTACAGATAGGTTATGGTAAAGCTCAACAACAACAGCAGCCAGATATTATAATAGTAAGCCCCCCAGAACTTTTGAAAATTAAGCACGACAAAGAATGAATTCAGCCACACCGGGGTAATAATGGAGAAACTAAGTAACAGAATAAAGATATTATAACTTAAATATTTTTTTAGCCAGATTTTCTCCCCCACATTGGGATAGAGGAATGCCCAGGTGATAAATATCAACGCCAGCGCCTGTAAATTCCAATTGATTACCGGATACCAAAACCTGGAACGACTAATATTTAGAAATACCTCCTGCGCCAATGATAAATTGGTAAACACCAGATTAATAAACATAACGATGAATGCATTTAACAGATACAGCTTGTCCTTGGTAAGCTTCCACTGGTAAGAAAGCATAAATATTACGATCAGACAGGCAACTAAGTATAGAAAATTATATAATAATTCACCTCCGATAGAGGTGAAAAAACCAAAATTTTCCATTAACTGTCCGCCGGCTTTAATATTCATTTTTCATGTCCTTTATACAAAACAACCCAATAATATCATACCATGATTTGAATCATTTTTCCAATTACCGATTTTTATGCTATTGTAAAATGATTAATTTTTAAGTAGAATGAGCTTTAAACCAGCTAGCTATGAACCATAATATAAGGAGGCATAAAGTGGCGTAAGCACAAGTGGTAATTGTAAACGACAGTAATTTCTCGGCTGAGGTACTGGAAGCGGAAAGCCCGGTATTGGTGGATTTCTGGGCTGATTGGTGCGGCCCCTGTAAAATGGTGGCTCCCATACTGGATAAACTGGCGGATGAGTTTCAGGGCCGAATTAAAATTACCAAGCTGAATGTAGATGAAAATCGGCAGACGGCCGGCCAATACGGGATTATGAGTATTCCCACCCTGATTATCTTCCAAAATGGACAGATTAAAGATCAAATAATGGGCGCCCTGCCGGAACCTAAATTACGTCAACGAATTGAGGAACTACTGTAATTTTGAGTTATAAGCCGTCGTTAGAAGAATTTACAGCCAAAGCCAGAGAGGGAAACCTGATCCCGGTATATCGCGAGATATTGGCCGATATGGAGACCCCGGTCTCCGCCTTTAAGAAGATTGATCAGGGGGATTACTCTTATCTGCTGGAAAGCGTCGAAGGGGGAGAGAAATGGGCGCGCTATTGCTTTTTGGGAACCAGGCCCAGCGTGATATTCAAGAGTAAAGGCCGCCGGGTGGAGCTTATCAAAAATGGCGAAAAAGAAAGTTTTGAGACAGCTAACCCCCTGCAAACCTTAAAAGAACTGCTGACCCGCTACCGGCCGGTGGTGATTGAGGGGCTGCCCCGTTTCTTCGGGGGTGCGGTGGGCTATATCAGCTATGATATGGTGCGATTTTTCGAAAACCTGCCGGCTGATGGTGAAGATGACCTGGATTTACCCGATGCGGTGTTTATCTTTACCGATACCATCTTAATTTTTGATAATATCAACCTGACGATAAAGGTCGTATCCAATGTTCATCTGGATGGCAGCTTGCGCCCCGAGGAAGCTTATGAGAACGCTAAACAGCAGATTGAAGCATTAATCGCCAAACTGCGTCAGCCCATAAGTGATTACTCGGTGCTGGGGGGAGCAGCGCCTGGCCCGCCATCAGCCCGGGCGGTCGATTCTAATATAAGCCGGACACAATATTTAGAAGTAGTAGCCCGCGCCAAAGAGTATATCCAGGCGGGAGATATCCTGCAGGTCGTACCGTCTCAGAGATTTAATTCGGACATAACCGGCCCCCCTTTTGATATCTACCGGGCGCTGCGCAGCATAAACCCCTCGCCCTACATGTATTATCTCAAGCTGGATGAGCTTACCCTGATCGGTTCTTCTCCCGAAGTACTGGTCAGAATGGAAGGCCGCAGGATTGAAGTGCGCCCGATTGCCGGTACCCGGCCCCGCGGATTGACCGAGGCCGAAGATACGCAGTTGGAGAAAGAACTGTTGGCCGATGAGAAAGAGCGGGCCGAACACTTGATGCTGGTGGATCTGGGGCGCAATGATGTCGGCCGGGTGGCCGAAGTGGGTAGCGTGGAAGTGACTGAATTTATGGCAGTTGAGCGCTATTCGCATGTGATGCACCTGGTTTCTAATGTGTGCGGTAAGCTACAAGCGGGCAAGGATGCCTTTGATGTGCTGGCGGCTTGTTTCCCGGCAGGCACTGTATCCGGCGCACCCAAGATCAGGGCCATGGAGATTATTGATGAGTTGGAGCCTACCCGCCGCGGGCCGTATGCCGGAGCGGTAGGTTATTTCAGCTTTTCCGGTAACCTGGACACCTGCATCACTATCCGCACTATACTGGTTAAAGATGGAGTGGCGTATGTTCAGGCGGGGGGTGGGGTAGTGGCCGACTCAATCCCTGAATTGGAATATCAAGAAACGCTGAACAAGGCCCAGGCGCTGTTACGGGCGATTGAACTGGCTGGCGTAAGGGGGAAATTTTAAATGCCCTTTAGAGAAGTTTCCCCAGGTTTCGTAGAACAAGGCGCAAGCAAAATGGCGACCGAGGTGTACATTGGGGTACTCCGCAGGGAGGTATTTTGTGAAGCAACACAGTTATGCGAAAAAATGGGGAAACTTCAATGATCCTGATGATCGATAACTACGACTCATTTACCTACAACCTGGTTCAGTATTTAGGGGAACTGGGCGAGGAGATAAAGGTTTACCGCAATGACAAGCTCACCCTGGATAAAATCGAACGGTTAAAGCCGGATCGACTGGTAATTTCTCCCGGACCTTGCACACCCAAGGAGGCCGGTATTTCAGTAGCGGCTATCAGGCACTTTTCCGGTAAGCTGCCCATACTGGGCGTGTGTCTGGGACATCAGTCCATTGGTGAAGCATTTGGCGGGCAGGTTGTGCGGGCCGACAGGCTTATGCATGGCAAAACCTCACCCATCCATCATGACGGACGCACCGTTTTCGCCAGGCTACCCAACCCTTTTACTGCTACCCGCTACCATTCCTTAATCATTGAACGCCAGTCTCTGCCCGATTGCTTTGAAATCTCTGCCTGGACTAAAGCCGGAGAGATTATGGGTATAAGGCATAAAGAGTGGTTAGTGGAGGGAATTCAGTTCCATCCCGAATCCATTATTACTAAAGAAGGTAAGGCGCTACTGCGTAATTTCTTGCAACTATAACATAAAAGACATAAAAAAACTTTTTATGAGGAATCCAGGAAACCAGGAATTTAAATTTCCTTCATTCTTAAGTTAAAGGATTAAGCAAAGTAAAAAATGGAGCTTAAATACAAACAATTAACAGAACAAATTATTGGGGCTGCCATAGAAGTCCACAAACGATTTGGGCCTGGTTTTGTTGAATCTATTTATGAGAACGCATTGGTCATAGAGTTACAAAAACGAGACATTAAGGTTGAACAACAAAAAGAAGTAAGCATAAAATATGATGGCATTGAGGTGGGCAAACATCGACTTGATCTCTATGTGGAAGATACCATCATCGTTGAACTCAAGGCAATAAAGAAACTTGAGGATATTCACTTCGCTATTGCCAGGTCTTACCTGAAGGCATTGAAAAAAGAGCATGGACTCTTGCTGAACTTTGCAAAGGTAACCCTAGATAGTGTCGTCATGAGGTTGTAATTATGGTATAATGAGCAAGTCTTTTTCATTCTTTTAGGAGGCTTGCTATGAATTGTACCGCCCATCGTCGGCATGACATATCGGATAAATTATGGAGGTTATTGGAGCCACACTT
>JAJRUS010000114.1 GCA_024277675.1 bacterium | reverse complement strand
CTAATTTGTTGACTATTAACCGTTTAATTGATTCATTTATCTCCTTGAGGGTCTTCATGGCTTTAAGTTGTGGGAATGATTGTATTTCCTCCCTGGCCTGCATTAATTTTACCCAGGCTGCCCGGTAATCCTCCCTGACCTAGGCTAATTTGGCCAACATTAATTGCAAGTTTATATTTTCTTCAGGGGATAAGGCTGCCTTGGAAATTTCCTGTAAATTTTCCCACGCCAGTTGGTCCTTTCCCAGGGAGAAGGCCGCCATTCCCAGATCATATTTTAACTCAGCGGTGGCCTGGACTTCGGGATAGCGATCCATAAGCGACTTAAAATGTACCAATGCATTCTCATAATCATTCAACTTAAAAAAAGATCGGGCGATTACCGAATAAATTTCGTAAGACCCCTCCCGCGGGTATCTACTTAATAATTTCTTGAGGTTGGTGATTGCCTGATGATATTTTCCTTGTTGATAATAGCTGAGCCCCAGCTTTTTCAGGGCCTCAGATGCCTGGGGGTGGTCAGGATACTGCTTTAGGAATCGTTCGAGTAATTGCGATGACCGGATATATTTCTGCTGCTTAAAAAGAATCCGGCTTTGGCGTAATTGAGCTTGTGGGGTGCGATCATCCCGGGGGTGTTGTTGGATAAAAGTATGGTAGCGCTGGAACGCCTGATCGTATTTATTTTCTTGATATAATATTTCTGCCTGCTGGAAATCATCGAGCGGCTTTTTCCCTGTAATTTTGACCAGCGAGCGT
The DNA here is from genome assembly GCA_024277675.1 of bacterium. Classification (GTDB taxonomy): domain Bacteria; phylum SZUA-182; class SZUA-182; order SZUA-191; family JAJRXT01; genus JAJRUS01. The sequence continues at coordinate 2,357 of JAJRUS010000114.1, read as the reverse complement.
TGCGCCTGGGCACATCCCGTTCCCATAATCCACAAGCTCAGCGTCACATTTAACAGACTAATTTTCCAGTTGGCGTTCATAATAAAGTAAATCCATTGTTTTGATAAAATTTACTTAATATCTTTATTGGATGAGTCTCCTGGCATTGCTTAATAGAATTTACGGTTGCCTGGTCAATGCTATTTTCTTCAGGAAGGGAGCGAGGTAAGCATAAGCCGGTATATCTATCCTTGGTTTTTTGGTAAGTATTTCAGTGTAATTTCAAGCCGTTAATATTTAACAAATTTTCAACTTCCAAATCATACCACGTTTTTGGGCTGCTTGCCAAGGGTTTTAGTTCGGTTGATGAATTTGTTTACAAAAGGCCGGGTAATACGGGGAATATTATAGGCTGATTATAGCCGGCAAACATATAAAGACAGTACCTTCGGTTACCATTAAAATTTCCATTCATTAAGAGTTCCTGCTGCTCAGCCTGCCCGGGGCCAGCAGATATAAGATGTCAATGATTTTATGAAAATGAAATTTAAACTGGCTGTTAAAAATTATATGGCCGACTTCACATGCTAACTGGTTTTTAGTTTGTTGAAAGTCAGCGCATGATTTATTGCATTCTGTATTAATATCATGTTCCATTTCGCAGGCAAGCTTGGGTAATTCGCCCTTTACGGCAAAACTTATTTCTTTTAAATAGAAAAACTTACAACAACAGGGATCTTTCATTTTTAATACCCCCTAATGCCGGTTGAAGCGTGATCCAGCTAATTTGCTTATATTTATATACTTATTAAAGATGAGTTAGCTAAAGACTGATCTATTCCCACTAATTTTAAACTATCCGAACATTTTTCTGCTAATTACCCATCTAATACGAATTATTCTGGTAAAAACACTATCTCAAAAATTTAAGTTGGTGAGACTGATTTGTCAGCAAATAAAAAATTTTCCTTAAAACAGCTTGACAAGCCGAATATTTTCGTGCTATATAACCCGTAAATAATTAATACCGTAGCTGTCGTGTAATCTTTAAAAGGAGAAATGATGCCTGCTAAAAAGAAAGTCGCCAGCCCCAGAAAAAAGAAGGTTGTATGTAGCTGTGCCCCGGATGTAGATAAGATTAGAGAAAGGGCATATTTGATCTGGGAGGAAAAAGGCCGCCCCGGAAATAGTGACGTTGAGCACTGGCTGGAAGCGGAACAACAGTTTATGGTTTAATGTCCGGGTATAGAAAAAGGGGCTGGCGGGTGGCAGCTCCCTTTTGGATAATTGCCTGATAGAAGTCAGGTGAGAGCAGCGATTTTGCGCATATAGGTATCGCCCTCCAGCTTTTTATCGCGCTTATAGCAGCCTTGAGCGTATATGTTGCATTTTGTTATCAATTGTTTAATTACCAGTTGCTCGTGCTCGCCGGATAAATCCCCGCAAGAGAGCAGTTTTTCTAAAGCCATTATCCTGAAGCGGTCAATACCGGTGTATTTTCGGGACAACTGGTCGGCATGTCCGCCGCGCTTTATTATAAGGGCGTCAGGAATAAAATAAACCGGATAAGCCTTGGCTATGCGCAGCCATAAATCGTAATCTTCAGCCGCCGGCAGTGATTCATCGAATACGCCCAGCTTATCGAATACCCCCCTGCTGATCATCACCGAAGATGGACTGATAATACAAAGCGGCAGGCAATGAGGCAGAATCCAGCCGCCATATTTGGCGTGCTTTTTCCGCTGATTAACCCGCACCCCATATCTTATCCATATCTCATCCGTATAGCACACCGGGTATTTTGGGCGCTTATCCATAAACTCAAGCTGAACTTTCAGCTTATCCGGCTGCCATAGGTCGTCTGAGTCTAAAAAACATATATAGTCGCCGGTTGAAGCGGCAATTCCCTTGTTCCTGGCAGCGCTCACCCCCCGGTTCTGCTGATATATATAGCTAAGCTTACCGTTATATTTATGGGCTACCTCGGCGGTTTCATCAGTCGAGCCGTCATCTACCACTATCAGCTCATAATCCCGATAACTTTGGGCTAACACCGAATCGATGGCTTCTTGTAGGAACTTATGGCGGTTATAGGTGGGAATTATGATGCTTACTCTGGGCATGGAGTGTTTTGTGTTTCTTGATAGTTGTCGGGTTGAGGTACGAAACCCAACAATTACTCAATAGTGTCCGGTTAGGTATTTGCACAAGCTGCGAGACGCCCTTTGAAGGTTGGTATTTTGGGGTTGTCGCTTAATTCAGTTTTTTAAAAAAGGGGCGAAAAAACCCCTTAGCAACCAATTTGCATTTCTACAACATCTCAATTTTTCGCTTGATTTGTGTTTATTATCCCTGTTTTTTTATTTAATCTTTGGCTT
>JAJRUS010000113.1 GCA_024277675.1 bacterium | reverse complement strand
TCCAATAAATGTTGCCGCTCTGATGATGTCAACTCAACGATATATTTCTTATTATTAGCCATCCTAAACCTTTCAAAGAATTAAAATGACTAATATACAACCTTAAACCGTCAAATGCAAATGGACTACCTACTAGGAGTCTGTCGGGCTTTGGGGTTCGTAACGAGAAAAGCAAGAAATATCGCCCATTTTTTCGATCATTTGAGGCGAATAGTGTATCTATTTAACGAAAATGAACGGGAAAATGGAGATGTTTATCACTTTTCGCAGTAGAATCACCTAAAGTCCGACAGGCTCCTAGTCGAAGGCAGCCACCAGCTGATATTTGAATACTTCGGCCAGCCGCTTTATTCCCAGTTCCAACTCTTCCGGCGAGGCATTAGAAAAACTCAGCCGCAGCGTATTTTCCCCGCTTCCATCGGTGAAAAATGCAGATCCGGGAACAAATGCCACTCCACGCTTAATACTTTCTTTTAATAGCTTGCTGGAAGATATTCCTTCCGGCAAGGTAACCCACAGGAAAAGACCTCCTTCCGGTTTAGTCCATTCTATTTCCGGCGGAAAATACTTTTTTACGGCCATCAACATGGCATCTCGCTTTTCGCCGTACTTGCGACGGAGAAGTTTAAGATGCTGATCTAAGTGTCCCTGACGGCAGTATTCGTAAATTACGCGTTGAGAAAAAGTATTGCTGTGTAAGTCGACCGCCTGTTTGGCCAGCACCAGCTTCTTTATTACTTTTTCATGAGCTACCACCCAGCCCAGACGATGTCCCGGGGCTATAGTTTTAGAGATAGTGCCCAACAGAATAGTGTTTTCGGCACAGGATAGCGATTTTATGGCCGGCAAAGGCTCTCCATAATAACGCAATTCACCATAAGGGTCATCCTCCAGTATCGGCACTCGATGTTGAATAGCAAGTTCCGCCAATTTTCGGCGCCTGCCTAAGGGGAGGGTTACCCCGGCTGGATTCTGAAAGTTGGGCAATGTGTATATCAGGGCTGGATTATTCTTGCGTAGCGCTTCTTCCAGTAACCCGACCTGTAATCCCTGGTCGTCAATCGGCAGCGAACAAAAAGTGGCGCCATAGGTAGTGAAAGATTGTATAATGCCCAAATAGGTGGGGTGTTCAGTAATAACTACATCTCCCGGGTTTATAAATAACTTGCCTAATAAGTCTAATCCCTGCTGAGAACCGCTGGTAATTATAATATTTGAGGCGTCAGCGATGATTCCCTGCTTATTCAGCCTTTCAGCTAAAAATTCCCTTAAAGGAAGATAACCCTCGGTTGTACTGTATTGTAATGACTGGACTCCGTCTTCTTTGAGCACTCGCCGGGTGGCCTCAGTGATTTCCTCCAAAGGTAGTAATTCGGGGTCGGGTATCCCCCCGGCCAGCGATATGACATCTTTGTCATCCAACAGCTTGAGTATTTCCCTGATGATAGAACTACTCATCCGGGTAGCAGTTTGCGAAAATTTCCAATTAAATTCCATAGTTCAGTTTTGCAAAATATTGGGGAAGCGGGTTTGTTGTTTTAGCAATAGCTGCCGATTCCGGCGTAATGGTATTCTTTGCCGCCGCAAATTTTGAGGGGCGGCTTCTTTGGCAGTTGAGGTTGATTCCGCCGCCGCTTTCCGGGATTCGACCGGTGGCTGAGCATCAGCAGCAACCACTGGTTGAGTTTGAACATTAGTAGTTTCATATATCAATTTTTCCGGCTCCTGAGCCTCTCTGGTTAATATAGTATACCCCTCCATACCCTCAACCGACTTTATATGGGTTAAATTTCCTCTATCCTGGGCGCAAGCGGCACAGCTGATTAATCCCCAGACACAAACCATTGTCAAAGCAATTCTCAATTTAAGCGCCAGTTTTATTCAGGGTGTCGAGACTATATTTGACTCGGGCAATCAAATCATCAATCAGATGGGGAAATGGTTGTGGGCTATAACCCACCAATTCGAATTGAGCTACTTTTAAGGGGAGTAGAATCTTGGGGGTTCTGGCTGAGGCAATCGCACCGGCAATAGCCGGAGTAATCTCTCCCATCATGGAATTAGCCAATATAATTGACCAGGCGCCTACGAGCAGATCTAAAAACTGAATGCTATAGATTATAGCATTTTCTCCTGAGGCGCCCCGATTGGCCTTAGCTTTCATCATGTTGGCGGTGGCCATGGCATTGGTTCCAAGCGCCATAATCGCAAACTCTGTATCAATTTCTTCTCTAAGGCGTTTTATGATGTTGCTGCCAATTCCTCCACCCTGGCCGTCAACAACCCCGATGCTTATACTGCTCATTCGTCCCGATCACTTTGTATTTTAAGTATATTAATGCAGTTAATAGTAGGCTTGCTCATTTACGGGGTTTAAGCTCAATTATCAGTCGTTTCTGCCAATATCTTGCTGATTATTCGCTTGAGGTCGTCCATTTTAAAGGGTTTGTTTAAATACTCAAAAGCGCCAAGGTTCATAACCTCAAGATATGAGTCAACCTCCCCATAGGCGGTTATGATTATAACTCCCACCCCGGGGTCGGACCGCTTAATTTCCTTAAGCAGCCTGATGCCGTCCATTTCGGGCATCTTCATATCGGTAATTACCAGCCTGCAAGGCTCCTCTTTCAGCTTTTCTAATGCGTCTACTCCGTTTTTAGCCGTTAATACCCTATAGCCCGATTTATCCAGAATTTTTGATAAACCGGTGCGGGTACTTTCCTCATCATCCACCACCAGGATACATTGCCTATCCATATTATATCCCCCTAACCCTTTAAGGAAGCTCCTGCGACCGGCTCACATCGAAAACCAGCCCACTTCAAAGTTCCTGCAACCAGCTCCTGGCGTAAC
>JAJRUS010000112.1 GCA_024277675.1 bacterium | reverse complement strand
CCTCACTTTTTACATCCTCATCATCACAGGTTATTTTTATCTCGTCACCTATGGCGAATGCCTTCCAGGAATCGACAATATTAGCGATAATCGGCTCTTCGGTGTAATATTCCCAGGCCTTCTTGCCCCGCTCCTCCCAGGTGGCCGGGATAGCCTCATTCACATTCAGCTTGCTGAAGGCGGTGGAATCCAGGGCGGCGATGGTGCCCAGTTGCCTGGGGGATAGGGTTATTACTTGTAAGTCGTTTTTGCTTTTTTGCTTGTTTTTAGTTTTCATTTTATTTCCTTATTAATTTTTTATTTGAAGTTTTATCCTGTTAAGAGTAAGATTACTAACATAAAATCAAACTCTCACTGGTTAGGTACACCACAAAAGATGACTGAAAAATATTTCCTTTATATTGACATTCTAAACTTTGCAAATCTCGTCAAATCCAATTCTAGAAAAGTAAACATGCTCTATAAAATCATAGATTCTTTAAATGTCCATCAACACCCTAATTTCAATACCATTGTGTTTTCAGATACAATTCTTGTTTATACCGACATAGGTCACGTTGACCCCAAATATTTTGTAATGTATGCATGTGAATTTGCCCAAGACTTACAGCATAGATTAATTGGACAACACATTTTTTTTCGGGCTATATTGGTATTCGGCAAATTCAATCACTATCATTTAAAACACATCGAATGCTTTTATGGTCAAGCCTTGATAGATGCGTACTTTCAAGAAAAAGATATCCCAGCAATAGGATTGTTCATTGACAATACATGCAATAAAAACAACGACATATTCCCAACAGAACGCTTCAATGACAATCTCAGTTTCGTGTATTTAAATCAATCTTTGGAACGCCTCCAAAGCGATACGGGTGGCACTTTACCAATAGTAGACCCTTTTTTATTAGAAGAAACTGAAGCCTACTGGGAAATCCTTTGGGATATTAAGCAACTTCAAGATATCCATTATTATATGAATCAAGATCCAAATCCTATTGTTCGAACTAAACACCTAACAACTTGGCATCTTTTTAGGCGGCGCTATCAAAAAATACTCGACAAACTAGAAGCTGATAATTTTTCTCCTAATGTTATCTGCAATAAAGTCGATTGGTCAGAAAGAATCAAATTATTTAAGAATGAAATTAAATATTTCAGCAATATATAAACAAGTCCCTAAGAGCTGTTTATATAAAAACTGGATCAGTTACCAGCGGCACGACAAACTCAACCGTCGGCTGCTCCAAGCCGCTGCCTTCCTGCATTTGTTCTCTAATAAGCAGGGCGCAACGTACCGCGTCAACAATATGGTCGTTGCCTTTCGAATATTGAACCCGCCCGTTGTTCAGCGTGTAAGTATGTGTGGTGAACTGGGATTCGATATCTAAATCGGTTATCGGTAAAATCAGTTCCCGCCGTTGCAGGCTGCCATTTATCAGCGAGGTCATAAATTCTTTAGCCGGTTTCTTTACTTCACGCCCATCCTCAAGATACACGGAAATACTGCTGCCGAAATTAAAGCCCCGCAATCTATCTTTTAGTCCCAGCGGCCGGTATTTATCCAGGCTGATTAGTTCCTGCACCACCGATAAGCCGTTACCGCCGTTATCCACTCCAACACCCGCTGGATTATAGTAACGATCAATTAATGCCAGGCAGGCCGAGATATGCGGATAAGCTACATGCTCCAGATGCACCCGCAAAACCAGGCGTAACTTAGTGCGCCCGTGTTCCTCGGTTTCTTTGAACACCACTATTTCGGTCTGGTCATTGGTGTAGCCCGTATCAGAGCCTATACAAAAGGTGCCCGACAACGGAACAAGATTAAGCAACATATCCAGCCGACTCTCCACATCGTCTTCCGTCTCACAATCTTTCAATTCCTCACCGGTAATGGATACTGTCAGATATTCGGGAATATCCTGGCGGGCTAGGCTGAGAAATTCAATATTAAACGCCCCGTAGCTGGGCCGGCCGTGCTCGCCAGCCACCTCATGTTGCCAACCGGCTGTGTCCCGCCCACCGTAAAATTATTCCAATTCTTTACCACGTTTATCCGTCCAACTGGGATTCAACCAGGACGGCCACCTGAAAACCTTCCAGTTAGGGGACTGGGTCAGCCGGTAGTAGGTGGTATCCCGCAGGCCATTGGGGGTGGAGTAAATCCTAAAGATGCCGTCGGCCTTCAAGCATTGGCGTAACGCCCTCCACGCCTTCTCCGGCAGCCAGGCCCCCTCGTCTACAAAAATGTACTCGACATGCAGGCTCCGAAAGGAATCCCCATACGCCCCGGCGGGCCTGAAGTAAATCACACTTCCGTTGGCAAACTCAATCTTGTAATAAGGCTTGCGAATAATCTTGGGCCGCCCCTGGGGGTTAATGGCGATGCTGGCGGATAGATCAGGGCTGCTGTTCAGCTGATGCTCAATCTCCTCGATGATCGAGTCCAGGTGTCCCTGATGCGGAGCGGCTATCAGTACCGAGCCCCCGACATTAGTAAAAACGTAATGCAGTACCAGGGTGGTTAAATTTATCGTTTTACCGGAATCCCGGCCGTCCAGGTGGATGATGTTGCGCTCACAGCATTCCAAATCCTCCACCTGGTGCGGCCAGTAAACCCTGGGGCTGCCGTCCCGGTTCAGCAGATACTTCTGCCCCCATAACGACGGGCTGTCTAATATCCGGCCTATCTTCAGTGTTTCTTCTGGTGTCAAATCTTCCATAATAATAATCCCTTTAACTTCAACACAATAGCTTGACTTTACCTCATTCCCAAGGTAAGTTCTAAATGACATTAAGCATTATAAATCAACTACTTAATAGGAGAAAGGCCGATGACCAGCTTAAAAAGAATGCTAAAGATAGCCGAAGAAATCGAAGCATCAACCAATCCCTTTGAATTTGATTCAGATAGAATCCTTAGTCGCTATCCTGAGCTATCAGTACATCAGGCAATTTTGATTGATAGCTACATCATCCAGCGGCTTATGGGAGTCAAAGAACTTAAAATGGCCATTGCCGAGGCCAAACAATACAAATAGGAGATTCATCATGAAACCGGG
>JAJRUS010000111.1 GCA_024277675.1 bacterium | reverse complement strand
GTAAAACAAATTTTCCTGGGGTGGTGACTCTTTACCCAGCATAGGTATTATCTCCTTATCTTATGCTGATATAACTTGACTTCTCACCCCTCTATTGTATCATATTTATAGGCTAAATAAAACGATTTGGGCAACGGCCCGACAAATTCTGACATCAAAATCTGTTGAATAACTAAGATATTCGGGATACTGAATAGGTCCGGATGCCACATCAAGAAAATATTTTCCGCTCGGCTTCAGGTGTCTATTTACCCGCAGGTGACACTTATGAATATAGTCTTTTGAAACCGGCCTGACATCCTCAAATTTGAGAGCATCGACAAACAATCCTCCATCCTCTTTCTGCCATCCAACCTGATCATAAAAATCCTGAACACTTTTAGTTTCGTTTTCAAAACAACGTGTTCTATCCAATCCACTTTCATCAAGAACAATGGCAAGATTTTGAAGTAAAATTACAATACCTTCTTCCACAGGATATACAAATTGGCCGTTTATTGAAACAAAGGCTGCTGTTATTTCTCTCTTTACTAAAATTCTATCAAAATGTACTAGCTCCCCTTTGGAAATACGATTATTCAGCTCTTTTATTTCACTTACATCCATCTCTCTCAATGCCCCTTTTGTAATCGGGCACCTCAAGATAGTCCATAAACATTCCCTCATTTTCTACACTCCCAAAACCCATTACAAGAGGCTGTTAGCTATCTGTTTATACCACTTACTCTGATTGTCGGCCCTCTTGTAACTGTTGGATTCCTATCTTTTCATAAAACAAACCGAGCCTTTTTAAACAATAAATTTCTAATACCCTTATAATATTAACATCTTGTTCTAACTACAACTACCTGAAGTTTTTTTTGGGGATTTTGCTCCTAAAATCACAGAAGATAGAGGTGGCTTTCAACCATTGGGTTCTCCGATTCAGGATAGCGAAAACTGGTTTAAAATAGCCTCCAAAAACGGTATACCTCAAGCGGCTTTAGCACGGTAGGCTCTAATATGTGCAAGCCAATCCCCCAGCGATTCCAGCATCTCTTCATACTGACGCCTTCTTTCCGCCTCCAACTGCAGCAACTCTTCCCTTAATTCAGTACACTCCGGATAATAAGTTAAGATAATGCGATATCTTTCAACCGCTGCTTCAAAACGCCCCTGCTTAATATATATTTGCCCAAGCAACTTACTGGCCATTAAATTATTGGCCACTTCGCGGACTACCGCTTCCAACCGGGCCAGGGCTTCATCCAGCATATCCTGTTTAAAATACGCCTGGCCCAAAACAACCTGGGCGGCCCAATAATCAGGATGTCTCTCCAATCCCTGCAGACAAGTCTCCACCGCTTCCCGGTACCTGCCGGCTTCACAACAGGCTTTAGCCAGCGGCAGAAAAACATGCGAATCAGGTTCGAGATTAAACCGCTCTTGGTAACGGCTAATATCGTCTTCCATTTGACCCCCTTAAGCGGGGAGGTGTGGTTTTTTCTTTAAGCTTCCAGCTACCCAAAAGTGTTTATTTTCCTTCAATTATCATGGTCGATAATATCACCAAGCCGGTTTACTGTCAAGCGCAACTAGTTAACTTCTGGCGACAGTCTGAACAATCTGTTTCTGGCTTTAAAACTTACGAGAAGGTGTACCAGATACCGGTCTGCACCAATAAAAAACGGGCCATGCCCGCACCTCGCCTGTGCCCCCCTACCAGTGGTAAGTTTGGTCCAGCACCTTTTGAGGTACCTGCGGATCGGCATAGGAAGTGCGAAACAGCAACTCTTCAGTGTAAGCATATACCCGGATAAATTTCAGGAAATAACCGCTGAATAATGGATATAGCGGCAAATAGATAAATAACCGGGCATCCTGCGCCTTGCGCTCAGAAAGCAGCCAGGCGATAGCAAGTTGCAGGCCGGTATTGAGCACATAGAGAATATAGCTGGAGGCCAGCACAAACAACATGATGGGCAGGTGGTACATAGCCAGCCAGCCCAGGTAGATGATGAAACTGTAGGCCAGCACCACCTGATAGCCCAGGATGTCCAAAGTGCCGATAAGCGCCATAAGGTCAAACCCGGCATGCAGGGGATTGAAAAGATTGGTATATTTACGCAAGCGATAGCGGATAATACTGCGATTCCAGCGCCGCTGCTGGTTGATGAATCCCTTTATGGTAGTCGGCGCATCGGTTAAGCAGATGGCACAAGCGGCAAAGCCTATTTTGCTGCCCCACAGTTTACTCTTTAAGGTTAAATCCGCATCCTCGCCCGGCCCCACATCCCAGCCGCCCACCTGCTCCACCATTTCGCGGCGAAAGGCCCCGAAGGCGCCCGATACGATGAGCAATATATTTAACTTGCAACTGGCAATCCGGCCCACGGAAATGGTGATCAGATACTGGATGGCCTGCAGGCGGGTAAGCAGGTTTTCTTTTACATTCCTGATCCTGACATTCCCCGACACCGCCCCTATTTTGGGATCGGAAAATTCATTTAACATATACCAGACCGCATCCCGGTCAAAGGTGGTATCGGCATCGGCGGTAATGATGTACTCACCGCTACAGTGCTTTAGCCCCAGATTGGCGGCTGAAGACTTGCCGCCGCGCAGGGAGTTGCGTAAATAAAGAATCTCGCCGGTTTTAGAAAGCGGCGCACATGCAGCGGGAGTAGCATCGGTAGAACCGTCATCCACTACGATAATCTGTAGATAGGGATAACTCTGGGTTTTAAGCGAATGCACGGTTTTCAGGATGGTGCGTTCTTCGTTATGACAGGGGATGATTACCGACACCAGGGTCTTATGCTGTAGTAACTGCCGGGTAAAATCCGGGGTAATACGCTGGCCGGGCCATAATTCTTTAATCAGGATTACAATATCAGTAACTACGTAGCGGGGAAATTCCAGCAATAAAAAATGCCAGTAGATAAATATGATACTCCAATAGCTTTTGGTGAATAAGTAGCTAAAACCATTGATAAAATAGCTGGCTACAGCTTCCAATGGCTATGAACCCTCCATAAATATTATGCCCGGTGAACCGACCAACACCTTGGATTTTATTAGCTGCCACACAGCCAACAGCGGCGGCGATTTAGCATGATTAATCCAAGGGGGCAATGACCACTGACGGTTAAGCTTTTTTGACCGTCAGCTTAAAAGCCGCTGCCAACTTTTCCACCTTCAAAATTGTATGCCCATCGTCCTTCACGCTCTGAGGCACATTCTTCATTGCCTCGCCGGCATCCAGGATTACCTCCAGAATTTGCCCTTGTTCCAGGTGTTCCAATTGCAGTTTGGTTTGGACAAAATTCATCGGACAGACTACCCCTCGCAAGTCTATCTGCCGGTCAATTTTAAGGTCTTGCTGCGCTTTGTTTTCAGACATAACCACACTCCCTGTTAATAATGTTTATAACTTGAATTCCGACTTAATAATACCATATTAACTAAAATAAGGGAAACTTAGTCTTAAATTCTTTACTTTTTTAATCAATATGCTATGATTCAGTAAGTTGAGTGAGGAATCTTAACGGGGGAGGATAAGGCAATGAGGAAATTATCTGCTTTTTGTATTATTTGTTTTTTCATGTTGATTACCGTAAATTTTGCCGGCGCCCAGGATGTCGCCAACAAGTTCGGGATTGGGGCCAATGTGCTATACTATTTCCCCCAGGAAGACGATCTGTTTGGTACCAGTGTTAATGTAGATGAAGATATTGCCCTGGGGCTTAACTTTACCTATATCGTAATTCCCAGTTTCTCATTAGAATTGGCTTGGAACTACTTCAAAACCGATATTAAAAACGGTAGTATAAAATTAGGTGAAATTACCACCATGCCGCTTTTGCTAACCGCACAATTTAGAATTATACCGGAAGGGCCGATAGTACCTTATGTCGGCGCTGGGGTAGGCTATTACCTGAACGATCTCGCGGTAAAAAGTGAGGCCAAAAAACAAGCAAAAGCCGCCAATATCGCCTATCCAACTGATGTTGACAATTCATTGGGTTTACACCTGAACGCCGGGGTGGATTGGTTCTTAACCGATTTTTTCGCACTCAATCTGGATACCCGTTACTTTTTTTCTGAAGCCGATATAGAAGGCAAAGGGCCAACTTCCGGCACCAGCGGTGAGATTAATCTTGACTCTTTGGTTGTAGGCGCCGGGGTTAAAGTCTTTTTCTAATGAGGGAAATACTACTCTCTGAAAATGAATTTTATTGATAAAGGAGCGTATCAGAAGAATGAGCACCAACCAGAAACTTAGAAGGTATGACAGTATAGCTGATTTGATCGGCAACCGGGAAAATCCAACCCCGTTGGTGAAAGTAAACCGGGTAAATCCCAATAAAGATGTCGGGCTGTTTTTGAAATTGGAGTGGTTTAATCCCTTCGGTTCCATAAAAGACCGCACTGCCAAGTTCTTACTTGAAGGATTAAAGAAAGCGGGACGCTTAGACGGTAAGCAGTTGGTAGAACCCAGTTCAGGCAATACCGGCATCGCCCTGGTAGGCTTGGCGAATCTGCTGGGGATAAAAACTACTATTACCATTCCCGATGCCGTACCCCTGGAAAAGCAAACCATCCTTCGGCTTTTGGGCGCTGAGGTGTGGCCGACACCGGATAGTCTCTGTCCCATAAACCATCCCAAGGATGGGGCAATTGCCCTGGCGCATTCATTTGTGAACAGCGAACGCACTAAGGATAAATATGTAATGCCCAATCAATATGAAAACCCCGATAATGTAAAAGCCCATTATGAAACCACCGGGCCTGAAATATGGGCACAGACGGAGGGCAAAATAGATTATTTTATTGCCGGTTATGGGACCTGCGGCACTATAAGCGGCGTGGGTCGCTTCTTAAAAGATCAGAATCCGGCTATTAAGGTGATTGGGGTGTTCCCCCAGAAAAACCATAGAATTCCGGGCATGAAAAACTTTGAAGAATCGAAAAAACCGGGTATCTTAGATGAGACGGTGGTGGATGAAAGCATAACCGTGGCCGATGATCCGGCCTATACTATGAGCATCAGACTGGCGCGGGAAGAAGGCCTGATCGTGGGACCTTCCACCGGCGCTATAGTGCAGGCGACGCTGGAATATACCAAAGACAGGAAGGGAATAGCTGTAGCTATTTCACCCGATAATGGATTCAAGTATGTGAGTTTTTTCGAAGATTATGTAAAGCAGGACGGACAACCCCAAAGCGGGCTTTGCTGACCCCACTAAGTCGGACCTTATTAGACAGCCAGCCGGTAATCGAGCTTAACTGATTCAGTTTACAGGTAATAGGGGCCGCTCTCCCAAACATAATTGGAGGTATAATCATAGTCTTGTTCAATTTTACTCAATAAGCGATATACGTTTTGGCAGATATAGCTCAGCATCTTTATGCCGCAAGCGGGCGCCTGTTTTATAAACTCTTCAAAGGCCGGCTTCTCAATTACCAGAATCCGGCTGTCCTTTATGGCTTCGGTGGTAGCTGTATGTTCTGTTTCCTCCAACAGGGAAAGCACGCCAAAGAATTTGCCCTCTTCCAAAGTAGATAGAGTTACCTCCCGGTGTTGTTGTACTCTTTTGCTGATCTTGACCGCACCATCCTTTATAATATACAATTTTCCACCCTTGGCATGCTCTTCATATATGATCTCTTCCGCTTGATAATTACAGCTGGCCATTATATGGGCAATATTCTTTTTTTCAGCGGCGGTAAAATCTGCAAATAAAGGAATTCCCTCAAGCTCGCTTTCCTTAATTGGACTTAATTCCCTGGCTTTTTTAGTAGCTGATCTTTTTCCAGTCATCAACATATGGTGCCTACTGTCATAGAATTCACCATCAATCATATAATCCACCATATCTGTATATTTTTCACTCATTTTACGAATGCGGAGACAGAGATAAATAATAATACCCCGCATAATTTTTAAACCGCAACCAGGGTTTCGGTTGATCAACTGTTCAAATCCAGCCCGATCAAAAATCAATAACTCACAATCGGTTAATACCCGAACAGTGTTGGAATGCCTGGCTTCCGCTAATAAGGGAAGACCCCCTAAATAAGCTCCGGGGCCCAGAGTAAGACGGATATGCGACGATTTTAAAGCAGTGGTTTCCCCTATCTCAACCTCACCCTGTTTTATTAAATAGAAATGGTCGGCATCCTGATTTTTGCTATATATAATTTCTCCCTTTGGATAGGCTCTCTTATCAATAACCTGGGCTAATTCTTTAAGTTCCTCAGTATTTAAAGCCTTAAATTGCGCTAACTGATCAAACTCACCTAGATTAAGCATTTTTTTCTCTCCAAATTATAATTAACTCCCGATTTGTTTATTTATTACATTTTAGCACACGATTTTTGTTTAAGCAAAGCTTTTAATATGTTATACCAAGTTGTATCAAAAGGTATATTTTTACTGATGCAGGCTAAAGTCTGTGACTACAGCGCCAGCCCCAAGCCTTAGGTGGCGCATATTATATGTATGAACACAGCTTGCTTTTAGTAGCTTCAAAATAATTATACTATTAATGGTGGCGTTTTTAAAGAACTTCTGTTAATCTGGGAGTCCGACAAGCTTCCAGGCAAAATGAGTGGGTGAATATTATGAAAAAAACCGATGAAATTAGATTGCATAAATACCTGGCACAGGTTGGAGTGGCCTCCCGTCGGGTAGCTGAGCGATTGATTATTGGGGGTCAGGTTACCGTAAACGGCCAGCCGATAACCGATATGGGGGTGCGCATTAATCCCCGGAAAGATGAGATAGAAGTAGAAGGCCGGATTATCAAACCCTGCCAAAGACGCTTCTATGTTATGCTCAACAAACCCAAAGGGGTCATCGCTTCCACCGCCGATCCGCAAAAACGTCCCATTGCCACTGATTTCGTTCGGGGAATCGAGGCCCGTCTTTATCCCGTGGGGCGACTGGACTATCACTCAGAAGGCTTGCTGTTGCTCACCAATGACGGAGAATTTGCACACCAACTGATGCATCCCCGTTTCAAGCTTCCCAAAGAATATTTGGTAAAGGTCAAGGGCACACCGCCTCAAAAAGCTATGAACCTGTTGCGCAACGGTATCCGGCTTGAAGATGGGAAGACCAAACCCTGTTGGGTAACGGTAATCGGGCATACCGGAAAAAACAGTTGGCTGTCCATCACCCTGACCGAAGGCCGCAACCGGCAAATCCGCCGCATGTGCCAGGCGGTTAAACATCCGGTGATGAAGATTAAACGGGTGCGCTATGGCAATCTAAGCTTAGGCGAGCTTGGCCCGGGAGAATTTCGCCTGCTAACCGCTCAGGAAATCAAAGGGCTGCTGAACTATACTGAAGAAAGTTAGTAACAAACCCCTTTGCTTACAGCCCGCATTTTAAAAATATTTATACTGAAAGCCCCGATTTTCTCTTCTGCTTCTTGCCCTTACCCTTTTCTTTTTTCTTGAAACTATTAAGCCAGCGCTTGGGTTATGAATTTTTAAACCGGCTATTCCTTTAAACTTATGCCATAGGCTTTCAGCTTGCGGTGCAGGTGGCTGCGCTCTATCTGCAACTGGCGGGCGGTTTGGGCGACATTGCCGTTATTCTCTTTTAGCTTGCGCAGTAAAAATTCGCGCTCGAATTGCTCCCTGGCTTCTTTTAACGAGCCCGTCTCTTCTGACCAGGGGTCGGCTTTCGCCGGTTTGGCTATTGAAGGAGGAATGTGCTCTAATTGAATCACTTGATCGGGTACCATGATAACCATCCGCTCCAGAATATTTTTAAGCTCGCGTACATTGCCCGGCCAGGAGTGTTCGACCATGGCTTTAAGCGCCGCTTTGCTCAAACTCATCGGTTTCTTACCGTTTCTAAAGCAGAGTTCTTTTAAAAATTGTTCCGCCAGCAAGGCAATATCTTCCCGACGCTCTCTTAATGGCGGGGCGGTAAAGGGCACTACATGCAAGCGATAGAACAAATCCTCCCGGAAATTGCTGGCTTTAATTTCCTGCTCTAAGTCTTTATTGGAAGCCGCAATAAGCCTGACATCCACCTCAATCTTTTTCGAGCCGCCCACCCTTTCAAACACCTGCTCCTCTATTACCCGCAACACCTTGGATTGGGTTTTGGGACTCATATCACCTATTTCATCCAGAAACAGGGTGCCGCCATGGGCTTGCTCAAACTTGCCATAGCGGATGTTGGTAGCCCCGGTAAAAGCCCCTTTTTCATGGCCAAACAGTTCACTCTCAATGAGTTCATCCGGTATGGCGGCACAGTTTACCGCCACAAATGGCCCGTTCTTACGGTGGCTTAACCAATGGATATTGCGGGCGATTAATTCCTTACCGGTACCGTTCTCCCCGTAAATCAGCGCCCGCCCCTCACTGGGAGCTACCAACTCCACCTGCTCTTTAAGTTCCCGGATAATTTTGCTGTTGCCTATTATCTCGTAATCTTTTTCCATCTCATGCCGCAGCTTTATATTTTCCTGCTCCAGTCGCCTTTTATCGAGCGCATGCTGGACAATAAGCACGGTTTTATCCAGCGACAGCGGTTTTTCCAGAAAATCATAGGCCCCCAACTTGGTGGCCCGCACCGCCGTCTCGATGGAACCGTGGCCGGAGATCATCACCACTTCTACCTGCGGGGCAATTTCTTTTATCTTACTCAGGGTTTCAATCCCATCCGGCCCCGGCATCCAAATATCCAGCAGCACCATATCCGGCGGCTCGTGCTTGATCATCTCCAGCGCCTCCTGCCCATTCTGAGCGCTGCACACTTCATAACCTTCATCCTGCAACACCCCTTTCAGCGAGGTACGGATGCTGGCCTCATCGTCTACTATTAATATCTGATTTCTCAAGGTTACCTCCTGGGCACCTTCTTATTATGAGGTGATTATACGGGCTAAATTAAGCGCACTGATACTAACCAGGTTTGTGCCATGCCCGGGGAAGCTGGTGTCCCCAACTATATACAGGTTCTTATAGTGCGTATAATTGGAAAAATTCTTAAAACCGAAACCGGAAGGGGTAGCCGCCAACCCGGTGACTATTCCCTGCGGTCTGCCGGTTTGTTTTTCAAAATCAAGCGGAGTAACCGCCTGCTTAAACTCGATTCCTTCATCAATAAAGGGAATCAGTGAACGCAAGGAATCAATGATCCGTTCCATCTGCCGCTGCTTTTGCACCGCGTAAGCTGAACCTTTGTTCCAGCGACTATCATAAGGCAAATAGCAGCTAACCACGAGCGCCCGCTTACCATTAGGGGCTCTTTTTACATCCCATTTAGGGCTGAGCGAAACAAACAAGCTACCCACATCTCCCAACTTTTTATAATCATTTAATAAAAACACATGCTCCCGCATCTCATTGGGAAGTACTGCCTCATCAACCCCCAGGTAAACCGTGAAAGGCACCCATTGGGGAGTAATATCTTCAGTTCGCAATTTTATCTTCTTAAGTAACCCGGAAGAGGCAGGCAATAATCGTTCATATAGATTCCAGAGGGTTGTATTGGCAATAATATATTTAGCCCTTATGCTCTGACCATCAGCCAGTATCACCCCCACTGCCCGGCGGCCTTCGGTGGTTATGCGGACCACCGACGAGTTGAATCTAACTTCCCCTTTGCGCTTGCCGATATAACTAACCAGTTGGTTTACCAACTCCTGGATTCCGCCATTTATATAGAAGATACCTCGCCGCACCAGACCGGTTAAGTAAGCATAAAATAAACTGCTACAGCCCTCCAATGGCAACTGGGCATAAAAAAAGCTCAAGGTATCCAACATGCGCTTAACCTCCGCGCTGGATACATTATCCTGCAGTAATTGCAGCGGCGATTTCTCATATTCTTTATAGTGTCTGGCCAGGCGTTGCTGCACCTCTTTAAAGTAGGTATACTTCTCCTTCAAAGTATGGGGAACACAAAAGCTGTCCCTGCGATGCAGTTCATAAAATACTTCCTCCAGGCCTTCCAGGGTTTGCCAGAAATTTTTAAGCCCCGCAAAATCGCTAGAAAATTCCCGCTGGAATTCCGCCAACAACTGTTGTTTATCGGAACTAAAATTCAGCCGGTGATTGGGCAACACTATTTGAAAACCCGGGTCAAGCTGAGTCTTGGTAATAAACAACCCCAGTTTAGCCAGCACCCGCTCATGCCCGCCCCCCAACTCGAAGCCGTTCAAGATATTGCCGCCCGCCTGAAAGCTATAACCCTCATGGCTGACCCGGGCACATACCCCGCCCGCATAAGCCGCCTGCTCCAGTAAAAGCACCTTTAAGCCCTTGGCCGCCAATAAGGCGCCGGTACTAACCCCACCCAGGCCAGCGCCTATAATTGCTACATCCGCATCTAAATTAGGCAATATATTCCACCTGCTGTTCTACTTATTATACATTTCACTAAAGCTTATAGCCCGGCAATGACCGGCTTTTATGGCCGCCACCAGCGCCGCCTCAGTCTCAATCCGGTCTTCAAAGAAAGTGAGATAATTACCCACATCAATCGCACAATGGGCGTCGCTGCCACCAATACCCGGTATATTCAATTTACGGCGGGCAGTTTCAGCAGCTATATTTTCCGCTGCCGCATGATTGGAATTAAGCACCTCGATACCATCCAGGTTCAGGTTATACACAGTATCCCCCAGTCCCAGAAATGGCCGGAAGGGATGAGCTGCCAGGATTATCCCGCCTGCCTGATGGACTCGCTCAACGAGTTCATGGCTGGAAAGCTCATCCCTTATCACCTCATCTATTCCAAATACCAGCAAATCTCCTTCCAAAAAACCATCTTTATAGGCTCTGATTTCCTGGCCCCTCAAGATTACCAGGTCATCAGTTTTTGTTCTATGTTTTAACTCCGCTATCTCCCCCTCCTCCCACAGGCAATTATGCTCGGTGATGGCAATCCCATCCAACCCGAACAAACGAGCCGTATATACCAATTCCTCCGGCTTAAGCCGGCTGCATAAGGAATACTGATCGGTATGGATATGTAAATCAATGAACATTAAATTTTTTTCCGGCAAAAAAGCTGAATCAAAAAAAGTCCGACCAGCCCCCTATATCCCTTATTGGATGGGAAACTTAAATCCAACGTCCTTAAGAAAGAGGCTGGCGTATCCGGGCAGTGGCCTGGTTTATCCCAAAAACTACTTTAATTGGTTTTCAGGGGTATCATGTTTTACTCGTTATCGACTAAAAGTGTTGCACTTTAGACACACATGATAGTCCAGATTATTAGAAATTGTCAAGCAAATTGCAGCTTTTTTTTTTGACAGCCGGTGCTTTTATATGCTAACTTCTAAAAAAATCTTACGAAGGGGGGAGAATAGTATTAAGCGCTATATCGTAGCTATCACCGGAGCCAGTGGAATAATATACGCCAAAAAACTATTGAGCTTTTTAGCCGATAAGGAATTCGAGATTTTTCTGTTGATCTCTGATGCCGGGAAGCTGGTAATAAAGGAAGAGTTGGGGGTTAAACTTGCCGGCACCCCGCAGGAGATACGAGATCAGACAGCTAATCACTTACTGGGCAAACCGGATTATAAGCGGCTGCATTATATAGCCCACAATAACCTGATGGCCGCTATTTCCAGCGGCTCAACCAAAACAGCCGGCATGTTGGTGGTACCTTGTTCCATGGGCAGCCTGGCGCGTATAGCTTTAGGTACATCTAATAACCTGATAGAACGGGCGGCGGATATAACCCTGAAAGAGGGGCGCCCCTTAATTTTAGCCCCGCGCGAAACCCCCTTGAACCGGATTCAGCTTGAAAATATGTTGAAAGCAGCCCAGGCCGGCGCTAAAATTGTGCCCTGCATGCCGGCTTTTTATCAGCATCCCAAATCTATTGATGAGCTGGCGAATTTCATGGCGGGTCGTCTGCTGGATGCCCTGGGGCTGGAACATCAACTATATGGTAGCTGGCAAGGGGCTTAGCCTGGCTTACTGACGGAAGTCATTAAACTAATCGCAGCGACTATTTTAGGCGGGAGTGATTTTTTGAAGTTTATTTTCTTAGGTTTAGGAGGCATGCTGGGAACGCTTATGCGTTACTTTGTTTCCGGCTTAACATATAAAGTCTTCGGTTCCGGTTTTCCCTACGGCACCTTTGCGGTCAATCTCCTGGGGTGTCTATTAATCGGCTTTTTAGCCGGATTGAGTCCCGGCAAGGGGCTGCGTTTTAGTCCGGAGTTGGAGTGGTTTTTGGTGTTTGGCTTTTTGGGAGCCTTTACCACCTTCTCCACTTTCGGTTACGATAGCTTCCGGCTTATCCAGAAAGCCGAATTTATCAAGCTATTTTTAAACATCAGCGCCAATGTCGGCTTAGGTGTACTGGCGGTCTGGGCTGGGGCTACTTTGGGGAAATTCTGCTAGCCATAATCATTACAACTGATAAATATTCAGCAGGTTAGTTACTCCATGTTCGGCCAGCGGTAAGCCCAGAATCAGCACTACTTTGTCGCCGGGGCAAAAGTGATATTTTTCAATCAGCCGCTGCCTGACCTTTGCCAGTAGCTCATCCATTTGCTCAATAGGCTCCATCGCCTCACTTACCACCCCCCAATACAAATTTACCCGGCGTTGGGTAAGCACACTTGGCGTAAAGGTTATAATAAGTGGTTTTGGCCGATACTTGGAAGCCGCCAGCACAGTATAGCCGGATTGACTGAAAGCCACAATTGCGCGGGCTTTAACCTGGGCGGCGGCCATACGGGCAGCATGACAAACTGCATCTGCCGAGCCACCGTGATCAGGCTTTTTGAGCGTAGGAAAATCACCATTTATCCTCAGGATATTTCGCTCGGTTACTTTAATGATCCTATTCATTATGGAAAGCGCCTTTAAGGGGTAAGCGCCGATTGAAGTCTCCGCTGAGAGCATCAGTACGTCGCTGCCGTCGTAAATAGCATTAGCCACATCAGAAGCCTCAGCCCGGGTAGGTCGTGGATTTCGTACCATACTCTCCAGCATTTGGGTAGCGGTAATCACCAACTTACCGGCCTGGTTAGCTTGCGAGATAATGTCCTTTTGCAGGCCCGGAATTCTCTCTGGCGGTAACTCCACTCCCAGATCACCCCTGGCTACCATTACCCCATCCGATACGCTTATAATCCGGGCTAAATGTTTTATGGCCGAAGCTGTCTCCAGCTTGGCAATAATCGGTAAAGCGCCGCCCAAACGCTCGATTTCCCGGCGAACCGCCAGTATATCCTGAGCCTGGCGTACAAAAGACACCGCTACATAATCCACTCCCGCCTTGATTCCCAAGGCAAGGTCAGCTACATCCTTCTCGGTCAAAGCCGGCAGCTTGAGCTTAGCTCCCGGAAGATTAACCCCCTTATGATCACTGAGCCGGCCACCGGTTATCACCCGGCAGATAATATCCTCCCCCGACAACCGCAACACTGAAAGCGCTATATTGCCGTCATCCAGCAGAATTCGAGCCTTCGGCTTTATTGCTTGGGTAAGCTGGGGATAATTAACCGAAACCCTGGATTGATCCCCAACTACTGATTTTGCAGTCAGTATAAACTCAGCTCCCCGCTTAAGCTCAATCGCCGATTCTGCGAAACGGCCTATACGAATTTTGGGGCCGGCCAGATCCTGGATTATAGCCACCGGCCGGTTCAAATTCTGCGCTAACTTACGGATGAGTTTGACGATTTCAAGATGTTCTTCAGGCTTGCCATGAGAGAAATTCAACCGGGCGGCATCCATTCCTCCCTGGATCATTTTTTTCAATATGCCGGCAGCGGAACTGGCCGGGCCTATAGTACATAAAACCTTAGTGCGTTCCATATTTGTTCTATACTCCAAATAACGGGTCACTGAAAACTATAGCATTATAATAAACTAATATAAAGGATTAAATGAATCCCGAGAACAGCCATTGTCTTTTTGGGGGATGGTATAGGTAGTCAAGGATTTGACATAGTCAAAAATTTACTTGCAAAATATTTTTTTGTGGTATAGAATGCCGCAATTAGTATTTTGACAAGAGGTAGCATAAACATGACTAAAAGTAAATCGGCCTGGGAAGCAAGCATAAAAAAGGAAGTAGCCGAGATTCAAAAACATTGCTTACGGGAATGTAAAAAGCAAGGCCATCGGGTTGACCCTCAATGCGCTGCCCTGGAATGGATTGAAGAAAATGCGGCTGATTTCAGGAAGCGTTGGGAAAATGGAGAATAGATACAATGCTTAAAAAACCTTTTATTTTAGCTGCATTATGTTTGCTGTTTTCGGCTTGCGCCGAACTCCCGGTGCAGGATGAGAAACCCGCCGATGTCACCCCGCAGGACATCATGTATGAGAAGCAACAGACCATCCAGCAGCAGCAGATGCAACAAGGACGCCCATTTAGAACCGGGCCGGGTCGCCGCTTCTGAAATACTGGCTGGTTCGCCTCTTTAAAATATATCAATCAATTTTTATCATTACTTGGGCCAATGTTTTAATAGGCCGGCTTCCTGACCGGGAAAAAATGCCTGTTGCAGGTTAGTATCGATATAGGCTAGGGCCACAGTCACCACCTCGGTTAAAGTTTTCCCCTGAGTCAGGTTAGCGGTAATGGCTGCCGACAGGGCGCAGCCGGTGCCGTGCCAGCCCCTGCCCTCAAGGCGTGGATGGGGAAATACCTTGAACTTTTGCCCATCATAAAGCAAGTCAACCAACTCATTCCCCGGCAGATGCCCACCCTTTATAAGCACCCTGGAACAGCCCAGCTTTTGAATTTCTTTGGCGGCAGCCTGCATGTCTTGCAGGTTATACAGCTTAAAACCACATAGCGCTTCGGCTTCGCCAAGATTAGGAGTGATGAGATAGGCCAGCGGCAATAATTCCTGCACTATAGCTTTAAGCAGCCCCCCCTTTGACAGGCTCAAGCCATCCCCGGCACGTAATATAGGATCGACCACCAGATAGGGCAAGTCAAATTTTTTCACCCGCAGAGCAACCTGCTTTACTATTTGACTATCCCACAACATACCGGTTTTAACTGCCGCTACCTTAAAATCGGCCAGCAATGCATCCAACTGTTGACCTACTACCTCCGGCGGCAGCGGATAAACAGCCTGTACTCCCCTGGTATTCTGCGATGTTACCGCCGTAAGCGCACATACTCCATATACCCCGAAAGCCGAAAAGGTTTTTAAGTCAGCCTGAATACCAGCTCCGGCACAAGAATCGGAGCCGGCGATAGTTAAGGTTATGGAGGGATTTTGCATGGTCTACATCCAAGATTCAGGGGATAACATCCCCTTTAATTGCCTGGTAGCCTGGGCTATGTCCTCGGCCTGGGCGATAGCTGAAATAACCGCAATCCGGCTAACCCCGGCCTCAACCAGTGAACCAAGGTTATCCGGCTTAATTCCCCCAATGGCTACCCAGGGAATGTCAAGCTTAGCATTGAATTGTTTAATCAGCTCAAATCCCAGCGGGGTTTTGGCATCGGCTTTACTCAGGGTGGGGAATACAGGCCCCATAGACACATAATTGACCCCCTGGCTTTGGGCTGCCAGCGCAGCTTCTATATTATGACAGGAGATGCCGATAAATTTATCCCGCCCCAGAATCCGGCGGGCAGCGGCAACCGGTAAATCCTGCTGCCCCAGATGCACCCCGGCTGCATCCAGCGCCAGCGCCACATCCACCCGGTCATTGATAATTAGGGGTATCCCCGCAGCCCTAGCCAAGGGTTTGATTTTATTAGCCCACTCCCAGAGCAGCCGCAGGTTATTCCCTTTATAGCGTAATTGCAGCAAATCCACCCCCGCCTTCATAGCCTCCTCAGCCAATTTATTCGGCGAATGTCGGCTGGGGTAGTTCAGGTCGATGATTAAATAAAGTTTAAAAGATTTCATAGTTTCAGCTTAACTAAGCCAGCCATTGTGGGAGGCAGTACCCTTAAACCGGCTTTAGCCTGGGGACTGAGCAGCAGCATAAACAGCCTGGCCTCGGTTTTGTAATCGGCGTGGATAAATTGCAACTGCTTGGGCTGTAATTGATATTGGCGTACCTTATCCAATAGTTCGACCAGACGGGCCACTGGATATATCAGGTTTATCTTGCCCCTGGGGCGCACCAGATAAGCACAGGCTGCCAGTAACTGCGGCAAATCTCCGGCTAACTCATGCCGGGCCTGTGCTATACCGGGATTTGGATTAAGCCGCCCGGCGCCCACTTTCCAATAAGGGGGATTAGCCACCAGGGCATCGAACTCATATTGGTCAAACCGGGTTGCTGTTTCACGTAAATCAGCTTGCACTATAGATACCTTATGTTGCAATTGATTAAGCTTAACGTTTTCTTTAGCCAAGTCAGCCAGTTCAGGCTGTAGTTCCAGCCCCACCACCGCCTTCACCCTGGGCCGTTTAGCTAACAACAAGGATATTATGCCACAGCCGCAGCCCAGATCAATTACCCTGCCAGCGGCCGGAATATCGGCAAAGCGGGCCAATAACAGGGCCTCCGCTGAAAAGCGATAACCATCGCGCGGCTGAAGCAGTTTAAGCCCGTATGCTTCAAGTATATCCAGCGTTTGATCACTTGTCTGCATTAAATAGCTCCCGCTTAGCATACTCCATAAATCCGCGTACTCCGCCGCCAGTTAATGTTAGCGCCTGCTGAACCATCCGGTCAAATTCCACTCGCTTTTGATTATTCAGCATAACATCAACCTGGCTTTGAGTCAGCGGTACTTTTTGCTTAGAGCGCAGTCCGGCGCCGAATAAGTCAACACTGGCGCTAAAAGTATTACCGGTATGTTTATTGTTTGTGCCGGCCATACTTTTTAGTAGCCCGGCCACCCCGTTTACTTTAATTGCCGGGGCCTGCTTTAATGCGGTCGCATAATCAGCCGGGGTTAATCCCGCTGCCTCTTGCTGCAAGCGATAGCCCACATAGCTCTCATAGGCAAAATGATAGTTTTTGGTGGCCTGGGTAGTACCAGCCAGGGGACTGCCGGGGATAATAAAGCGCAGGCTGGTTTGGGTGGTATGATAGGGTTGCCCTATATCTTCTATATAATGAATCGCCCGCGCCAGGAACCTGAATCCCCAGTATAAATCACCCCTGGACAGGGCCTGTTTAGCCAATCCGTAAAAATGCTGCGCCCGTTTTGGGGCTACCCCTTGCGGGAAAAACAAATATGGCAGGTGCCAGTCCCCGGCGGAATAATACATATGGCGATAGCCATGGCTGCCGGCCATAAGAAACTGGGCTTTGGATAGTTTCAGCTCCTTATCCATTCCCCAGTCAGGCTCATCACTGTAATCGATGAGTATCTGCCGGGCTGAGGTTTTCCGGCCTATCCCGACACCCTTAAAACCCGCCTTTTCCTCACTTTGCAGAGTGTAATATACGAACCTTTCCGGCGGCGGTGAAATCTGGGCCGGATCAGGGTTAGTATAAACTATTTTACAATCGGGATTCAGCGAATCATCCCGGTAGCTATAGGGAGTAACCGTGATTTTGTCATAGGCATCCAACCAGCTTAGGCCCTCCAGGGCATACCGGGTTATCAGGTTATGCCGCACCCAGGCCCCGGCATTGCCCGGCTCAAAAGCTAAAGCTATGATACAGCAGATTAAAACGATAAAAGTGCAATATGATTTTGTTCGCATGAGTTTAAGCTAACAAAAGCCGCTTGTTTAGTCAAGCTGTGACAGACTGAAATCATTAAGAAAGATTTAACCATGGGAACCGCTGCCCCCCTGGCTGGTTTGTGCCGGCGGGCATTTTTTGCGCACCATAAAACCCGGAATATAATAATATGGCATGCATCACTTATATTAGTAAGTTTAATATTTCTGGATATTTAACATTTGAAAGCGGCATTTAATTTTGGTATAATAAAGTCATGCGGATAATATTATATACCGGTAAAGGGGGAGTCGGTAAAACCTGTATCTCTGCGGCTACCGCAGTCAAATGTGCCAAATTAGGTTATCGGACGGTGGTATTGAGCACCGATTCGGCTCATAGTCTGTCTGATTCGATGGACATACCAATAGGTGATGAGATAAAGCGGATTAGTCCCAATCTCTATGCCCAGGAGGTAAATGTTCAGCATGAAATGCGGCTTAACTGGGGCGATATAAAGTCCTTTATCGTAGATTTTCTCAATAAACAGGGCATGACGGGCTTGATTGCCGAGGAATTTGCCATATTTCCTGGCATGGAGGAGTTGTTTTCGCTGCTTAAGATTAAGCAGTATTATGAAGAGGCACAATTCGATGTAGCCATTATTGATTGTGCCCCCACCGGTAGTACTATGCGTATGCTTAACATGCCGGATATTATGCGCTGGTATATGGAGCGTTTCTTTCATTTAGAGCGCCGTATAATAAAGCTGGTTAAGCCGGTAATGGAGAAAATATATGATAATGTGTTGCTGCCCACGGATGAGGTTTATTTCTCGGTGGAGGAGTTGTATGCCAGGATTAGGGGCTTGCATAAAATATTGACCGATCCCGATATTTGCAGCGTGCGACTGGTGTGTAATCCGGAGAAGATGGTAATCAAGGAATCCCAGCGCGCCTATACTTTTTTGAGCCTGTTTGGCTTCACCGTAGATGCGGTGGTGGCTAACAAGGTGTTGCCCGAAAGCGTAAAGGATCCCTATTTTGCCAAATGGCAGGAGATTCAGCAAAAATATATGGAGTATGCCAGGCAGGCGTTTCATCCGTTAACTATATTTCAGGCGCAATTGTTTGATGATGAGATGGTGGGTTTAAATTTATTGGAAAAAATGGGCGAATCCATTTTCCAGGAGCAGGATCCGGCTCAGGTATTCTTACGTGAGAAACCATTTACCATAGAGAAAAACGGTTCCGGCTATGACCTCTATCTTAAACTGCCCTGTGCAAATAAAGACGATATGAATATGTGGGTTAAGGGAGATGAGTTGATTCTGGAAATCGGAAACTTCAAATCCAATACCCTGCTTCCGGGAAATTTGGTTAATCTGCCGCTGAAAGAGGCCGTTTTCCAGGGCCAAAAACTCAAAATTACGTTTGGAGGGGATTCAGATGAGAGACCAGAATAAGAACCCGGAAAGCTTTTATGCCAAGTGCTGGGAGGATTTGTCCGAGGTAAGGAAACACCTGCTCAACAGCCAGAAAGAGCTGCTTTTAACCGCGAGGGCTATCGTCGATCTGGTGATAGAAAAGACAGAGTGCGCCCCGGCGACTGATAAGGCCCGGAAGGTTACCATCAAATAGCTCTAGGAGTCTGTCGGACTTGACCGGCACAAAACGGTTTAAAGCGATGCCTTAGCGATTTAATTTGATTAAAGTAGCCATTTTGTTTTTGCTATATCGAAAAACGGTATATTTTAATCCTATATGCTTTGAGTTG
>JAJRUS010000110.1 GCA_024277675.1 bacterium | reverse complement strand
TGGTTCAGCCACTGCACCACAGCAAAACACCACATTATGCACATATCCGGTAACCTCCCAGGCATCCTCCGGCTGCAATATCCAATCATCAGCTACACCTAAAATGCGGGAGGGGTCATCAATATCATGCAGGGCCACCCCCAGGCGATACACCGCCCCATCCATAGTCTTAAACACCCCGTGAAAGATATTCAGCCAGCCCTTATCGGTTTTTATGGGGGTGGCTCCCGGCCCGACTTTTAGCTCGTCCCAGTGATAGGCTTGGGGTTTTATAACTAGCTTAGAATCACCCCAGTGGATTAAATCCGGCGAATAGGATATCCAGATCGACCAGGGCGAAATCTCAGAGTGGGGTCGATCAAGCCGCACATAACGGCCGTTAATTTTAGCTGGAAAGATAACCACATTACGATAATCGGCCTGGGTAATAAGCGCAATTCGCTCAAGCTGTTTAAAGTCGGCGGTGCGGGCCAAAGCCACCCTGACCCCGTGCCTGGAATAAGCGCTGTAGGTAATTAAGTAATCCCCGTCTATATTGCAAATCCGGGGGTCTTCAACCCCGAACTCTTCGTAGGTAGCGAAAGGCTCAAGCTTAGCCGGGGTTATAAACGGCTCAGGGTGAACCTTGAATTTAAAACCGTCCTCACTCTCGGCCAGGCCAATTATGGAACGCCCGTTTTGCAGATGGGATCGAAAGAGCATAATATACCGGCCGGCATGCTTAACTACCCCGGCATTGTGCACGGTTTGCACCGGATAAGGAACCTCATCTTTGGTAAGTATTGGATTTTTACTATACCGCTTTATAAGGCTGTTACTACACCCGGCCATAGTCATCCTCCAGCCGCTCAATATCATCCTCGCCGAAGTAACTCCCGCTCTGAATCTCGATAAACACCAGATTTTCTTTACCGGGATTCATAATCCGGTGCCAGGCCCCTGACGGCAAATCTACAGCTTGATCGCTGTTTAAACTTAGCTCATCCCCATCACGGGTAACCACCGCCCGCCCCTGTATAATGTACCAGTGTTCCGCCCGCTGACGATGGCGTTGCAGGCTCAGGCGCTGCCCCGGATATACTATGATTCTTTTTAGCTTATGATCCGGTTTATCGCTTAGGATAACATAATAGCCCCAGGGTCGATGATCCTCATGTTTGGTTTTGGCTAAAATATTCTCATAAACCCCGATATAATCATCCACCATCCTATCTGCGCTGAATCGTCGCTCCACCCAGCAGCGGCATTTTGTCCGGTCAAGCTCCCCTACCCGCTTCAAAACAGCGTTTGCCTCCTCCATCGATGACACCAGGAAACCAGTTCTGCCGTCTAATATAACCTCGGACATACTGCCCCGCTTAAAGGCCACCACCGGGGTTCCGCAGGCCATGGCCTCGATCACCGATAAGCCGAACGGCTCCTCAAAATTTATGGGATGCAGCAGCGCATAAGCGCCCCCCAAAAGCTTGTCCCTTTTTTCAGCATCGGCGCTGCCCACATAAACCACATTTTTACCATCCAGGTGCGGCTTGACCTCCCGCTCATAATAGGCCTCATCCTGAATTATCCCGGCCATAATCAGCTTCATGCCGAACATATGCGCAAGCTTTATAGCCTCTTTAGCCCCTTTATCGTGATGTATACGGCCAAAAAACAGCAGGTAATCACCCGGTTTTTCCTGTAATGTAAATTGACTAAGCTCGATACCATGATGAATAGTTGCCAGGTACTCAAGCTCCGGACTGCGGTCGGCAGCGCTGATGGAAACATAATGTGCCCGCTTATTATACTTCTTATATACCGGCAGAATCCGGGGTGAGGAGAAGCCGTGGATGGTGGTTAAGAGCGGGGTGGAAGTCATCCCCATATAGGTAAGCGGCAAATAATCAAAGTGATTATGAATTAAATCGAATTCATCCGCCCGCTCAAACAGCTCGGAAATATGCAGACACTCCCAGACCTTGGGCAGCAGGTTTTTATCTTCTTCGTAGCCACAGGGAGCCACCCCCACCAGTTTCCCCCTGGTGTGGGAGTTACAAGTAGCAAACAGAGTAACCTCCATGCCTCTTTTTATGAGGCCCTCGGTAAGCATTGAAACCACCGCCTCCCAGGGGCCATAATGTTCAGGTGGAGTACGCCAGGCAATCGGCGAAAGCATTGCTATGCGCATATATATCCTTATGATTCTTAATTAGGCCGGATTATGTCCGGTTGTTTCATGAGCCAGCTAATCAGTTCACCAAGGCTGGCTTTGGCCAGCGCCAGGCAGGTATCGGCCCCGCCATAGTATAGTAAAATCTCATCCCCCCTGGCTACCCAGCCGCAGGGGAATACCACCTTGTCCACATCCCCGAACACCTCATACTTTTCCCTGGGGCTGAACACCCATTCGTCAGAGCGGGCGATAATTTTACGGGGATCCTTCAACTCCAAAAGAGCCAGTCCCAACCGGTAAATGGCCCCGCCGGCCGTATTCTTAACCCCATGGTAAAGCACTAACCAACCGGCTTCAGTCTTCAGGGGCGGCGGCGACAAACCGATCTTGTTAGCGTCCCACCAACCACCCTTGCGGGCCGGAATGAGGATCAAATGTTCACCCCAGTGTTTTAAATCCGGTGAAAAGGAAATCCAGATGTGAGCTCCAACCCCGGGCATAGAGGAAAGCGGCCGATGTAGCATGGCCCAGCGGCCCATGATGCGAACCGGAAACAGCGCCGCATCCTTATCTTCAGGGGGCTGGATTGGGCCATGGCGGTCGAAATGCCGGAAATCTATGGTGGTGGCCATGGAAACCAGCGGGCCGCCTTCCGAATACGCCGTATAGGTAATCGCCCAGCGTTCTTTCTCTTCAAGGTAAGTTATCCTGGGGTCTTCTATACCCCAGATCTCTTCAGGATGTCTTGCCGGATCGGGCATAAGCGTCGGCTGAGCATCAATATGCCAGGCATCGACCCCATTTTTACTCCTGGCCAGCGTCAGGTGCGAAATACCTCGCCTATCCTCAACCCGCATCAAGAGTACAATCTCATCACCCACCTGGGTGGCCCCGGCATTGAAAACGGTATTAGCCTGATAGGGCAAGTCAGCTATGGAAATAATGGGATTGCCCGGATGGCGGCTGAAAAGTTCTTTAGCTGATAAATCAGGCATTGTGCTTTCTCCCTAAAATTCAGTATCCAGATCAACGGATTTTCCCGTCTGCTTAGCTTCCCGCGCCAGTTTATAGGCTTCATTATATTGCCGGGCCACCACCTCCCAGGAAACCACATCATCAAGATAACGTCTCAAGTTCTCCCCCAGTTCCATCCGCAGCTTTTCACTGCATGCCAGGCGGATGACCTTTCGGCGCAACATCTCTTTGGTGGTAAACAACAGCCCGCCCTCGCTCTCCAAGGCCTGGGCGGTAAGTCCCTCCATCGGAGCCGTAGTTACAAAGGGTTTGTTCAGGGCAATTATGCGCGCCAGGGTGCCGGATTGAGTTTCATCCACCGACGGCAACACAATAAAATCGCATAAGGCCATTATCTTATAATAAATCTCGCCCCGCGGGATAAATTCATAATAGTGAGCCAGGCCCTTTTTTTCCAAAAGCTGCACCTGGCCCTTATATTTTTTATACTCTTCCCGGTCGGCCGGATCGCGCATGGCGCCCGCAGCTAACAAGCTCCACTCCAGACCGCAACGATCCTTAATTTCCGCGGCAATATCCTCCCACATGCTGGTCAGGATATCCCAGCGCTTGTTGGACTGAATCCAGCCCACCAGCCCCACTATATGTTGACCGATGTGGATAAACTTATCCAGCCCCGGCTCCTCACGTAATTTAGGAACATCCGCTATCCCCCAACGGCGGTCGGGACGCGAACCATGGGGCACTACCATAATATTTCTAGGAGTCTTCCAGCCGCGACCGGGAAAATTCCAGCTAAGCCTCCATTTTTGATAATGGCACTTAAACAAGACCACCCCGGCCAACCGGCACACCTGGCGGATAAACCCGGCCTCATGATCCCGCAAACGCCCGTGAACCGTATGCGGCTCTATTATAACCGGCCACTCGGCAATGGCTGTCAATAGATCGATAAAACCTTGATTACCATCCCCATTCCCTTGTGGGTCATGGTATTCATAGAGGCCGTATTCGTGTTCTATATGCACTACATAGGGTTTTAACTGGTCAACCTTATCGGCTACCGCCCGCCACCAATCATTTCTGCTCATATCGATAACAGGGAACACTCCCTCACCACGCCCGTCGGTGTGGCTTACCACCAGCACCTCCCGGCCGGGATTGGCTTTCTGGATGAACTCCCGGGCTTCTTCGGCAAAAGTGCCGATCCCGCAAAGCCGCGGCGGATAGGAACTAATCATAACAATTGGCTTAGCGGACATTCATTTCTCCCCTGTTCGCTTCTCTGTTGCCCCGGATTTAAGTTCCTGCTCAGGTTGCGCCCACTCTTTTAAGCTGACCAGTGAATATGAATGCAAAAGAGACAACAACCAGGCCAGGGTCGATTCCGCCCCCTGATTCTGGTTGGTACCGTTGGCATTCAAGCCATCACAGCAGCCGCCGCTCTTGTAATCATATAAAGCTACACTCAGATCATTCCGGCCCAGAAACCATTCCAGGCATCGCTGAGACTCAGCAATCCATTTCTTGTCCAGGGTAATGTTATAAGCCTCTTTGCAGGCTTCAATAATGTTCTCGGCTTCAATCGGCTGTTGATCGAACCTGGCCCGGTGGCCGTCTCTGGACATCCAGCCATTATTACCGATCGGCACAAAATGCCCTTTGTCGTCAGTTTGTACCTTAACCAGCCATTCCAGAGAACGCATACCGGCCTGGAGCATATCCTCCCGCTGAAGCCACTGTCCGGATAAGAGCAGCGCCTGAGGGATTTTACCGTTGGCATAGGTCATCTTATTCTCAATCCAGGGCCACTCATCGCCGGCATTAGCTTTATATAAGTCGAATAATTGATTGGCTAACTTCTCTCTGACCCGTCTCACATCACTGTCCCCGCTAAAGCGCTGCAAATAGGCGTGAATCCCTACCAGTCCAAAGGCCCATGCCCTGGGGCTTTCAAATTCCAATAGCGCCGGCAGGCTGCGCTGGAATAATTCCAGCGCCATACCGACAATACTGTCTGACTCAGACGAAGCCACCGCACTTCCCAAACCCCATATGGCACGGCAATGGCTGTCTTGCGAACCCTCATCTTCGAGCAACTTACGATCGTAACCCATAAAATTGCGAAAGCGGCCACTATCCTTATTTAAAGCATGATGCAAAAAGCTTAAATATCGACAGGCCATACTATCCAACTCATCAGAATCAGGAAGCAGTGACTGCGCCATAAGTACGGTGATTAGCGCCCGGGCGTTATCATCGGTACAATAACCATGAAAGCGGTTGGGCACGATGAACTTCGCATGTTGCAAAATACCGACATCATCGGTCAACCTGCGGAGATGATCCAACTTTAGCTGGGGCATTTTATGCGGAAGTAACTGGGATGTCTTGGCATAAAATATCCTGTTCGGACTCATTTGCCTTTTGTTTTTGGTTTGAGCAAAAACATCCAGATACGATCGCGCCACTTCCTTCCAGATCATTTTTCGGCAGAAGGTGTAAGCCCGTTTGCGCATGGCATGACGTCCGACATCATCGTCCAGCAGGTCAATTAGCTGGGTGGCCAGCGCAGCCGAATCCCGAAAGGGAACAATTCTTCCTCTCCTGTCGGCCAGCATTTCCTCCGCATACCAGTAGGGAGTGGAAATTATGGCTTTTCCGGCGCCCAGGGCCTGGGAAAGGGTACCGGAGACAATCTGTTCCCGGTTTAGATACGGGGTTATGTATATATCGGCCGCCCCCAGGAATTCGAGCAATTCGCGCTGCTCAACAAAACGATTGTGAAAAATGACATAATCCGCTATGTTCAAATCCCTGGCCTGGCGTTGGAGAGCCAGCCGGTAGGCCTCCCCTTGTTCTTTCTTCAAATGAGGATGCGTAGCCCCCAGAATTATATAGGCCACCTCAGGATGTTTTTTGATAACTTCCGGCAGGGCCTCAATTACGTATTCAATACCCTTGGCCGGTGAAATAAGCCCAAAGCTTAAAATAACCTTACAGCCCTCCACCCCGAACTGATCTTTGTAGAAGTTGGAATCCACAAAATGCACATCCGGAATACCGTGATGGATTAAGACGATTTTATCCTTAGAAATACCGTAAACCTCTTGCAATATTTTCTTGGCCTTGCCACACATAACCACCAACCGGTCTGAAAGCTGGGCAATCCTTTCCATTACCGCTTTTTGACCCGGTTTAGGTTTCTCTAAAACGGTGTGCAGCGTGGTCACCACCGGCATACAGAGATTTTGCAGTAAATTGATGATGTGGCTTCCGTAATTACCGCCAAATATTCCAAATTCATGTTGCAGGCATACCACATCGAAGCGGTTCATATTCAAAAAATCAGCCGCCAGCAAATAATCCGTCGGGTTTTGATAGTTTAATTCAAAATGAACCGGGGCAGGATACGAATAGCCCTCCAGCACATCGTTCATGGCCACTACCCAATGATCGATTTCAGTAGCTTCTTCGTTAAGGGCACAAACCAGATCGGTGGTAAAGGTGGCAATACCGCATTGCCTGGGCAGGAAATTACCAATCACCGCCACTTTGCGTATACCAGGATGATAAAAGGCAGCTTGACTCATGTACAACCTCCCTTATAAGACCAGAATGTTTACAAAAACAGCTTACCACATTGCGGGAAAAATATATTAAAATTAATTATACTATAATCATAACATAAAAGCATGTTTTTACATATAAAATTCTTACAAAAAAACTTGCTTGACTAACAGGAATATTAGAGTTACGATATTATAAATTAACAACATGACAGATATGGGCCCCGACCAAAAACAAGGAGCTAACCATGAAAACAGGTTTTGTCGGTTTGGGAAAAATGGGCTTAAATATGGTGGAACGCCTATTAAAAGACGGCCACCAAATTGTGGCCTTCGCCAGAAGTGAACAGTCAAGAAAAGCCGCCGCCGAAAAAGGAGCCCAAACCGCAATTTCACTGGCCGAGCTGGTAAATAAACTAGCGCCACCCAGAACCGTGTGGCTTATGATTCCGGCCGGAGAGCCTACTGAAAAAACCATTGAGCTACTGGCTTCTCTTTTATCAAAAAATGACATTCTAATAGACGGCGGTAATTCGTATTATAAGGATTCTATAAGAAGATCTCAGGCGCTTAAAGAAAAGGGAATATCCTTTTTAGATGTCGGCACCAGCGGCGGCATATGGGGTTTAAGCGTAGGTTATTGTCTCATGATAGGCGGGCAGGAGCAGGTTTTCCAAGCCTTAGAGCCGATATTTAAAACGCTGGCCCCGCCGGATGGCTATGCCTATATGGGAAAAAACGGGGCCGGTCATTTTGTAAAAATGATCCATAACGGTATCGAATACGCCCTGCTCCAGGCTTACGCCGAAGGCTTTGAACTGCTGGAGACCAAAGAGGAATTCCAACTCGATCTGGGGCAAATTTCTCATCTATGGAACCAGGGCAGTGTAGTTCGTTCCTGGTTGTTGGAATTAGCCGAAAATGCATTCGAAAAAGACGCCCATCTGGATACAATAGCCGGTTACGTGGAAGATTCCGGCGAGGGTCGCTGGACGGTACTTGAAGCTATAGAAGAAGCCGTGCCGGCCCCGGTTATCGCATTATCTCTAATGCAGCGCTTTCGTTCGCGCCAGGCTGAATCATTCGGCGCCAAGGTTATCGCCGCCC
Organism: bacterium; assembly: GCA_024277675.1. Lineage (GTDB taxonomy): Bacteria > SZUA-182 > SZUA-182 > SZUA-191 > JAJRXT01 > JAJRUS01. The sequence continues at coordinate 40,223 of JAJRUS010000110.1, read as the reverse complement.
TGAGAAATGAATTTGGCGGACACGGGGTTAAAACCAGGCGGAGCCTGGATTAATTCATACATTAGCAATATGGGAAATGACTATGCAAAATACTATTGATATTGCCGCCTTAGAAGAAAAGGCTGGCCTTTTCAGAAAAGAGATTCTGGAGATGATCCATGAGGCCGGTTCCGGTCATCCGGGAGGCTCGCTGTCAGCGGTGGAAATATTGATCAGCCTGTATTACTACAAGCTGAATCATAAGCCCGATAATCCATGCTGGCCGATTCGGGACCGGTTTATCATGTCCAAGGGGCATGCCAGCCCGGTGGTTTATGTTACCTTAGCCAACTGCGGCTATTTCCCCAAAGCGGAATTAAAGCGATTTCGTAAATTGGGAAGTATGCTGCAGGGGCATGTGCATACCGGAGTTCCAGGGGTAGAGCTATCCACCGGCTCGCTGGGTCAGGGACTATCGGTAGCCGGCGGCATCGCTTTGGGGGCCAAAATCCGCCGGGTTAAATTTAAGATTTACTGTGTCCTGGGCGATGGGGAGCTACAGGAAGGCCAGAACTGGGAAGCCGCTATGACGGCGGCGCAGCATAAGCTGGATAATATCTGTGCCATTTTAGATTATAATAAGGTACAGGAAAATGCAGCGGTGGCCGAAATAAAAAACGAAGAACCGCTGGCCGATAAATGGCGCAGCTTCGGCTGGCAGGTGATAGAGGTCGACGGCCATAATTTAAAGCAGCTTATCTCCGCACTCGATGAGTTTGACACCGTAAAAGATAAACCGACCATCATCATCGCCCACACCATAAAGGGCAAAGGGGTCTCCTTCATGGAAGGCCAGCCCAAATGGCACGGCAAGGCCCCGAATAAAGAACAATTAGATATGGCGCTTAAGGAGTTAGGCTTTTAACAATAACGATTATGAAAAGTTTCCGGGGGTAAAATATGGAGATGAAAGCCACCAGAGAGGGCTTTGGGGAGGCGCTGCTGGAGCTTGGCCGCAGAAAAAAGAAAGTGGTGGTTTTATCGGGCGATCTGGAAGATGCCACCCGGGCCGAATATTTCAAGCGGGAATTTCCCGATAGATTCTTTAACCTGGGGATTGCCGAACAAGACATGCTGGGAGCTGCGGTTGGTTTGAGTCTGGACGGGCTTATTCCTTTTGCCTGCTCGTTTGCAGTGTTCCTGACCAACCGCGCCTATGGCATCTTAAGAATCTCCATCTGCTATAATAAGCGCAATGTGAAGCTCATCGGCTCGCATGCCGGGATTACCGTGGGAGCCGATGGCGCTACTGCTCAGTGTCTGGAAGATTTCGCCATCACCCGGGTGCTGCCTAATATTATTGTATTATCCCCGGCTGATGCTATAGAAGCCCAAAAAGCAACTTATGCCATGGCGGATATCTGCGGCCCGGTTTATATGCGGCTGGGACGCACCCCCTTCCCGGTTATCACTAAGGAGTCCGACCCCTTTACTATCGGAAAGGCCAACCTGATGCGGGATGGTAACGACGTAACTATAATTGCTACCGGTCTTTTAGTCTCGGAAGGATTGAAGGCTGCCGAAAGCTTATCGAAAGCGGGCATCGAGGCCAGGGTTATTAATATACACACGATAAAGCCTCTGGATGAGGTAACCATAATAGATGCTGCCAGACATACGAGAGCCATAGTCACTGCGGAGGAGCACCAGATAAATGGTGGTCTGGGGGGCGCTGTGGCTGAGGTGTTGGCCAGAAATGAACCGGTTCCACTTGAAATGGTGGCTGTTTTTGATACCTTCGGGGAATCCGGCACCCCGGAAGAATTGCTTAAAAAATATCGGCTCACCGCCACGGATATTGTGCTTGCCGTTAAAAAAACCATAGCCAGAAAGGAAGGTTAATATGTCGCGAACAAGTATTCAGGAATTGGGAGCGTTCGGACAAAGCGCCTGGTTGGATTATATTGGCCGTTCACTTATCTTAAGTGGGAAATTAAAGGAGTTGCTGGAACTGGGGCTTCTCGGAATGACTTCGAATCCTACGATTTTTGATAAAGCCATAAGTGGAAGTAATGATTATGATGAAGACATCCATAAAGCACATGCCGCCGGCAAATCCACTTTCAAAATATATGATGAGCTGACCATAAGCGATGTTCAGGCGGCGGCTGATATATTTTTACCGGTGTATGAAAAAACTAATGGACAAGACGGCTATGTGAGTCTGGAAATAAATCCGAAGCTGGCTTATGAAACAGAAGCAACCATAGCGGAGGGGAAACGACTCCGGCAAAAGGTAAATCGTCCCAATGTCATGTATAAAGTCCCTTCCACCAAACCAGGTCTTAAGGCTATTGAAGAATTAATCGCCTTGGGCATAAATGTAAACATCACCCTGATATTTGCCTTAGAACAATATGTTGAAACAGCTTATGCCTATATAAGAGGGATAAAACGCCTGCTGCAAAACGATGGGGAGGCGGCCAAAGTGCGGTCAGTGGCCAGTGTCTTTGTCAGCCGGGTAGATACTTTGGTGGATAAGCTACTTGATGAATTAATTGCTAAAGAGCAAGATCATGACCGGAAAATCCAGCTTTTACACTTGAAAGGTAAAGCGGCGGTAGCTAATTCGCAGCTTATTTATGCTAAACATTTAGAAATTTTCTCGTCAGCGGAGTTTATGCAATTACACCATAAAGGAGCACAGTATCAAAGGCTGCTCTGGGGTTCCACCGGCGCCAAAAATCCGGCCTACAGCGACATTAAATACATTACCGGGCTTATCGGTAAAAACACCGTAAACACTATGCCTGAGCAGACCTTAGAGGCATTTTTGGATCATGGCGAAGTGAAAGAAGCCCTAACCTCTGACGAAGTTTCCAATGCACAACAGGTTATTAATGAACTCAGAAGCCTGGGCATTGATATGGATGAGGTTTGTGCCCAACTACTCAACGATGGAGTTATTGCCTTTGAAAAATCCTTCGACTCCCTGTTAGCTTCAATAGAAGAGAAGGCAGTAATAACCTATGCCAAATAAAAGCAGTGATGATTCCTCTATGATAGAAAGCAGCTTTCTGCCGGCATGTGAAGTCCCCACTGAAGATTTCAAGCTGGGGCCGTTTACCATGTTAATTTTTGGCGGCACCGGTGATTTGAGCCGGCGGAAACTGCTGCCTACCCTGTATCATCTTTTTCGGGAAGAAGAAATTTTTACCGATTTTTCCATCATCGGCCTTGGCCGGCGTGAGTTGTCCGATGAAGAATACAGAAGTTACATCCGCCAGGCGCTGGATAAGTTTATCCCTGAATCCATAGACGATAAAAGTTTTGAAGAATTCAGCCGCCATCTTTTCTATTTACCAACCCGTTTTGAAGATGAACACGAAAGATTATGTGAACGTATCAGCAAAATTGGCGACCGGGAGGAAAAGAACAACCTGTTATACTATCTGGCGGTAGCGCCGGCAGTAGCAAAAAACATTATAGAAAAACTGGACCAGTATAATATGTGCAAGGGGAAATATAACGCCAAAATTATCATTGAAAAACCATTCGGCAGTGACCGGGCTTCAGCCATCCAGTTGAATCAGTTTATTCAAAAACATTTCGATGAAGATCAAATTTATCGTATAGATCATTATTTGGGCAAGGACACCGTTCAAAATATTATTTTCTTCCGCTTCGGCAACAGCATTTTCGAGCCGCTGTGGAACCGGCGCTATATAGATCATATACAGTTGACGGTAGCAGAAAGTATGGGCATAGAACACCGGGGGGCCTTTTATGAGCAAGCCGGGGTGGTAAGGGATATTGTGCAGAATCATATAATGCAGCTTATGGCGCTGGTGGCCATGGAACCGCCGGTGGGGTTCGAGGCTGATCTCATGCGTGATGAGAAGATAAAGGTATTTAAAACTATACGCCCGCTGGATGAAGAATACATTTATCAGTTCACGGTGCGCGGACAATACGGCCCTGGAAAAATAGACGGTGAACCGGTGCCGGCCTACCGGGAAGAAGAAAATGTTTCTCATGTTTCAAACACGCCCACATTTTTTGCCGCCAAGTTATATATAGACAACTGGCGTTGGGCCGGAGTTCCTTTTTACATTCGCACCGGCAAACGCTTGAAAAAGAGAAGCACTGAAATTTTTATCCAATTCAAGCAACCGCCATTGCGGCTGCTTGGCCGGACCTGCGATGTATTAACTCCGAATGCGCTCATTTTCAGCATACAACCGGAAGAAGAGATAAGTTTGCAGTTAAGCGTAAAATATCCAGGTATGCATAACCACCCACATGTGGTCAACATGAATTTTAATTATGAGGAAACCTTCAATTTTAAAATGCACTCAGCCTATGAAAGATTGATAATAGACGCCATAAAGGGTGATTTAACCCTGTTTGCCCGCCAGGACGGGGTGGAGGCCATGTGGTCGGTGGTCGATCCGATAGTTTCGCGCTGGGAAAGTATACCGGCCAAAGATTTCCCCAATTATGCCGCCGGCAGTTGGGGCCCCGAAGCCGCGGCTGAGCTTATAGAAAGGGATGGCCGCCGCTGGCGGGAATTGTAGAGGGAAAAACCATGCGGATGGGTTTATATGTTTTTAATAAAAGATTAGCCCCCTATCCCCTGTGCTTATTAATGACAGCCGCACTTTTAATCGTCTGCCAATCCACCGGCGTTGCCAGGGCTGAGCACACCATGAAGCTCTCATCAGCCGCCTTTAACCAGCAAGCGGAAATTCCGGTAAAATATACCTGCGATGGTATGAATATCTCCCCTCCCCTTGCCTGGAGCGAAGCCCCTGCGGGAACCAAAAGCTTAGCCCTAATCTGTAATGATCCCGATGCCCCGGCAGGTGACTGGGTACATTGGATTATCTACAATATACCGGCAGAAGCGAATCATTTGCCGGAAACCATACCCGCCACCGAAAGTCTAGCCGACGGCGCTAAACAGGGGCGAAATGATTTCCGTCGATTCGGTTATGGTGGGCCATGCCCCCCGCGGGGTTACGGCTCTCACCGATATTTCTTTAAACTTTATGCGCTTGATTCAATGTTAAACCTAAAGGGGAATAGAGTTGACAAAAAAACTATCTTACATGCAATAAAGGGACACATCCTGGCCGAAACCAAGCTAATGGGAACCTATGAACGGAAATAACCAGCCGGCCGGCTGGGGGCTGGATTTATTCCTGGGAGGCTTGTCGGGCTTTGGATGAGTTTTCTATAATTTCCTATAGCTGAACATACATCAAATGAACATTACATACAAGGTGTTAGCATTTAAAACTAAGGCTGCTGCTACCGATTTTGCTATAAAAAAATGGGCGGCGCTAGCCGAAGATTCGGTGAAGACGGAGAAACGTTTTACGGCGGCCGTTTCAGGTGGCGGCACCCCCCAGGATTTTTACCGGAAATTGGGAATGCAAAAAAACCTGCCCTGGGACAGGACACATATTTTTTTGGTAGATGAACGATTTGTGCCATTTAATAATGCAGCCAGTAACTTTGGCATGATAAAAGAAAGCCTTATTAAAAATATCCATATACCGACAGCAAATATTCACCCCATTGATACCGCCGAAGACAGCCCTGATATTTCAGCTACAAAATATGAAGCGGAATTGAATTCATTTTTTGCATTACAGTCGGGCGAATTCCCGGTTTTTGACCTTATCATACTGGGAGTGGGAGAAGACGGTCATACGGCCTCGCTCTTTCCAAATGATCCCGCCATTTTTGAGGAAAAGCGGCTGGCGGTAGCCGCAAGTAATGATAAGCTTGAGCACAAACGAGTAACCATCAGCTTACCGCTAATAAATAATGCCAGAAACATAATTTTTCTGGTAACCGGTAAAAACAAGGCGCCGGTTATTAAAGAAATTTTAGAAAAACACCAACAACAACTACCGGCGGCGCGGGTTATGCCCCAAAACGGCGAACTATTTTTCATCTTAGGCGAATGCTACGGTTAAGCTGAAACAGTGGGGTGCCCTTTACGCACAGATTATCAGAAGGAGGCTGTAATGCGAGACATAAAATTCGATTTCAATAATATGTTAAGCTTTAATATCGGCGAAAAACACGGGGTCACCGCCGATGAGCTGCAACAAATATCAGAAACCGTCACAACTGCCCGCCAACACTTAAGGAAACTGATTGATACCGCTTTAAACAGAACAAATATAGGCTTAGAATGGGCTAATCTGCCGTTTCAGGACAAAAAAGATATTCAGGAAATTCAGTTTTTGGGAGAGCAGATTGCCTGTGATTACAAAAACGTGCTTTTCCTGGGTATCGGCGGCTCATATTTAGGCCTTAAAGCCGCCCAGGACGCCCTTTGTCCACCCTACTACAATGAATTCAGTTCGTTACGCAAGGGTACCCCCAGAATTTATTTTGAGGGAAATAACCTGGATCCGGAAACCATAAATGCGGTGCTGGCGAATTTAAAACCCAGTGAAACTTTCGTGGTGGTAATATCTAAATCAGGAGAAACCACCGAAACCAAAGTTGCCCTGGAAACTGTTGAGCGCTGGCTTAAACAAGGGGTAGGCGAAAAATACGGCCGGCAGATACTGGCCATTACCGACCCCGAATCAGGCGCCCTGCGCAGCAAGGTTAATCAAGCACAAGCCGCTAACCCATTAAGCTTTCGCAGCTTGCCTTTAATAAAGGGCGTGGGGGGACGCTATTCAGAGCTGAATATGGGCCTCTTACACCTGGCAATTATCGGAGTGAAAATAGAAGAAGTACTGGCCGGGGCAAAGGCGATGGCTGAAAAATGTGCTGCCGAATCCATTTATGAAAATCCGGCCTATATGTATGCCGTATTACAGCATATCCTTTATAAAAATAAAAACAAATCCATTGCGGTTACGATGCCGTTTTCAGAAGGCTTAAAAGCCACTGCCGACTGGTACGCCCAACTGCTGGCGGAAAGCCTGGGTAAAAAATATGAAAGAGAAATCTCAGTTACCGCCCAGGGTTTTGAAAACTGGGATCATAATAAGCAGCAGGTGGTTAATGTGGGCCGGACTCCGGTTGCCTGCCGGGGCACCAATGATTTACACTCCATCCAGCAGAACAACGTGGAAGGCGAAAATAATAAAACTGTTACCTTTATCCGGGTGGAAAATTTCAGTTCAGATGTAAAACTCCCGCCGGGCGACAACTTTCTGTCAGGTAAATCATATTCGGAATTGATAAAGCTGGCCCAGGAGGCCACCGAATGGTCACTGGTGAAGGAGCAACGGCCTAATTGCACCATAATCATACCCGAAGTCAGCCCCTATAGCTGGGGTGAACTTATATTCTTCTTTGAAATGGCCACCGCTTTTGAAGGGGAATTATTAAATGTTAACGCTTATGATCAACCGGGAGTGGAAGGCTATAAAAAATACATGTATTATAAGCTAGATAAACCCGGCATATCGAAGGACATCGCCAGGGAAATTGAAAAATACCCCATTTGGAAAAAGGATGAATTTATTTTTTAACCAAAATGCTCACTGATTCTATGTGCGCAGTATGGGGAAACATATCCAAGGGCTGAATCTCCGATAGCTGATATGCGCCGGTTGACATGATGCGCTTCATATCGCGGGCTAAGCTGGCCGGATTGCAGGATACATAAATAATTTGCCGGGCAGCCAGTTGTTTTAGCCGCTGACACACCCTATCCGATAAACCCTCCCGCGGCGGGTCGACCAACACCAAGCCGGGCTTAAGCTTCTTAGAATACAACAATTCAAGCCCTTCCCCGGCGGATACCGGATATACAATCACATTTTTAACTCTATTAGCGCCCAGATTAAATAGTGCGTTTCTTACCGCCTTTTTATTCCATTCAACGGTTATGAGTTTATTTACTTTTTCAGCCAGCGGCAGACTGAAGACCCCTACGCCTGCATAAAGCTCTACCGCTGAATCGACAGCTTTAAATTTGAGCGCTTTTAATAGCTGCTTGATCAGACCCGGCAATAAGCTAGTATTTGCTTGAAAAAATGCGCCGGCGCTTACCCGAAAACTAAAATCCTGCATTGAAAAAGCGGCATAATCCCGGCCCCATAAAATTTTATCGCGGCCCCGGCTGCTGAGCACGGCCCCGGCAACACCGATATTATCCCGGAATTTATTAATAACCGCCGGACTGGGGGGATAATCCATTTTAAGGCTCATAATGAGCTGCCCCCCATCACCCTGCATAAGCCTGATTTCAGACAAGCCGCTAATGGAATGTAACGCCGGATAGTTCGACAATTGTTTAAGGCAGTCATTTATCTCAAGCGTCAATATGGGGCAATTATCTATAGGGGTAATCGTATGGCTTTGGGGCTTATAAAAACCAATTTCTCCAGCGCTACAATGCAGCCTTACCCGGCGGCGGTAGCCCTTGTTTATGGGGGATGCAAGGCAGGGCTTTACCGCTATATCTTTAAGCCCGGCCAGGTGACTTAATGTATCAGCCAGCATGAGTCGTTTTTGCTCAAGTTGCGCCGTATAGGATATATGCTGTAATTGACAGCCGCCGCAAAGCTTATAATGCGCACAAAACGGCGTCGCCCGCAATACCGAGGGGCTTTTAATTTGTTTTATATGGCCCCACAGAACGCCCTTGCGCTTTGAAACTACTTCTACTATCAGCTCATCGCCGGGAGCGCTGTAGGGCACGAAGATCACCCGCCCATCCAAATAGCCAAGGCCATACCCCCCTGAAACCAGCCTTTCAATTTTTACCTTTTGCCCTTCCATGCCTCTCCTCTATTATAAACAACCATAGCCAGCACATTTTTTACTCATCTTAACTCATAAGCGAAGACAGCGCCTGTATAACCTCATCTGGAGTAATCTGCTGCATACAACGCCGTACCTGACACTTATCGTGCAGCAGGTCCAGGCAAGGTTGGCAGACAAGCTTTTTGTAGATGTTGGCGCTTTCCTCATAGCCCCAGACCGCCGGAGTGGAGGCGCCGAACAACACTACCCCCGGAATACCAAAGCTATGGGCGGCATGGTTAAATACCGACTCTATACCCAGGAAATACCGGGCTTGTTTAAGCAAACACAGGGCCTGGCGGATGGGCTGGCCCAATAAATTTACGGCTCCGGCAATGGGCGCCTCGCCGGCAGCCCCCAACTGTACCACCTTAAAACCCCGGTCGCTTAGCCAACCCACTACCTGCTCCCAACGCTCAGGATACCATTCCTTATTCTTAGCACAGGTGGATTGGGCATGCAGAGCAATAAGCGGCTGACCCAATTCATGCGCCATATCTTTTGCCTGGGCTTCTTCATCGGCAGAAAAATATATCCTCACCCGATTATCTAAAGGAGTCAGGCTTATCATACGGCAGATAAGTAAAATGGCATGCTGCGGATTATCCATCCGGGAAGGCATTAACTTGCCGTAACAGGGATAGAAAACAACTTCCGCTTGCTCTAAGCGGTTGGTTATCCTGTTTAACTTATCGTCAGGAGTCTTAAGCAAGCCCTTATGGGAGGCCACAAATTGGTAAATATGGGGATTGTAGGCCAGCAGATCACGGCTTAAGGGAGTATCCCGACAGTATATTCTCACCTCAGGATAACGCTCCTTTATCGCTTGAAGCGCCGGAGTAGCCAGCAGAATATCCCCTAAGCCACCCCAGGGCTTAAAATATATGGTTTTAAGTGATGGCATGGCAATAGTTTACAACCAAACGCTCAAAGCAGTTGCTCTGGTTGGACCAACATATTGGCCACCTGGGTTATAGTGATAATCCAGGAGTCTGTCGGACGTTAGCAGATTATAAGCTGGGAAAAAATAACGATTATCCGGCCACCATCCATACACCGGCAATAATAAGCGAAAAACCGAATACCTGAACGGGCACGATCTTCTCTTGCAAAAACAACCAGGAGACTACAATAACAATGCAATAACCGATACTGGTCATGATAGGATAGGCAATGCTCAGGTTTATCTGAGACAGCACATAATTATAAGCCACCAACCCCAAGCCGAAACAAAACAGGCCCATCAAAATAAAAGGATTGGCCAGCATGTTTAAAAACCAGCTCAACGGCGGCCGCATGTCAAGCCCCCCCACCTTATTCATGCCCATCTTCATAAAAATATTTGCCAACGCATTTAATACAATGGCTACTGTCAGCACAAAATACATCAACAACTAATTAACCTTCCGCTTTTGTTTTATAGCCTTCTCATAAAGTTTCACATACTCTTTGGCCGAATGTTCCCAGGAGAAGTCCTGCTGCATCCCCCGCTGCATCAGTTCCCGCCAGCTTGGTTTATCAGCATAGACCTTCAGCGCTCTTTTAATAGTTGCCAGCATTTCTTTAGAAGAATAGTTCTTAAAGGCAAACCCATTTCCGCGTTTAGTTCTGGGATTAAAATTCTTAATGGTATCGGCCAATCCCCCTGTAGACCGGACGATGGGAATATTGCCGTAGCGCAAAGCAATCAACTGCCCCAAACCGCAAGGCTCATACCTGGAGGGCATGAGAAACATGTCGCTGCCGGCATAAATAAGCTGCGCCAATTTGGCATCAAAACCGATCATAAGCCCCGCCTTTTCAGGATATTTCTCGGCAATCTGCCTAAGCATCGCCACGAACTCTTCTTCACCAGCCCCCAACACCACTAATTGCAAATCAAGTTGCATCAGCTCATCAATCACATTAGCAATCAAGTCCCAACCCTTCTGGACGGCCAGGCGGCTGATCATGCCGATTATCGGTTTATCTGACCTGGGCAATCCCAGGGTTTTTTGCAGCGCCGCTTTGTTTTTTAGTTTTTGATCCAACCGGTTGTGATCATACTTATGAGGAATATGGGGATCGGTGGCCGGATTAAAGACATCATAATCCAGGCCATTTACTATGCCATATAAATCTTTACTTCTGGCTCTTAACACCCCGTCCAAACCAAACCCATATTCAGGAGTTTGAATTTCTTTGCTATACTGGAGACTTACGGTATTTACTATATTAGCGTGCAATATTCCGGCCTTAAGTAGATTTATTTTACCGTAGAACTCAACCCAATCCGGAATAAAATACTCCCAACCCAATCCGGTAAGCGACATATCAAAATGCCAGAAATTACCCTGATAGGCCAGATTGTGCACCGTAAACAGGGTAGCCACATTCTGCAAACAGTCGCTATACAAATAAAGACTCTTTAAATACACCGCAATAAGCCCGGTCTGCCAGTCATTGCAATGGATAATATCAGGCTTAAAGTCCAGTGTCTTAATCATCTCCAGGGCCGCTCTGGAGAAATAAATAAACCGTTCCGCATTATCTTTATAGTCACCCGTTGGGGTGCCATATAATTCCTGCCGATCATAATATTTATCATTCTCAAGCAGGTATACCGGAACTCCGGGCTTCATATCAATTTGTAGAATATTGGAAAATTCGGTTCGGTTGGAAATTTCGACCGGCAAATCCTCAATTACGGTTTTAGTTGTAAAGCCGCCTTGTTTTACCATCCTATAATAGGGCAGGAATATGCGGACATCATGCCCTAACTTATGCAAAGCCTTGGGAAGTGAACCGGCAACATCCGCCAGGCCGCCGGTTTTGGCAAACGGGGTTACTTCCGATGATATCAACAAAATCTTAAGCGGGGCGCTCATGGTTTCTCCTTATACTAAAATATGACAAAACGAGATAGTAATAATACCCAGGCTGACTCCATTCTTTGGCTTAAGGGCGCCTTAATATATGGCTTTAGTCAGTATCAAATTTTGACCTCTCGCAAGTATTTAGCTGTTTCCTCAGGCGGGGTAGGATTGATATAGAAACCGGTTCCCCATTCAAAACCGGCCACCTTGGTTAGTTTTGGAATAATCTCGATATGCCAATGATAGCAATCACCGTCTCGATTGTGGAAAGGGGAATTATGAATAAGATAGTTATAGGGAGGATTGTTCAACACCACATCGATTCTCATGAGAGTGTCCTTGAGCATGAACGCCAGTTGTTCAACTTCTTCCTTAAGCAGATCTTCGAAACCGGCGGCGTGCGACTTAGGCAAAATCCAGGTCTCAAATGGAAAGCGAGGCGTGAAGGGAGATATTGAAATAAAGTCACGGTTTTCATTAATTACCCGAACATTGGCCTCTTGTTCCTGGCGAATAATATCACAATATACACATCTGTCCTTGTAAGCGTAATACCTTTTAGCCCCTTCAATTTCCTCAGCCACCCGTTTGGGTACAATAGGTAACGCAATAATTTGAGAATTGGTGTGTTCCAGGGAGGCCCCGGCTGCTATACCCTGATTCTTGAAGATAAGTACGTAGCGAAAACGTTTATCCTTCTTTAAATCCAATATCCGGTCCCGATAAGCCCACAATGAATCTTCAATCTGCTCTTTAGTGAGGGTGGACATAAATTTAACGTGCTGGGGAGTCTCTATAATAACCTCATGCGCCCCTATGCCATTCATCCTGTCGAACATGCCCTCACCGCGTTTGTTTAATCCACCCTCGATCTGGAGCGCCGGGAATTTATTGGGTACCCCCCTTAAACTCCAGCAGGGGGTATTGGGCTTATGTTCAGCATCCTTGCAATAGACCAGGATTTCCGGCGGGGTTTTATCTTCATTCCCCTCACAAAAAGGACAAAATCCCCCCTCTGGTGAATCTTCTGCAGGAACGTGTAGATCAGTGGGACGCTTAGCTCTTTCGGTGGCAATAATCACCCATCTTCCGATTATGGGGTCTTTACGCAATTCCGGCATAGTTTCCTCTCTTTCGCTTCCCTGAAGTTATTATCTCCAACTGGCTGACTGGCCTCCCATCCGGGGTTAGTTCCAGCCGGGGTTAGTGCGGATTTACCTTAAGGAGCAGGTGGGTGGGCAGCCCCGCCACAAGAAACATCCCTGGCTTTTGATCCACAACCCCCTCCACTGGCACCCACTATATTTGCACCCGAAGCCAGCACTACTTCAGGAGATGATTCATAACTGGTAATGGCTATAATCAAACTAAATCCGATTATTAGTCCTAATGTAACAAGTCCCATAAAAAGATGTTGTTTTTCGGAGGCTTCAGCCGATTTGAAGCCTACTACTGAAGCTATTATTTTATATCCAAGGGCGGTCAAACCAATAAGTACTAAACCATAAACTATAAGTCCAAGTAAGTGTATTAAATTAGATTTCATCAAGCCCGCAAAAATCGGCACTTACTTCACCTCCTCTTTGTAAGTGTAACATGACATAAAAACTTCCGCTAATTTAAACAGCCGCTTTTCTTTGCTTAAGCTCCATAATTTTAAGTTTGATGGTGCTTAATTTTTCTTCAAGTTGGGTTTTTGTTATGTTTTGTTTTTCGACATCTGCCTTATACCGGATTACAGCAGGATTTGTTCTGTTTTCATCTTTAGCCGCTTGCCTTTTTTGCTCTTTCAGTAACGCTTTAGTCAGCTTATTTTCGTGTTTTTGGACTGTCTTAAGCTGAACATTAATCGCCCGCTGCTTTTTTAAAAGCGCTCGCTCTAAGACATCTATCAATTGTATCTCGGCTAACTCCATAGCGCTACATAGCCGCCAAAACAAGCACCACCGCCAAGATGAGGATAATTACAATTAATTTACCCCAAAAACTCCTGGGCAATGACCCGGTAATTGAAGTAGTAGCCCCGCCGGTTCCTGCAAAACTACCGGCCAGGCCGCCGTTGATTAAATATGCCCCGGCATCGGCTTCCGTATCCCAGACAACATAACCCACTCCCTGCCAATCATTGAGTTTAACCTCACGCTGGGAAGTAGTTACCTCATAGCCTCGGGATACGGCGGCTTCAATATCCTGGAGAATGGTTTGGTTTAACTGAAGCTTGGGCCATATCTGGTCACTATTTTCAGCGGTTATATGAAACAGCGGAATATCCTGGCGCTGGGCAATCATTAAGGCTTTTACCGCCGAAACCGCCTCAGCGTTTACCAGCCGTTCATCCTCAATCTGCTCCAGCACCCGATGCTCCAGCATAGAGCCGTAGGTTCCCACCTGAGCCAAAAACTGGTTGGCGGCGGTTGAACTATCCGTCAACGGGGTAATTACAAAGCTGTTGCGTTGTAAATCAAAGTTCACCCCGCTATAATAGAAAAAAACCGGTATATCAAAAGCGTAGTTAACCATTGCCGCCTGAGATACCAATGCCTCACCCATAAAGGGCACCGCCCGCACCTCATTGTTTTGGGATAGTAACCTGATGAGTTGGCCATTCTGTTGATGATAGGCCAGGGCGGTATGCTTAAACACCCCCAGGCCTAACTCTTCATTCCAGAGCTCGGCCACATAGTTCTTCAGTCGTTGAACCAGACTACCGGCAGAGGCCGGTTCAGCTTCCAGGCTATTGAGTGACTCCAATGTTATACCACCCATATTCAAGCCTAAAGTGGCACAAGTTCCTGCCGTTACCAAGTGCTTCAGCGGAGTGATGGATGATAAAGGTGATTTAAAGCTCACGGATAGGTACTGCGGAGTACCCAGATAAACAGGCTCTCCCTTGGCTATAATCTCATCTCCCAGCAGTAAATGCGGCCTGACCTTAACCAGATATCCCGGCATATACCCGATCTTCCCCGACTTAGCATCGACCTCATCCGCCAGTTGCAGGGTTAAGGCCTCTAATATCTTGGCTTCTTGAGTATCTATCGGTAAATAAAGCAAGCTTAAAGGTCGGGCCAACACTTGAGCCATGCTCAGTTGCCTTGAACTGCATGAGTTGGTACCCTGGGCTGTATTTAATTCTACTTTCACCCAATACTGAAACTCTGCCGGAATTTTAGTCGCCTCCCACTCTCTTGCCGTTATTGATGCGGCCAGCGTGCTGGTTGAATCATCTTCTTCCGGCTCAATCATTAGGCTCGGTGGACCCTCTTTCAATGAATCAACGGCAGGTAATGATATTCCAAGGGCGGTCTGCAACGGCTCTCGCTCATCATCGACAAGCTTCATCCAGGAAGGCGCTGCATTATTTTCAGTATCATTTTTCCAGCTAACGCGTTTAAAAGCCGGGTCAAACTCAATCCAGGTATTATCCAGATACGCTTTAACCCATACCCGCTCTATCAGCCCGGCCTGATAAGGAATTCCTCCCCGCTGCAGGATGGCCTGAGCCGCCTGTGGTTCATCCACTCCCAGCCATTTGGCGGCAGCCTCCGACGACAGGCTCATGGTTCCATAAACATAGCGGGCCGGTATCTTGGCCGCTCTAAGTAGCTCAATCAACAAAGCCGCCTGATCAAAATCAGTGCCTTCACGATCCCAGAAGCAACGCTGCGCTCCTTTTATAGAACCGAACAGGGGCAAATATTGGATGTTGGCTTTAACCCAGCCATACATTTTCTGCGGATCATAATCCAATTCTTTGGCCAGCTTTTTTATTGAGGAATCAAAAGCGGTATTCGGATCAGAGGCCACATCTTCAGCAGTGGGCAGCACACTGAGTGCGGGCAGCATAATCTTTGGCGACGAATTATCCTCCCAACTCACCCCTTTAAGCGGCAGGTTACTGACATTCAAGGGGTTGTGCTGGCTGACAATAAGTTTTCCCAAGGCTTGCCGGCATGCTTTTATAATAGCTAATTGTTCCGTTTCCGGCGCTTGTTTAAGCTGGGTTAACTGAGCGATTAAAGCGGATAACTGCGTCCAGCGTTGTTCAAAATCAGCCTCGGCCCCGGCCTGTCGACGCCTTGCTAACTGCTGCAATGCTTTATCTTTTAATATTACCGGAAGCCTTTCTGAAAAAGCGGCAAATCCATCTCTGACCTGCCGGGCTGCCTGACCGAGATGATTCATGGTCTTATCCAGCTTTTCCAAGTGGGTGGTAACTGCCTCCTGTGAGCTAATATCCCGCTCCATATCAGCCAGCGTCCGCCCCAATTGGCCCAGATCCCGATCCAGGTCACGAGCCCCCTGGCGCAGCGAAGATGAAACGGTATAACAACTGCCCGGCTTAATAAAAACCAGGCTCAGTAACATCCCCAATAATAACAGCCATAATTTAACCTTCGTCCTACGATACATGACCTTAACCCCTCGTCAATGCTTGAAGTGTCTTATCCCGGTAAATACCATGGCCAGCCCATGCTCATCGGCAGCCTGTATTACCTCTTCATCCCTCAGCGAACCACCGGGTTGAATAATCGCAGTAGCTCCGGCTTCC
This sequence comes from bacterium, assembly GCA_024277675.1. Classification (GTDB taxonomy): domain Bacteria; phylum SZUA-182; class SZUA-182; order SZUA-191; family JAJRXT01; genus JAJRUS01. The sequence continues at coordinate 24,047 of JAJRUS010000110.1, read as the reverse complement.
GCTGCCGCATCTATTCCGTCTTTGAATGGGAAAAAGGCATCCGAGGCCACCACTGTACCCTTAATGGGAATCCTGGCCTTCATAACCGCCAGCCTCGATGAATCCACCCGGCTCATCTGGCCGGCGCCAATACCCACCGTTTGGTTCTGGCTGGCAAATATAATTGCATTGGATTTTACATGCTTACAAACCTTCCAGCCAAAAGTCATTGCTTTCCATTCTGCTTTGGTGGGCTGCCGCTTGGTGACTACCTTACATGCTTGCTGATCCAGCTCATGAGCATCCCTATCCTGAACCAACACCCCTCCCAATACCCGCTTTAAGTCCCAGCCCATTTTCGTCTGAGACTGTGGCCCGGGAGCCGCCAGCAGTCTTAAGTTTGACTTGGTCTGCAAAATATCCAAAGCGCTGGGATCAAATCCGGGAGCGATTACCGCCTCTACAAAGGTTGAGACAATTTCCACCGCCGTCTCTGAGTCCACCACCCGGTTAAACCCCAATACACTCCCGAATGCAGACACCGGGTCCGTCTCCCGCGCCCGGCAATAAGCATCCGACAAACCATCGGCCACCGCCACTCCACATGGATTTGTATGCTTAATAACTATGGCTACCGATTCCTTAAAGTCCCAGGCTAATTGATATGCAGCATCCAGGTCCAATATGTTATTGAAGGAAAGCTCCTTGCCCTGAAGTTGCCGGGCAGTAGCCACCCCAGGCCCCTCCCAACCCAATTCCCGGTAAAATGCCGCCTGCTGATGTGGGTTCTCCCCATAGCGCAATCCCTGTATCTTTTTTAAACCCAAACGCAAAACCGCCGGAAAGGTTGATTCAACTTTAGTAAATTTGTCATCAACCGCTTCTATTTTTTCCAGATAATTACTGATAGCCTGATCATAATCGGCCGTATGCCGAAATGTCTTGCGAGCTAACTCAAATTTGGTCTTTAAACTTAAGTTGCCTTCGTTGGCCTTCATTTCAGCTAAAATGTCAGCATAGTCGGCCGGGCTGACTACCACCGCCACATCTTGAAAATTCTTAGCCGCCGAACGAATCATGGTTGGACCGCCAATATCTATATTCTCAATTGCATCCTCAAAAACCACCGCCGGGTCAGCCACCTTTTTCTGAAATGGATACAAATTTACCACTATAATATCTATCGGGGTAATCCCCTGTGCTGCAAGTGCCTGCATATGTTGCGGTCGATCACGCCGGGCTAATATACCTCCATGGACGGCCGGATGCAAGGTTTTTACCCTTCCGTCCAACATTTCAGGAAACTTGGTTACTTCCGATACCTTTTTTACCGTCACCCCTTGCTGTTTAAGTAACTCGGCGGTTCCTCCGGTAGAAATTATTTCCACTCCTAAATCAACCAGACCCTTAGCAAATTCAGCCACCCCTGTCTTGTCGGAAACGCTGATTAATGCCCTTTTTATCTCTGCCATCTTAAACCTCCGAATACAAAACCAGTTTCAACAATCAACTTCCAGGAAATGAAATTATACTAACAAACATAGGATAAAATTGCAATCCAATTCTCGACGTTTTTATGGACGGTTTATTTTTCTGTCACTTAAGATAATAAAGTTTTTTACGGGTCAGTTCAATCCGGGCTAAATCTATCTCCGCCAGAAGAATCCCTTCAGATCGCCCCAGACTGCCCACTAACCTTCCTTGAGGATCGACCGCCATTGAATTGCCGAAATAGCTATTTCGTAAGTCACTGCCACAGCGGTTAACCCCTATTACATATAATTGGTTTTCGATAGCCCGGGCTTTAAGTAATACCTGCCAGTGGTGAAGCCGGGGATCGGGAAACTGCGAGGGCACAAATATCAACTGCGCACCCTGTAAACCAAGCCTTACGCTAAGTTCAGCAAAGCGTAAATCATAACACAGCATAATCCCTAAAGCGCCCAGCGTAGTATTGAACACAGCGCATTCTTCGCCGGCAGTAAAATGCTGCGGCTCAGCCAGCGGAGCGAAAAGATGAATTTTGCGATACCTCCCGCTAATATCTCCCCGCGGGTCTATCAATAAGCAGGTATTGTAGATCCGGCCCGCCACTTTTTCAGCCATACTGCCGCTAATCAAATACAATGCATGCCGGCCGGCTAACTGCCTTAACCGGCTTACCGCCTGGACAAACAAGGTATCTACCTGTTGGGTTATAGTTGGATAATCATAACCCGTATTGAATAACTCCGGCAGACATACTATCCGGGCGCCGGCGTTTGCGGCCTGTTTTATAAGATCACTGGCCCGCTCAAGATTTAGCCGGCTATCCCCTGAGACTATATCCATTTGAATGGCGGCCACTATAAATTTTTGCAATATAAGCTCCTGTTACAGCAGACAAACGACCTGCCCGGCGTATTATAGCACAAAAAAACCTGCCCTGGAATTCACCAAAGCAGGCTTAACTTTAAAACCGATAGGGGGGATATATTACTTTTTCAACCAATAACGCTATCAATCATCAATTACATTCCAATACCAGACAACCTTGCCTACTACCGGATTCTTTTCACCGGCCCTTTTCCTGTTATAGGTAAATATTACCGGATTATATTCCCTTATATTTTCCGGAATACCCATTAAGTAATTCTTCTCCAGTCTAAGTCTTCTAATAGTACAGCCGCCATCCTCCTCCCGCAAAGCCACAATTTTATTACCAAGCAAAGTGGGATCGCGTTGATAGGAATCAATACAGACTAAAGAGCCCGGCTCAATCACCGGGGACATACTGCGACTATTCTTTTGAACCCAGACACAGCGATAGCGATGAAAATCGGTAGTGGGTTTAATACAACTGGAGAATATAAGAGCATAATCCTCAATATTCCCCTCAGTTATATAAGTAGGAATCCCGGCGGCTATTTCAGCATTGATGATGGGTACCGCTACATACTTACCCGCCTCTACCCCCTGTTTCAACCGCTTATCCTGCTTCAGGCTGGAGACTACTTCGATTACCGGCTCTTGCTTGGCAGTCACCGATTGCGCCGTCTGCAGTAATTCAGCAATGCTTATCCCTAAACCTTTGGAAATTTTAAGCAGGGTAAGATAAGTTGGATTCTTAAGATCATCCGTTTCTATTTTGGATAAATATTCACGCTTTATACCGGTTATCTTCTCCATCTCGCTTTGGGATAATCCCTTATATTCTCTGAACTTCCTAATTCTTCTGCCCAATGAATCCATAATTCTCCCCTCGTTTGCCACTTTAACTTACCCTTAAGCCAGTGCCACTTATATCACCATACACACCCAATCAGTGCAATAAAAATAATGGGTTAGGTAATTTTCCACATTTTGGCAAGTCTATTACATTTGGATATTCAATGTCAACTAAAAAATTATTTTCCACTACTCTCTGCTACCTTATTCATTGCCGGCAAATCAGTAAAACCAAAGCTTTATATAGCATTTATATAGCAATTATAATGCCAACTATTATATTTACAACAGCTTAAGTTACTACTATTCAGCACAAATGATTATTTTAGTACTAATATGCTACCATTTCAGAGTTAATGTTGTTTTATAATACAGCAAATGCTCTATTAACAAACACTAAGCTTACGCTATCTTTTAATTTATAACAAAACTTGAGACTAAAGCAATATGTTTTTTAAAAAAAACAAGCAAATTCTCAATTTATCACCAACAAAGGGAATACATACCTTTTGAGGTATATATTCCCTCAGCAAAATTGTTTAACTTAAATCTCCTAATTGATACTGAATCAAGGACAAAGCCGTAACCGCCGCTGTTTCAGTCCTTAAAATACGAGGGCCTAAACCCACCGGAATAAAACCATGCGCCTGGGCCAGCTTGACATCATCCGGGCTGAACCCTCCTTCAGCCCCTATTAACAGCGCTACCTGTTTAACCTGTTTTGTCCTGTTCAGTATAGCGCTTACCCTTTGCCCATGTTTCTCCCAGAAAATCAGCTTCAGTTCAACTGCTTCAAAGTCGGCGCAAAACTCAGCCACTCCCAACGGCTTTTCTATTCGGGGAAGTTTGACTCGTCCGCATTGCCGGGCAGCCTCAATCGCGATATTCTGCCAACGTACATATTTTCGGGCTAAACCCGCTGGATTTATACGCCGTGAACGAGCGGTTTTCAGTGGAACAAGCTGCGATATCCCCAGTTCGGTAGCCTTCTGAATAACAAATTCCAGCTTATCCGCCTTAATCAAAGATTGCCCTAAAATTAGTTCCAAAGGTGATTCAACCGCCGGCCTTGACTTACCCGTTATCTGTACGGTTATTTCACCGGCCTTAAGCATTATGATCTGCGACTGGTATTCGTACCCGGTACCATCAAACAGGCTAAGCTTGTCCCCTGCTTTCAAGCGCAATACATTGGCAATATGATGCGCCTGCGAGCCAACGATTACTACCTTATCCCGGCTCATCTGTTGCGGCTGAACATAAAAACGAGGCATATCGTCTCCTGCCAGGCAGGGGTCAGTGACCCCTTTCTAGTTAAACATTCATACCGAACGGTCGCCTCTGGCCTACGGGTCAATGACCCCAATAAGCCCAAGGCGGCTGCTCATATGTATGGTAAATCCTATACATAACAAAAACGGCTGCTTATCGTAAACACAAGCAGCCGTCAAACCAACAATTAAATATCAAACCCGGATCTACGGGAACCTTATGGCTTATCCTCATCGGAAACTTCAAAGTCGGCATCTACCACATCCTCCGGCTTGGCGGAGGCCGCCGTTTCAGTGGCTGTATCACTACTACCTGCGGCTGCGGCTCCCGCTCCCGCTGCCTGAGCTTCCGCCCCGGCGGCAGCCGCTTTGGCATACATGGCCTCGGCCAGTTTATGGGAAGCCTGGGTCAATTCTTCCATAGCCGTTTTTATGGCCGACACATCATCACCTTCCATGGCTTTTTTAAGCTTCTCCATAGCGTCCTTGATTTTCTCCTTATCAGCCGCATCCAGCTTGTCGTCATGCTCCTTCAGCGTACTTTCAGTGGAATAGACCAGCGTATCCGCCTGATTTTTCGCTTCCGCCAGTTCTTTAGCACGTTTATCATCTTCGGCATGGGCTTCGGCTTCCTTTTTCATCCGTTCGATTTCTTCTTTGGAAAGACCGGAAGATGCAGTAATTTTAATCGCCTGCTCTTTACCGGTACCCAAATCCTTAGCCGACACATGCACAATCCCATTAGCGTCAATGTCAAAGGTTACCTCAATTTGAGGTACTCCGCGGGGGGCCGGCGGAATCCCCACCAGCTCAAAACGCCCCAATGATTTATTATAGGCCGCCATTTCCCGCTCGCCTTGTAATACATTGATACTTACTGCAGGTTGATTGTCGGCCGCAGTAGAGAAGGTCTGGCTCTTTTTGGTAGGAATAGTGGTATTGCTTTCAATCAGCTTGGTAAACACCCCACCCAGGGTTTCGATACCCAGCGAAAGCGGGGTTACATCCAATAGCAGCACATCCTTGACATCGCCTTTGAGCACCCCGCCCTGAATGGCAGCCCCTACCGCTACTACTTCATCCGGATTCACTCCCCGATGCAATTCTTTTTTGAAAAAGTTTTTCACCGTCTCCTGAACCTTAGGCATCCGGGTAGCCCCACCCACTAAAATCACCTCGTCGATGTCATTTACCGTAAGCTTGGCATCCGCTAATGCCTTTTTGCAAGGCTCAATCGTCTTTTTAATCAGGTCGTCCACCAATTGCTCAAGCTTGGACCGGGTCAGCGTAATGTTTAAATGCTTGGGGCCGCTGGCATCTGCAGTAATAAACGGCAAATTTATCTCGGTAGTAGGGGAAGAAGACAACTCACACTTGGCTTTTTCGGCGGCTTCTTTTAAGCGTTGCAACGCCATTTTATCCTGGCGCAGGTCGAAACCTTGTTCCTTTTTGAACTCATCGGCCAGCCAATTAATAATGCGCTCATCGAAATCATCTCCACCCAGGTAGGTATTGCCATTAGTGGATTTTACTTCAAACACCCCATCACCCAATTCCAGGATGGAAACATCAAAGGTCCCGCCGCCCAGATCATATACGGCGATACGCTCATCTTTCTTCTTGTCCAGCCCATACGCCAGCGATGCCGCCGTTGGTTCATTAATTATTCTAAGCACATTTAAACCAGCCACCGCCCCTGCATCTTTGGTAGCCTGGCGCTGGCTGTCATTAAAATAGGCCGGCACAGTAACTACCGCATCGGTAACCTTTTCCCCCAGATAATCCTCCGCTGTCTGTTTCATTTTCTGTAGTATTTTGGCAGAAATCTCCGGCAGGCTATAATCTTTGCCCGCAATATGAATGAGACAACCGTTATTTTCCGCCTTAACTATTTTATAGGGTATATGCTTCCGGGCTTCGCTAACCTCATGAGAATCAAGACGCCGGCCTATGAGGCGCTTAGTAGAAAACACCGTATTGCTGGGGTTGGTAATCGCCTGACGCTTAGCTACCTGGCCTACCAACCAATCCCCGTCCTTATTAATAGCTACCACCGAAGGGGTGGTACGATTTCCCTCGGCATTGGCTATAACCTTGGGTTCACTCCCCTCCATCACCGCCACACAGGAGTTGGTGGTGCCTAAATCAATTCCAATTACTTTGCCCATGTTTTATAACCCCCCTTAATAAAAAATTTCGTCTCAATTACTTGTTTAGTTATCTCGGTTTTTGTTTTTACAGGCTGCGCCTGCTTTGCGCTTGGAAACGGCCACCATACTTGGCCGCAGGATACGTTTATTTAAGGTATAGCCCTTACGCAGTTCTTCCAGTACAATACTATCGTCATGCTCACGGGATTCGATCATCCTGACCGCCTCGTGCTTGTTCGGATCGAATGCTTCTCCCAGCGCATCGACCCTCTCCAATCCGGCCCGGTTTAATACATTCTGCAACTGGTTGAATATCAGCTTTACACCTGCTTGTAATGTTTCAGGGTCATGGGAGGAATCTGCCGCTATAATTGCCCTTTCAAAATCATCCATTACCGGCAGCAAATCGCTGATCAATCCCTCAACTGCAAACTTAACCAACTCGGTCTTTTCCTTCTGTAACCGCTTGCGGAAGTTTTCTGCTTCAGCCTGCTCCCGCAACAGACAATCCTGCAGCTTTCGGATTTCCTCAGCCTGCGCCTGTAGTTTTTGTTTCAATTGATTAAGCTCCTTATCTTCCGGTTTTTTTACCGGTTCAACTCCCGCTGGCTCAGCATTAACCGGAGCAGACACCTCTTCGCCTCTCAAATCAGAAGCGATAATCTTTTTTTCTTCGCTAGTCAAATTATCACCCCTCTAAATCGAATTACATCCGGCTCAACATCCGGCTGACCATCTTGGCCGTATATTCCACCAAGGGAATCACACTGGAATACTCCATCCTGGTAGGACCGATAACCCCCAAGGCGCCCATCACCGAATCACCGGCCTTATAAGTAGTAGTAACAAAGCTACAATCTTTCATTTCCTCAATTTGGTTCTCGGAACCGATTAATACCCGCAAGCCCCCGCCTTCCAAACACTTATCCAAAATGAGTATTAATTGGCTTTTCTCTTCAAACGCCCCAAACATGGCCTTCATTTTCTTCAAGTCTTCAAATTCAGGATGGTTCAAAATATTCAACTGACCATCTATATATACCGTAGTCTCTTCCGATGAATCAAACACCTGTCGGCTAAGCCTCAACGCCCGCTCCAGCAATTCATCATACAACTGCTTATCCTGTCTCATCATATCCAGCAGGCGGGTTCTGATATAGAACAAGGGAACATCCTTAAAATGTTCATTTAAACACCGCGCCATTTGATCCAGCTTCTCCTGGGTATACGACTCTGAAACTTCGATCACTTTCTGCTGCACTGAACCGGAACGGGACACAAATACCACCAACACCAGATTATCCCTCAGATGGACAAAATTCATGTGCTTAAACATCATGTCCTCGATCCGGGGGGCCGAAACTACGCCTATACAGTGAGTAGTGGAGGAAAGTATCTTGGAAGTATAACGCAGCAGATGTGATATTTCAGCGAATCTTCTATTATAACATTTTTCGATACCGGCTATGGGTTGCTGGAGTTGGAGGCGCTCTTTGGTTAAGGATTCGACATAAAAGCGATACCCCTGCTCAGTAGGCAGCCGGCCGGCTGAAGTATGGGGATGTTTTAAGTAACCCAATTCCTCCAGATCGGCCATAATATTGCGAATAGTGGCCGGACTCAGGTTAAAATTGTATTTTCTGGAGATAGTGCGAGACCCCACCGGTTCAGCAGTAGCAATATAGCAATTGACCACCGCCCGTAGAATTTGCATACTTCTCTCGTCTAATTTAGCATATCTGGCCATTTTTTATCCTGAAAAAGAATACAGTTTAGCACTCTCTATCAGAGAGTGCTAAACTGTAAACATAACAACACCCACTTCATTTGTCAAGTAAAAAATACCCCCTGCAAGCACCCTGATAATACCCTTAGTGTTTAGAACCTTCTAAATATAACATAAACAGATGCCAAGTTCACCTCTGTGCCGCTGAATAATGCCTCTCATGTAACTTATATTTAACACCCAGAGCAGCAGATTGCAGCTAAAACTAAAAAGGGGGGTAATTGATTGCACAATTGTGCCTGTGGATAAGCTAACCACTATATATTGTTGGAAAATTATTAGCATATTAATAACAGACAGTTGCCGTTTATCTAGTTGTTTTTATTAGATTTACCAAAGTGATTAAATCATGGGCAAATTGCTATTATGTAATTAATTTCAATGTCTTGGTTTAATCATTAACAGACTTCTACACAACTTATTCACAATTTCTGTGGATAACCAATTTAAAGGAAATGAATTGGGAATGGTTAATAAATCATGCCTTGAGCTTATATAGTAATTCCGGCGGCAATGCTTGTACCTTACGCTGCTCATTTATGCAACAAAGCGTGGTATTACCGGTAACAATCAGTCGCTGGTCAGCTTGATTTATTATTTGGTGTTGGAAGGTAAAGCTGGCTTTTTTTAGTTCAACTACCCAAGTGGCAATTGATAAAACATCTCCATAGCCGGCCGGTGACTTATAGTCAAGCTCAGCATGGACTACCACAAACAAGGTACCATTATTAATATACTCTTCTATTGAGATTCCGAGTTCCCGCATATACTCAGTACGGGCCACTTCAAAGAAGCGCAGGTAATTGGCGTAATAAACCACCCCGCCGGCGTCGGTATCTTTATAATAGACTCTTATTTCCACCGTTCATGAACCTCATTTGGGCTTATACGTCTGGTCAATGACTTTATCCACCAGATTATAGAATTCAGGCAACCCCAACAGTTCGAATTCCCAACGGATATTTTGTTTAATGCGTTTTTTGATCTGGCGTTTATCATATTGAAGCTCCTGCAACATTTGCGTACGGCGCCGAACCTCCTCCAGATGCATAGCTATGAATTTTTGACTTTGCTGTTTCGGATCAATATTGGAATTTGATACCAGATAATCAAAAAAATCTCGAGATGTTAACGCCTTTATTTTTTTCATTCTACAGTCCTTAGATGTTATTTTACTAAACCGAGCCTTAGTTTTATCACCAGCCAGATGGCCTCATAGACGATTTTATTGGACATCTTGGAATAGCCTCCCATTCGCTCATAAAAGGTAATTGGCAGCTCCACAATCTTAAACCCTTTGCGATGGGTCAGGTAGCATAACTCTATCTGGAAGCAGTATCCATCGGAATGTATCCGATCCAAACCGATAGTTTCCAACACCTCTCGCTTAAAACACCTCAAGCCACTGGTACTATCTTCTAAAGGCAACGGGGCGACAAATTGAACATACAGATTAGCCAGCTTGCTCAAAAACAGACGCCGAAAGCCCCAATTATCTACCCGTACTCCCCGCAAATAGCGGCTGCCTATCACCAAATCGGCAGCTTTGATTTGCTCCAACATTTGTACCAGGTATTTGGGGTGGTGAGAGAAATCGGCATCCATCTCGAAGATATAATCCATCCCCTGGCTTAAGGCATACTTGAAGCCCTCTATATATGCAGTTCCCAGGCCCAGCTTTTTCTCGCGATGTATAACCTGTATTTGGGGATACCGGGCGGCCAGGCGATCAGCTATTTCTCCAGTACCATCCGGGGAATTGTCATCCACAATGGTAATGTAAAAACCTAAATCCAGTTCAAGAATCTCTTTGATCAATTTCTCTAAACTGCCCTTCTCGTTATAGGTGGGCATGATTATCATCGCTTTCGGCCGGCTCATGGTAATAAAACTTTTTGCTCCTTATGCTTAAAGACTAAGTCCCTGTTAATAATTAATGAATTATGGCAGATTAACCGCCGACTGTCAAGAACAACGAAGTTGTCTGTGGTTCATGGACAGTTTTGACACATGTACAGCTTTACGCTTTTCTATTAATATAATTCTTGGTATACTTAACCAGAGAATTTTAACTTACTTATTGCAGATATTAGCAAGTTAAGCCGATATATGTATCCATCCCACACTGATTAAAAGGAGTATGGTCATGAGTAAGAAACTCGTATTTATGATTACCTGGTTGAGTTTTACCATGTTTCTGGTACCCCGGACATGGGCACATGGCGGGGTTACTCCCGCTCAAGTAATCACGGGCATGAAACATAAACAACAGGGACCATATGCCGCTCCTCTTTTCAGGGGAAGAAGCCTCTCTCAAGACTGGCTTGGTTTTAAGGGAGTGGATTATCAAAATGCGGATGTCAGCGGAGTGCTTATTCATGAGATAGTTGAAGGCGGACTTGCAGATTCCGAAGATATAGCGGAGGGTGATATAATAATAGCGGCCAATGAGCAGGCTATTGATTCACTGGCCACTCTGGATGACGTAATGGCCGCCTTAAAACCAAATTCCGAGGTTGAATTCACCCTGTTGCGTAATGGAAAGCCGGTAAAAGAAAGCATCTATGTGCAGGCTTCACTGCGTGAAATTGCCCCGGAAATGAATGATATTATGAAGGGTAAAACCCGGCCGCAACCAGGCATGATGATGAAGGGGATGATGGCTAAAACTCCCCTGGCAGGCACAACTGACAAAGGAGGTCTAAGACCCGGTATGTTCATGGAAGAAATGATGCAGCGTTCCCCGATGGGACAATTTCAAGGCCATGAAACCTCCGGACAGATAATAGTCAAAAGCGCCGATCCCCTGAAAGAATTCTTAAGCGCTATACTAAATGAAATTTCGAGCTATGAAAAATACCGACAAAAGCTGAATGTTACAGATAAGCAGCTTAAATCCCTGCATAAGCTGCAATTGGATTACAAGAAGCAGCAAATAAAAACCGATGCTGACTTTAAAATAATGCAACTGGAACTGGAAGAAGTGTTGAGCGGAGAAGCCATAAACCTGGATAAGTTGGAAGATGTGTTGCAAAAATCATCCAAACTGGAAGCGAAGCGTCAGCAGCAGGCTTTGAATTTACTGAAAGAATATTTCTCGCTCGTTAATAAATCACAGCGGCTTACCTTGAAGCAGCTTTTTTCGGCTCCCATGGGTAACTAGTACATCGTCAAGCTTGTTTTGACGGGCATGGTTTTTTGCCTTTCAAGCCAAGAGACTGAATTAACCTGTCAAAAGCTGATTGACAGTCTCCTAGCTTTTTGCCCTTAACCCGGACCCGATTTAACCAAAGGAGTCATTTTATGAAATGTCCGGTATGTAAAAAAGAAATGATCGAGCAAGATTTTGGCGGCGTAAAAGTCGATGTTTGTAAAAATGGTTGTAAGGGGATATGGTTTGATTGGGTGGAATTGAGGAAACTCGATGAGCAGGATGAGGGTTGTGGCGCCGCCCTTCAGGAAGCCCTTAACTATCCACGGGTAAACGATGAGGGCCGTGGAAAAATTAACTGCCCCAAATGTAATAGCCCCATGCACATCCACAAATATCAATCATCAAAAGAAGTAAACGTTGATGAATGCTATCTTTGCGGTGGATTTTTCCTTGACTCCGGTGAATTTGGAACTATCCGGGATAGCTTTATGAGTAAGCAGGAGCAAGAAACCTATTTGCAAAAACTGCTGGCTGATATCCCAAGCTATCAACAGAAAAAGGCCGACATCGAAAAAGAAAAGCTTCGAGCCGAAGCCCTGCGCAAATATACCAGATTCCTAAGACTAAGTTACTATGTAACCGGTAAATAATGACTTACGCCATGACTACCGAAAAACGAACCCCTTGGAGTCTGTCGGACTTTAGAGTTCGTAGCGAGGAAAGTAAGAAACATAGCCCATTTTTTCGATCATTTGAGGCGAATAGCGTGCCTATTTAACGAAAATGAGCGGGAAAATGGATATGTTTATCACTTTACGCAGTAGAATCATCTAAAGTCCGACAGACTCCTTGCACCCGATCTATTCATAAATTCAGCTAACTTTTGCTAAAATCTATTAATAGGATTATTCGGGATAGAGAATTGCTCAAAAAACCTTAGCACATACTATGTCCAAATCGCACATTATAATAAAAGACGCCAGAGAGCATAACCTGAAGAGCATCTCCCTGTCTATACCCCGGGACAAGCTGGTGGTGATTACCGGTTTGAGCGGTTCGGGCAAATCCTCACTGGCATTTGACACCATCTATGCCGAGGGTCAGCGGCGCTATGTAGAGTCGTTGTCGGCCTATGCCCGCCAATTTCTGGGCCAGATGGAAAAACCGGATGTGGAGTCAATCGAGGGCTTGTCACCGGCTATCTCTATCGAGCAGCGCACTACCTCCAAAAATCCCCGCTCCACCGTGGGTACAGTAACCGAGATATATGATTATCTGCGGCTGTTGTTTGCCAGGGTGGGTCAAGCTCATTGTTATAAATGCGGGCAAGCTATCGCCCCCCAGACCAGCAGTCAGATTGTAGACCAGGTATTGAGCCTGCCAAAGAGCAGCAAGATACAGGTGTTGGCCCCGATAATCAGGGGCCGCAAGGGAGAATATCGGAAACTATTGGAGGAAATGCAGCGCCAGGGCTATGTGCGCTGCCGGATTGACGGAACCGTCTATAATCTGGAACAACCACCGGACTTAGATAAGTACAAAAAACACGATATTGAAATTGTAGTGGATCGCTTGAAAGTGGATCAGGGAATCCGCCAACGGCTGGCCGATTCGGTGGAAACTGCGCTGCGATTGGCGGAGGGGATTGTCATAATCAACCAATTGGGGGGGACTGACCTGACCTTCAGCCAACTATTGGCCTGTATCAATTGCAGGGTCAGCTATCCCGAAATATCTCCCCGCTCTTTCTCATTTAATAGCCCACACGGCGCCTGTCCCGAATGTGACGGGCTGGGGGAGCGGATTGAGCTGGACCCGGAATTGATAGTACCCGGCCCCGGTAAATCCATTGCCAATGGAGCAATTGCCCCCTGGAGCGGCATGGCTGGAGGAATGGATAATTTTTATATGCAAAAGCTTAAAGCCACCGCCCAGCGTTACGGCTTCGATATTAAGGCCCCGTTCAATGACTTAAGCGAACAGGCCAGACAGATTGTGCTTTACGGGGCGCCGGATAAGGTGCATATCAGCCTTCAATCCCGGAACAAGCAAAACAAGTGGGAATGGTGGGGATATTATGAAGGGGTAATTCCCAACCTGGAGCGCCGTTTCCGTGAGACTAAATCCCAGCACATGCGCGATCAGATTCAGCGCTATATGCGCAATAAACCCTGCCACAGTTGTGGTGGGGCCAGGCTGCGACCCGAAAGTCTGGCGGTAAAAATTAACGGCAACCACATTGCCCAGGTGGCCGCCTTCACCATAAAGCACGCACTTGGCTTTTTTGATTCATTAAAATTAAGCCCACCAAAAAAAATAATCGCCGAAGCTATACTAAAGGAACTGCGGGCACGCCTGGAGTTTTTAATAAATGTAGGTTTGGATTATCTGACCTTAAATCGCCGGGCGGGAACGCTGTCCGGCGGCGAAGCCGAGCGTATCCGGTTAGCCACTCAAATCGGCTCTTCACTTATGGGGGTACTGTATATCCTGGATGAACCAAGCATCGGCTTGCATCAGCGAGACAACGCCCGCCTGCTTAATACCCTCAAAGAATTGCGAAACCTGGGGAATACGGTACTGGTGGTGGAACATGACGCCGAAACCATATGGGCGGCAGACGAGGTAATTGACCTGGGACCGGGAGCCGGTATAAAGGGCGGTGAAGTAGTGGCTCAGGGCACTCCGGCCCAGATTGCCGCTCACCCGGACTCGCTCACCGGTAAATATCTGTCGGGACGCTTGAATATCCCCATTCCCAAGCGCCGCCGAAAGCCAAAAGCCGGATACTTTAGCATAGTGGGTGCCTGCAAGAACAATCTCAAAAATATCAGGGTAAACTTTCCGCTGGGGCTATTTTCCTGTATCACCGGTGTATCGGGTTCCGGAAAGAGTACGCTGGTGATAGAGGTGCTGTATAAGCTGTTAATCAATCGCCGCTATTATGAACTCGGCTCACAAGAGCACTTAGAGGGCATAGGCACCATCGACAAGGTAATAAACATTGACCAGTCCCCTATCGGCCGCACCCCGCGTTCTAATCCGGCCACTTATACCGGATTATTCACTTATATACGGGATCTGTTTGCCGAGGTACCCGAATCAAGGTTGCGGGGTTACAAACCCGGCCGCTTCAGCTTCAATGTCCGCGGAGGGCGCTGTGAGGCCTGCGAGGGTGACGGCATCAAAAAGATCGAGATGCACTTTCTGCCCGATATCTATGTAAGCTGTGAGCAATGTCACGGCAAAAGATACAACCGCGAAACGCTGGAAATAAAATATAAGGGCAGAAACATCCATCAAGCGCTGGATATGACCGTGGGGGAAGCCCTACCCTTCTTTGAGAATATTCCCCGCATAAAAAATAAGTTGCAAACCCTGTATGATGTGGGGCTGGATTATGTCCATCTTGGTCAACCGGCCACCACCCTGTCCGGGGGTGAAGCGCAACGTATCAAGTTGTCCAAGGAACTCTCACGTAAAAGTACCGGCAAGACGCTGTATATACTGGATGAACCCACCACCGGGCTACATTTTCACGATATCAAAAAGCTGCTGGAAGTGCTTAATCGCTTAACCGATGCCGGCAACACGGTGCTGGTAATCGAGCATAACCTGGATGTGATTAAAACCGCCGATTATATTGTGGACTTAGGGCCTGAGGGAGGCGATGAAGGCGGACAAGTGGTGGCCACCGGCACCCCGGAACAAGTAGCCCAAAATAAAGCCTCTTACACCGGCCAATTCTTAAAAGCGCTGCTCGGAGCCTGTCGGACTTTAGATGATTCTACTGCGTAAAGTGATAAACATATCCATTCTCCCGCTCATTTTTGTTAAATAGATACACTATTCGCCTCAAATGATCGAAAAAATGGGCTATGCTGCTTTACTTTCCTCGCTACGAACTCTAAAGTCCGACAGACTCCTGGAGAAAGCAGAGCCAATGGCCTCCTCCTCAACCGGCTGAACATAAACTCCGGTGGCGAAAAAGCCGTTATAAATTAATTCTGCTATAATATGACGAGGGGAAAATTATCTCACGTCTACGAATTATAATGTTATGGTTCTCATTGATGGTTGCCTTTCCGGCCTGTATCAAGGTAAGCCTGATGCAGGCGGCAAAAGATGGTAATGCCGGTATGGTGAAAGCCTTACTGGACAGGGGGGCCGATGTAAATGTAAAAAACAAATCCGGCAGCACGGCCTTGATGGAGGCCGCCCGCCGCGGCCACACCGCTGTAGTGCAGGCCTTACTGGATAATAACGCCGATGTTAGCGCAAGAGACAACAGCGACAAAACCGCCTTGATGAATGCGGTAGTGAGTGGAAATGTCGATACGGTAAAAGCCCTGTTGAATGTAGGCGTAGATGTCAATGCAAAGGCTGTGTATGGCTGGTCGGCCCTGGTGTTTGCAGTAGCCTTCGGTCATCCCGACATAGTACAAGCCTTGCTGGAAAATGGGGCGGATATAAACGAACAAGGCCGCCTGGCTTTAAAATGGGTAACCTTCTGGGGAGGCACTTCCGTCGATGGAGTCAAAATATATTTTTTGCTTAAAAAGGCCGGAGCCAAAGAGTAAATGGTGTTAATCTTTGACTTTTATTGCCTTAAAACCTGCTCATTCCAGGAGGCTTGTCGGGCTTTGGAGTTCGTAGCGAAGAATGTGCGGCAGTTTCGGCAATCAGGTTGACAAATGACCGACTATGGAATATTATTCCGTTTTGTCTGCTAACAGGAAATTATATAATCCGTCTCACCCTGAAGTGAGCCTCTGCTACCGTCCACAGGGGTCATGAACCCGTAGACGGCAGGAGGCGGGGCCAGCAATAACATAATAATTTTGATGTAATTAATCCAGCCCCCGGCTGGTTTGTCCCTTTTATAAAACAGCGCCTAATGGAATTAAATCAATATATAAAACTGAATCAGGAACTGGTCAATAACTATCTCGACCAGTGTCTGCCGGCGGCGGATCAATATCCGCCTACTATTCACCAGGCTATGCGTTACAGCGTTTTTGCCGGGGGGAAACGCCTGCGGGCTATCCTGGCCCTGGCGGCTGCAAAAGCGGTGGGCGGCTGTGCTGAAACTATACTTCCGGTAGCCGGTGCGCTTGAACTTATACATACTTATTCCCTGATTCATGACGATCTGCCGGCTATGGATAATGATGATTTGCGCCGGGGCAAACCCACCAATCACAAGGTATATAGTGAAGCGATTGCCATCCTGACCGGAGATGCCCTGCTTACCCTGGCTTTTGAGCTATTGACCGGCCCCTCTCTGACGGCAGTCATAACCCCCCGGCGGCAATTGGAGATCATCCGAAAATTATCGCTGGCAGCCGGCAGCCTAGGGTTGATAGGCGGTCAGGTAGTGGATATGGAATCAGAAGGCCGGACAGTCGATGTTCCCCAACTGGAGTATATCCATACGCATAAAACAGGCGCCCTGATTCGTGCCAGTGTAATGCTGGGAGGTTTGGCGGCTAATTGTTCACCGACACAACTGGCTGCACTTTCCGATTACGGAGAGAAAGTAGGCTTGGCATATCAAATCATAGATGATATACTGGACGTAGAAGGCAAAAGTGAAAAATTAGGAAAAAATACCGGGGGTGATGTAAGCTCCGGTAAAGCCACTTATCCCGCAGTATGGGGAATGAAGCAGGCCAAAAGCCAGGCCCGGAATCTCATTACAACGGCCCAACAGGATCTGACTCCACTGGGCGAGCAAGCTCACCAATTAAAGGAATTAGCCCAATTTATCGGGCAGCGCCAGAGTTAATGCCATGCCTAGTATATTAGCCGCTATCGACAGCCCACAAGACCTTAAATCAATTCCCAGGCAACAGCTATCTACACTGGCCCAAGAGATAAGGCAACACATTATTGAAACCGTATCCAACACAGGTGGACACTTGTCCTCAAACCTGGGGGTGGTTGAACTTACTATCGCTTTGCATTATGTATTTGATACCCCTAATGATAAAATCATTTGGGATGTGGGGCACCAGAGTTATACTCATAAATTGCTCACCGGCCGCCGAGACAGGTTTTCCACTTTACGCCAATGGCATGGAATCAGCGGCTTCCCGAAGCCGGATGAAAGTCCCTATGATGCCTTCGGCACCGGTCACGCCAGCACTTCTATCTCAGCCGCGCTGGGGATGGTGGAAGGCATGCGGCGTAAAGACGAAAAACAGTTTACTTTGGCGGTTATCGGAGATGGTTCACTCACCGGCGGGATGGCTTTTGAGGCTTTAAACCACGCTGGCACCTTAAAGCGAAACCTGATTGTAATCTTAAATGACAATGAAATGTCCATCTCTCCCAATGTGGGGGCGCTGACACATTATTTGAACCGTATCACCACCGGCCAGTTCTATCACAAGTTAAAAAAGGATATGGAACATTTGTTTAAGGCAATTCCCAGCGTGGGTGACCATATGATGGAGGCTGCTTACCGGGTTAAAGAGGCGCTGAAAACCTTAGTAATTCCCATAACTATGTTTGATGAATTAGGCTTTGAGTATTTTGGCCCCGTGCGCGGCCACAATATGGAAGAATTATTGGAAACCTTTAAGGCGGTGAAAAGGCTGGAAGGCCCCATCTTAATCCACGTAATAACCAAAAAAGGCAAGGGGTATGCTCCGGCAGAGGAACGCTCCCACCTGTTCCATAGTGCGGCTCCATTTAATATAGAAACCGGCTGTTTCTGCAAGAAATCCGCTATCCCCTCATATACCAGCCGTTTTTCTGATGCACTAATAAAGCTGGCCGAACAGAATGAAAAAATAATCGCCATCACTGCCGCTATGCCTGACGGTACCGGCTTGAATAAATTTGCCGAAAGCCTTCCCGATCGTTTTTACGATGTGGGAATTGCCGAACAGCACGCCGTCACCTTTGCCGCCGGACTGGCCATGGAGAAATTACATCCGGTAGTAGCCATCTACTCGACCTTTCTGCAACGGGCACATGATCAGATTATACACGATGTATGTTTGCAAAATTTACCAGTCACCTTCTGTCTTGACCGGGCCGGTATTGTGGGTGAGGACGGTCCCACCCATAACGGGATGTTCGATCTTGCCTATCTGCGTTCAGTACCCAACATGATAGTGATGGCGCCTAAGGATGAGGATGAATTACAACATATGCTCTATACCGCTGTCTCCACCCCCACTCCAACTGCCATACGTTACCCCAGAGGCAGTGCGGTGGGAGTTCCCGTAGAGGAAAAACCCCGCCTGCTGAAAATCGGTCAGGCTGAAATACTAATGGAAGGCCAGCAGGTAGCTATCCTGGCCATAGGAAATACGGTCTACCCGGCGCTGGAGGCGGCCGCCAAACTCAAGAAATCCGGTATTTCGGCCACAGTGGTTAATGCCCGCTTCGTCAAACCGTTGGATAAAAAATTGATTGGCAAACTAGCCCAGGATATTGGCTTTCTGGTAACCGTTGAGGAAAATAATCTGCCGGGGGGATTCGGCAGCGCTGTGTTGGAGCTTCTTGAAGAGCAAGGCTTAAGTAACGTAAAACTACGCCGGTTGGGAATTCCCGATATATTTCTAGAGCATGGCCCACCGCAGATACTGCGCCGTAAATACGGATTGGATGCCGCCGGAATAGCCAGGGCGGTGAAAAAGCTACTGGGAAACTCCTAACCCTAAACCATATGCGCCCCCAGGACTTTCTCCATTTGTTCCAAGGCGAATTCATGGGCGGCCGCATCGAAGGAAGCTACACAATTGCGGGGCACCTCCACCATATAATCACGACTCTGCAATTCAAACACGGTATACAATATGCAAATGTGGGTACACACACCCACCACGATAACCTTCTCCGGGGTTATATCTTTTAGTGTTTGCGCTAAATCAGTGCCGATAAAGGCGCTATATCTGGTTTTTGATATGCGAACACCCTTAAATTGAGCTAATTCAGGTATAACCTCGGATTCCTTGCTGCCTTCGATACAGTGTGCCGGAAACATTCTAAATTCAGCATCATCCGGCTTATGGGTATCACAAATGTAGATAATTTCTGCTTCCTTTTTTTGCTCCAGTAAATTAACTATATTTGGAATAATCTGCCGGGCGGCCTGGCCACAGAATAAGGTTCCAGCTTCTTCCAGAAAGCCGCTCAACATATCCACCACCAAGATTGCTTCCCGCATAGCACCTACCCCCTATGGATATATTTAATAGACGGTTATGTTTCAATGGCTTACTGCTTCATGCGTGAAAAAAACATGGAGATGACCAGCCATACCCCTAAAATAAAACCCACCGCAAAGCCGACCAACCCTAAAGCCGGAAAACCCAACAAAAATGGCCCCCGGTTACCTAGAATGATCAGGCAGGAACCAATAATCAGGGCGGCTATAATCAAGGCAAATGACAAGCGGTTGCTTGATTGCCGCCGGTCTTTGACCAGCTCATCCAAAGCCACATGGGAGATGCCTATTTCCAGCTTTCCCTCGAGCAACTTCCTTAACAGCAGTTGCGACTGCTGTGGTAATATCTTAATCAGCTCAGCAAACTCATGCAGATTATTGGCTACTGTCGACAGTATATTTTTAGGATGGAATCTCTCCTTAAGCAATACAACGGCATATGGCCTGGAGATTTCCAACAGGTTAAAATCAATATCCAGTTGCCGACCTATGCCCTCTACAAATACCAACATTTTAAGCAATAGCAGCAACTCCACCTCCGTATGAACCTTATACTTATTCATAATATTAGCCGTCTGGGAAAATATGTCGCTTACCTGGATATTCTTGAGTGGTTGACCATAATAAGGCTCGACAAGGTTCATCACATCATTTTTGAATTTTTTAATGTCGGTATCCGGGCTTATAACCCCCATCAGCAGATACTCATTTACTAATTTCTCATAATCCCGATCGATGAGGGCTAAAAATATGTTGGCTATGTGAGTCCTGAATTTAGTATCCAGGTGTCCCATAATACCGAAATCCAACAGCACCAGTCTACCGTCCCGCATGACTAAAATGTTTCCCGGGTGAGGATCGGCATGGAAGAAGCCATGTTCAAAAACCTGCTTTAAAAACGCCCGGCAACCAGTCACCGCAATTTGCTTACAATCCAGCCCGGCCACCGTCAGCTGGTCGACCTCATCTACCGGAATCCCCGCTACCTCTTCCAGCACCAGCACCCGCTGGCTGGTAAGCTCCCAGTATACCTTGGGTATATATACCGTTTTATCGTTTTCGAAAATTTCTCTCAACCGCTCGGCATTGCTGGCTTCCATGATGAAATTTAACTCCCGCCGGATAGTATTGGAAAACTCCTCTACCATATCTACGGGTTTATAAATCCGCGTTTCAGGAATATACTTTTCCACCAACTGGGCCAAATAGAACAAAATGCTTAAGTCATCTTCTATAATTGGCCCTATACCTGGACGTTGAACCTTTACCATCACCGGGTCGCCTTGCTTCAGCGTAGCCTTATATACCTGGGCCACAGAAGCCGCCGCATATGGCTGGTGGTCAAAATCGGCAAACACCTCGGTTGCGGGTGCGCCCAATTCTTCTTCCAACCATTCCTGAATTCCCTCAAAAGGAAGGGGGGGCACCTCATCCTGAAGCTTCTTTAACTCCTGGGCCAGCTCTTCAGGTATCAGATCGGGCCGGGATGAGATGAGTTGTCCAAACTTGACAAAAGTCGGCCCCAGTTCCTCTAATACCAGCCTGAAACGCTCAGAGATAGTGTAAGGGGGGAGTTCCTTGAACTTTTTAAACCATATAATGCGTTTGCCAAAGGAGACCAGCCGCGATAAGTTGAGCCGGTCAATGAACTGGCCAAGACCATGTTTGATAAAAACATTGATAATATGCCGCAAGCGCTGAATGTTGCGATATGTTTCAGTAAGCCGCACCCTGTCCCCTTATGGCTGGAGCCCTTTCAGGCTTCTTTCTACTATGGCATATACCTCGGCTAACGCCTGGGTAAGCTTTTGGGGGTCTTTGCCCCCGGCCTGCGCCATATCCGGCCGGCCGCCCCCACTGCCGCCCACAATTCGGGCTACTTCACGGATTATATTGCCGGCATGCAGCTTATCAGTCAAATCCTTACTTACCATAGTTACCAGTGACACCTTGTCCCCTTGTGCGCTGCCCACGGTCAGCACGCCGGAGCCTAATTTATCCATTATCAGGTCAGCCGAACCCCTCAAACGTACCATATCCAGACTGTCCATTCTGGCGGAGAGCACTTTTATTCCCTCAATCTGCCTGGATTTGGCTAATATATCACCAACTTGTGACTTGGCCACTTGTTGCTGTAGCCGCTGGATCTGCTTCTCCTGCTCCCTGCTATCGGCAATTAACTTTTCCAGCCGCGAAGGCACCTCAGCGGGTGAGGTTTTAAGTAGCTGAGCGGCCTGTTTCAGCTCCGACTCCTGGGCAGTCACATATTTATAGGCTGCTCCTCCGGTTAACGCCTCGATCCGGCGCACTCCGGCGGCAATGCTGGATTCAGCGGTAATCTTAAACAAGCCGATATCACCGGTAGCCCTGGTATGCGTTCCACCGCAGAGTTCCTTACTGATGCCGTCAACCCTGACCATGCGCACCCATCCTCCATACTTTTCGTCAAACAGCGCCATGGCTCCCTGTTCTATAGCGTCTTCCAGCGTCATCTCCTGGGTCAACACTTGATAATTTGAACGGATATGCTCATTCACCAATGATTCAATCTGCCGCCACTCATCCGTTTTCAGGCTTGAAAAATGGGTGAAATCAAAGCGCAGCCTGTCCGGGGCCACCAGTGAGCCTTTCTGGTGTACATGATCGCCTAAAACTTCACGCAACACAGCATGCAACAAGTGGGTGGCAGTATGATTTGAGGCGATAGCCCGCCGGCGCTCTTTATCTATACCGGCGGTCACCGGCTCGCCTGGGGCAAGTTTACCCCTTTTTAATACGCCCTGGTGCACCACTATACCGGATACCGGTTCCTGCACGGCGGTCACCTGAAACAGGGCCGCCTCAGCCTTTATCCAGCCGGTATCAGTTAGCTGACCCCCCTTTTCGGCATAAAACGGGGTCTTATTCAATATTATTTCGGCTGCCTGAGATTCACTCAACGCCCCCACTGCTTTATCATTACATATAACAGCTAATATATTAGCGCTATGCTCAATACTATCATAGCCTACAAATTCTGTTTTTTTAAGCGACTCTGTCAATTCACGGTATACTGGATTAAGCTCCTCACTCACACCTTTCCACTGGCTCCTTGCTCGCTCACGCTGTTTTTGCATGGCGGCCTTAAAATCAGCCTCATTAAAGCTTAAACCCTGCTCTCTCAGTACATCCCGGGTTAAATCCAGCGGAAAGCCGTAGGTATCATATAACCGGAAGACATCGCTACCGGGCAGGCAAGCCAGCTTGCTGGCTTTAGCCTCAAGCACCATATCATCCAATAGCTTCATGCCCTGTTCTAAGGTATAAGCAAAGCGCTGCTCTTCGTTTTTGGTCACTTTAGCCACAAAATCCCGCCGGTCAACTAACTCAGGATAAGCATCCCCCATTATATCGGCCACCACCCCGGCTACCTGGTATAAATACGGTTTATGCAAACCCAGTTTTCGCCCGTGGCGGCTGGCACGCCGGATAATACGCCGCAACACATAACCCCGGCCCTCGTTGGACGGCATCACCCCGTCGCTTATTAAAAAGCTAATCGCCCGTATATGATCGGCAATCACCCGGAAAGATACATCCTGCTCAGGCTGCCGTTCATATGTCAGCGAGCTCAACTGCTCCACCTGCTTTATAATCGGGGCAAACAGGTCAGAGTCATAGTTATTGCCCTTACCCTGTAATACAGCGGTAATGCGCTCTAAACCCATACCGGTGTCGATACTGGGTCTGGGTAAGGGGGTTAATGTACCGTCTGCTGCCCGCTCATACTGCATAAACACCAGGTTCCAAAGCTCTAAATAACGGTCACAATCGCAACCCACCTTACAATCGGGCTTGCCGCAGCCCAGTTCCGGCCCCTGGTCTATCATAATCTCCGAGCACGGCCCACAGGGGCCTATATCCCCCATGGCCCAGAAATTATCCTTATCCCCAAAACGCACAATACGCTCAGCGGAAACCCCGATCTTATCATGCCAAATGCGCCCGGCCTCATCATCGTCATCATATATTGTACTCCACAACTTACCGGGTGACAAGCCTAAATCTTTGGTGAGCAACTCCCAGGCGTACTCAATGGCTTGCTCTTTAAAGTAATCGCCGAAAGAAAAGTTACCCAGCATCTCAAAAAAGGTATGATGCCGGGCGGTGCGGCCTACATTCTCCAAATCGTTATGCTTACCGCCCGCCCGCACGCATTTTTGCGAACTGGCGGCCCTGGTATATGATCGCCCGGCCTGCCCGGTAAACACGTCTTTGAACTGCACCATCCCCGCATTGGTAAATAGTAGTGTAGGGTCATTGCCGGGAATTAAGGATG
>JAJRUS010000109.1 GCA_024277675.1 bacterium | reverse complement strand
TTTTTGACAGAGGAAATTACGGCCTGGAATAATGAACGCAACGAGAAAAAAGCTGTCGCTAACTGGCGCTTTACAACAGATGACGCAAGAATAAAACTGCGCAAACTATACCCGACAATTTAAAATGGATGCTGTACTAGTTTACTCGCCCACCAACACCCCGTTTTTCCCGTTTCGTTTTACTTCATACAAAGCGCCGTCGGCGACTCTTATCAGATCTTTTTTGGTTTTAATTCTGGGGTTGGGTATGGCGGCTATGCCTTGACTGATAGTAATCTTAATTGTTCGGTTGCTTACGTTGCGAATAGATGTTTCTACGCCTTGCCTCAATCTTTCAGCTAACTGTCTGGCGCCTTCAGCGTCAATTTGGGGCAGTATAAGTACGAATTCTTCTCCACCGTAGCGAGCGGCAATATCAATACCCCTGATAGACTCCATTAATAAATTGGAAACCTTCACCAACACCTCATCCCCTATTTGATGCCCGAAATTGTCGTTAATTTGTTTAAAATTATCTATATCTATCATTATGAAAGACAGCGTACCTTTGTACCGCTGGCAGCGATTAAATTCTTCGGACAGCCTTTCCTGAAAATAGGCATGGTTGTACAAATTGGTAAGTCCATCACGAATAGAAAGCTCCTGCAACTTTCTATTGGTGGTTTCCAGGTCGCCTAAAATATCTTGCTTGGCGTTCATGGATTTAATTAACTCCTGATTGTATACTTCCAGTTCCTTTACTTTGTTGATCAAGTCATTAGAGCTGGCCTTTAACTTTTCTATTAACTGTCCACGGTTCTTCAACATTCGACTGCGTTCTATGTTTTCCCTGACAACCTGGCAGATTTCCTTGCTGTTGAAGGGCTTGGTAACATAATCATTAGCTCCCTTTTTTACAGCATCTACCGCTACTTCTTCCGAGCTGAAAGCGGTCATAACGACTACCGGCATCTCCGGAATTTTTTCTTTTATTTCAGCCAAAACCTCTAAACCGCTTACTCCCGGCATATTTACATCCACCAACACCAAATCCGGCTCAGCCTTATCGAATAATTCCAACGCTTGCTTGCCATCCACCGCTGAGGCAATCTCATAACCCTCGTTTTCCAAACGCATTTCCAGCACTTTCAGGGTCTTGGGGTCATTATCCACCACTAAAACTTTCCCCATTGAATTATCCCTGTCAGACATACCTTGGTTCTCCTTAAATATATTAATCTGTCAGGAATTTTTTCACCTGCCGGATTAACGTATTAATATGAATCGGTTTAGACAAATAAATACTGTATCCCGCCTTTAGTACCATATCTTCATCTCCCAGCATAGCACATGCAGTAACCCCTATGATGGGTGTATGTTCAAAACCGGGAGTGGCTCTCAGCTTTTCGGCCACTTCCAGGCCATTTATCCCGGGCAACCTTACATCCATAATTATCAAGTCTGGCTTTTCTGCAAGCGCCAGAGACAGCCCTTGTCTGCCATCGATTGCTTCTAATAAAAGATATCCATGAGGATTAAGTACCATTCGGATAAGCCGTCGGTCACGGTCACTATCCTCGACTATCAATATTTTTTTGGGCTCCGACACCTAAATCATCATCTCCATCCAACACTATACTGCTCCCTTTCCTTTTTTTTACAACAGCATGATTATTTCTCGCTATTGTCCCCTTCAGTTAAAGTTTAAATAGTAATACATCAGCACTGACGGCACAGGCTTAATACTCTTTTCAGCATTTCTTGTTTATCAAATGGTTTCACAAAATATTCCGCCGCCCCCAATCTATAACCCAATTCCTTATCATCGATAATAGACATTATTACAATAGGGATAGACTGGGTTTCATTATCTGATTTCAACTCTCGCAATACCTGCCAGCCATCCTTCTGAGGAAGCTTTATGTCCAGAGCGATCAAGGCGGGTTTAATTCGCTTGGCCAGTTCCAACGCATAATCCCCGCTATCCGCTACAAAGACCTCGTAATTCTCTTTCTCCAGATAAGTTCTTAATATATCTACCGAAAGGCTATCATCTTCAACAATTAATATCTTATGCTTTTTATTCAAAACCTTGGACCCGGTATATTCCTTTAGCTTCTTTACTTTTAACACCGCTTGACCATCACATACACAGTTGGCCTGGGATATGGGCAGGCTGAAGCTAAACCGACTACCTTTACCCAATTCGCTTTCAACCCACATATTTCCATTATGCAGTTCTACAAAACGCTTGGCTAACGCCAGCCCCAAACCACTGCCTTCATACTTTCGGGTATTAGAACCATCCAACTGCCGGAATTCATCAAAAATCACTTCATGTTGTTCTTCGGCTATACCCAGGCCATTGTCTACCACGCTTACCACATAGTTACCCCCTTTTTTGGTAGCCTCGAGTATTACCTTTCCTTTTTCCGGAGTAAATTTGACCGCATTACTCAACAGATTAAACATTACCTGTTTAAGCTTCCTTTTGTCGGCACACAACCTGCCGACTTTATCGCCTATATTTACCTCAAAGCGTTGTGATTTCTTATCGACCAATGATTTAACCGTACGTTGTACGCCCATCATCAGTTCTCTAAGATTAATTCCTTCTAAATGCAACTCCGCTTTCCCCGATTCTATCTTAGATATATCCAATATATCGTTAATCAATTTCAGCAGATGTTGTCCGCTACCTAAAATATCACTTACACATTGCCTTTGATCCCGGTTGATCTCTCCCGGTATTTGATCTAACAATAACTCAGAAAAACCAATAATTGAATTGAGCGGAGTGCGCAACTCATGGGACATATTGGCCAAAAATTCAGATTTGAGGCGATTTGCCTGAGACAATTCCTCCAATAGGCTGGTTTTTTGAATGGCCAGAGCAGCTTTATTGGCCAACAGATTCAGAATAGATACCTCACGCTGAGTAAACTGACGGGGTTTGAAATCATCTACATACAAAATACCCACTATCTCCTGCTCAAAGATAAGCGGAGTGGCAATTAATGACCTTATCCCCTCCTTGGCGATTAACGGTGTATCCATCTTGGGTTCAGCATGATTTAAATCGCAGATGACCTTAGAGCTACGATGCCTGATAATATAATGTGTAATTCCATTTTTACGACAGGGCCAACTCTTAACTTGAGAAAACTTATTACTCATGCCCACGGTAACCACCAATCTTGCCAGATTTTTTTCCTTATCATATAAAGTCAGACTGCCGGCCGGAGTATTGGTTATCTCCATCGCCGAATGAACCACGGTTTCAAACACCTGTTCCGTACTTACGGCTGATGCCAGCATCAAGCCAATATTATATAATGCCTTATGCTCTTTAAGACTTTTAGTAATCTCCGCCTCTCTTTTTTCCCGCTCCTCTACCATATCCCACAACAACTTAGCGCTCAAACCACCGATCAACTCCACCTGGCGTGATTTTATCACATTTATAACTTGTCCCACCTGTGGATTACCACTTACATCAACAATCACATCCGCCGGCGTAGTCTCGATTAATTGCTTAAAATCCCGACTTACAGGAATACCCAACTTATTAGCCAACTTTATGCCTTCAGCATCAGAATCCATGTCAGCCACTCCGACTACTTCAACATCCTTATCAGCATAAAATATAGGCAATAGCGCCGTTCCACCCCTGCCGGCGCCCACAATAATCATCCTGGTCATATACTCCCCCTATCGCATATTTTGCCAAAATCACATAAATACAATACCTGGTGCCATATCTATTAACGAATAACCGTATAAAACTACACCCTTTCTTCAATAATTATGGCGCTTAATTTAAAATTTTATTATTCATTTATTCTCATAAAAATCAAGCTGCTATTACATAATACTACTATATTAAGTATACTGATTATTCTAAGCTTGTCAAGCAAATACCCCTATCGGGCATATTTACCCGAAAGCAAAATAATCCCTTTTATTTGTACATTTTATAATAATTACTTATTTATTAATCAGGGGGACTTCCAACTACAAGCCGTCAGTTTTCTCATAATTGCTTCACGGACTGCCAGTTTGAGGGTTAATCTACGTGCCATACAGGACAACTATGATAATGTTGCCCGAATCGTATATGTCACTTGGTTTTTACACTGTTTTTCTTGACAGGCTAATAAACTTGTTTCATAATGCAGCTTTCAAGTAGTTTGTATTAACATTAGCAAAACTGGTATGGTTGGCGTTGTTTCCCGCTAACATCGGTTTGCTGTAATTTGCCCTTTTGTTGCGGAGGAAGAAGTTATGCCGTTTGCATTCATCATCCCGTTGGTCATCTTAGTTTATCTGGCTAATTCAATTAAAATACTTAAAGAATATGAGCGGGGGGTTATCTTCCGCCTGGGCCGGGTGTTGCCCCAGCCCAAAGGCCCGGGGATAATCCTGGTGTTTGCCCCGATTGACACCATGGTGCGGATATCATTAAGAGTGGTGGTACTGGACGTTCCGGAGCAAGACATTATCACCCGCGACAATGTTTCGGCTAAGGTCAATGCAGTGGTCTATTTCAGGGTCATGGACGCCAACAAGGCGGTATTAGAGGTGGAGAATTTCATGTACGCTACTTCTCAGTTGGCTCAAACTACCCTGCGCAGCGTTATGGGCCAGGTAACCCTGGATGAAATCCTTTCTGCGCGGGAGAAGATAAGCGATCAACTCCAGGAAATCCTGGACCGGATGACCGATCCCTGGGGTATAAAGGTTTCTAATGTGGAAATCAAGCATGTAGACTTACCAGAAGATATGCAGCGGGCCATGGCCCGTGAGGCCGAGGCCGAAAGAGAGCGGCGGGCCAAGGTTATCAGCGCCGAGGGAGAGTATCAATCGGCCGAGAAACTGGTCATGGCCGCCAAAGCGATGGGCGAACACCCCATTTCAGTGCAACTGCGGTATCTGGAAACATTGGTTAAGGTAGCCTCGGATCAAAATACCACCACCCTGTTCCCCATCCCCATAGATTTAATTAAGATATTCTTTGATAAAGCAGAAAAAAAGTGATGGAAGGGAAAATGAAGTCATGCGACACAAGGTAACTATAGTGGGAGCCGGGCATGTGGGGGCCACCATAGCCCAGCGCATTGCCGAAGCTAATTTAGCGGATGTGGCGCTGTTGGATATATTAGCCGGCATTCCGCAGGGCAAGGCTTTGGATATCTGGGAATCGGGGCCGGTATGCGGCTTCAGCGGGCAAGTTATCGGTACTAACGATTACGCCGACAGCGCCGATTCCGACTTGATAATTATCACTGCCGGGATAGCCCGTAAGCCGGGCATGAGCCGTGAAGATTTACTGGCCACAAACGCCAGGATTATAAAGTCAGTCACCCAGGAAGTAACCCGTTACTCTCCCCAGGCCGTTATCCTGGTGGTTACCAATCCGCTGGATGTGATGGTTTATCTGGCTAATAAAGTCAGTGGGCTGCCTGGGCAGAAGGTAGTCGGCATGGCCGGCATTCTGGACAGCTCCCGTTTTCGCAGCTTCATTGCTCAGGAGTTGAGAGTCTCTCCCCAAAGCATCCAGGCGCTGGTGCTGGGCGGGCATGGCGACACCATGGTACCCCTGCCGCGCTATGCCAATGTGGGCGGGGTGCCGCTGACCGAATTACTCAAGCCTGAGCGGATAGAGAAATTAGTACAGCGTACCCGCCAGGGCGGGGCTGAGATTGTTGGCCACCTAAAAACCGGCAGCGCCTATTACGCCCCATCAGCCGCCGCGGTGGAGATGGCAGAGGCTATTCTTTTAGATAATAAAAAGCTGCTGCCCTGCTCGGCCTATCTGGAGGGTGAGTACGGCTTAAACGATATATATATGGGAATGCCGGTCATATTGGGCAGCGGCGGGGTGGAGCGCATAATCGAGCTTAAACTAACCCCGGCTGAGCAGGAACTGCTGCTGCAAAGCGCCGCCAAGGTCAAAGACAGCATTAAGCTGCTGAATAAGTTGGAATTGTTTTAATGTTTTATACATACTAACAAGCATCGCTTAGACTAGATGAGGAGCCAATGGAGAAAACCTTAGTTATCGTAAAACCGGATGCGGTCTGCCGGGGATATAGCGGAAAAATATTGGGTGTACTGGAGGAAAACGGCTTAAAGCTGCGGGCACTTAAGATGTTGCAGTTGGATAAACAGCAGGCTCAGGAATTTTATAAGGTACATAAAGAGCGATACTTCTACGACAGTCTGACCAGCTACATGTCGTCGGGGCCGGTAGTAGCGGCGTTGCTGGAAGGCGATGAGGCCATAAATAGAGTACGTAGATTATTGGGAGCCACCGACCCTAAAGAGGCCAAACCGGATACCATCCGCGCCCGTTTCGGCCAGAACCGGGAGCAGAACGCTATTCACGGCTCGGATTCGCCGGAGTCGGCGGCTATTGAAATACCTTTTTTGTTTAATGAGTTGGAAATAACGGACCACCAAAAAGCAACATGACCGGTGTAATCCTGGCCGGCGGCAAGGGGCGGCGACTGGGAGAATCCAAGACCCGGGTTGAAATTGGGGGTCAACCGCTCATTGAGCGTGTTTTAGGGGTAATTGAACCGCTGTTTGACGAGCTGTTGATAGTGGGTGGGGGGCAGGGCACGCATGACTTAGGGGTCAGGGTCGAGGCCGACATAATTCCCCAAAAAGGCTCACTCGGCGGTATATACAGCGGCTTATGTTATGCTGCATCGTCTCAAATATTTTGTTTTGCCTGTGATATGCCCTTTCTGGATGCGGGCTTAATTGAGTATATGATTAATAATAGCGCCGCTTATGATGTGCTGATTCCCCGATTTGCCGGTGAATTACATCCCTTACACACTATCTACAGCCAAGCCTGCCAAGAGCCTATCCGACGGCAATTGGACAGGCATGAGTTAAAGATTGTGAATTTCTTTCCCCGGGTCAAAGTGGGCTACGTGGAGGCTGGCGAGATAAGCCGGATTAATCCGGGGGGTTATGCCTTGTTTAATATAAATACACACCGGGATTTGAGTGAGGCCCGGAAAATAGCCGGGAGGATTAGCCATTAATAATGTAGCCAATCAGTGGCCGCGCCTGGAGCAGGCGCTTAAAGGCTGCCGGAAACTGCTTATATTACCCCACAACAACCCTGACCCGGACGCCATCGCCAGTGCGCTGGCATTAAAGTACCTGGTCAAGGAGAAGCTGGGGGTGCGTTCTCAGATAGTGCTGGCCGGTATTATCGGGCGGGCCGAGAATCAGGCGCTGGTGCGGGAATTGAAGATTAAGTTTACTCCGCTTGAGCGGGTTGATTTCAGAAATTATAAGTACGTCGCCTTAGTGGATACCCAGCCGGGATTCGGCAATAACAGCCTTCCCAAAAAACTTATTCCCAGCATAATTATAGACCACCATCCGCTAAAGCGTAATACCAGGGGAACCTTTATCGATGTGCGCCCTCTTTATGGGGCCAGCGCCACCATTTTAACCGAATATTTAATGGAAAACGAGCTTAAACCGCCGCCGCGTATTTGCACCGCCTTAAGCTTCGGCATCAGCTCTGAAACCGAAGATCTGGGACGGGAAGCCACCCCCCATGATGTAAAGGCCTTTGTGCAGTTATTCCCCAAGGTGGCCCTTAAGACCTTATCGCGCATCAAGAATCCTTCTTTAAGCAACGAATATTACTTTAATCTGAATAAAGCGCTGCATAACGCCTTTATTTATAAGCAGGTTATCGGCAGTAAACTGGGCTGGGTGAATCAACCGGATGTGGTATCCCAGATAGCCGATATGCTGCTTAAAAAGGAGCGTTCCACCTGGTCGATATGCATGGGCCGTTATAGCGATAGATTATTCGTCTCCATCAGAACCCAGAACAAAAAGGCTAAGGCGGGCAAGCTGTTGCGGAAAATTCTGGCCGGCCGGGGAAATGCCGGCGGACATGATATGATTGCCGGGGGACAGATAGATTGTGGCAACCTGGATAATGAGGGTTATAGCAAATTAGAGCAAGCCGTAATAAACCGCTTTTTCAGGGTGCTGGGCTTTAAGCAGGAAATCCAGTTAAGAAATTTTTTGCCGGCCAAAGAATAACAAAGAATAACCGGCAACTTGATGTTGACATTCAGGCTTATTTTTTATAAATTATCTTATAAAGCTTGAACCATAGATATGTACTCTATACGGTCCCATCGTCTAGCGGTTAGGACATCGCCCTCTCACGGCGGAGACAGGGGTTCGATTCCCCTTGGGACTGCCAAATTTAAGGTTCCCATAAAAAGCCGGGGGTAAGAGTAGCCTGGCTTTTTCTGTTTAGCTGATATGAACATAAAAGCGATTCTTCATAGAATAACTTTAAGCCTGGCGCTAAGCATAGCCCTTGTCGCCTCAGCATCGCTATGTGAAGCAGCTACTATTAGTGTACCGTCATTGGGGTATTCCACCATTCAGTCAGCCATTGACAACGCATCAGATGACGATATTGTCTTAGTAGATGATGGGATATACTCTAAAATAGATTTTATCGGCAAGAAAATCACTGTCAAATCAGTAAATGGGGCAAATACCACTACAATTGACGGTAATGCTTCAGCTAGTGTTGTGGTTTTCGAAAATAGTGAGGTAGCGAGCTCTGTATTAAACGGCTTTACCATAACAAATGGTCTGGCTGCCAATGGTGGAGGTGTTTACTGTAACAACTCCTCACCCACCATTATAGGCTGCGTCATCAACAACAACATATCCAGTTATGGCGGTGGAATTTATTCCGCCTCCCCCTCATCCTCCCCAACAATAATTAATTGCACCATCAGCAATAATTCAGCTACCAATGATGGCGGTGGAATTTGGTTTAGCCCAGATTCTATTCCAACCTTAGTCAATTGTATTGTATGGGGAAATACAGGCAATAACGAAATAAACGCTCCAGATGCTACAGTTACACATTCAGACATTAAATGGAATCCAGACCCATATTTGGGAGACAATAACATTAACACTAATCCTTTGTTTGTAGGCGGTGGTGATTATCATTTAAAAGTCACTTCACCCTGCATTGATACCGGCACGGACGATAAAGTAGCTTATCCCAACCTGCCAACTATCGACATGGATGCTGAACCACGCCATAATTGGGGTGGATATGACATGGGGGCCGATGAATACATTTGTACAGATGCAGACAGCGACACTTATGCTATAGACGGTGGTATGTGCGGCCCTATAGATTGCGACGATAATGACCCAGACAGATATCCGGGTAACCCCGAAGTGTGTGATCGCCTAGACAATGATTGCAATGGTTTAAAAGATGATGGTTTAGGTTTGACCTGTGATGAGGATGGGGATGGGTTGCCGAATGAATGGGAATTGGCTTATGACCTTGATCCTTTAGATTCCACCGGAGATAATGGCCCCAGTGGCAATCCTGATCGGGACGGTTATACCAACCTCCAGGAATATGAACGGGGCTGCGATCCAAACTTTACCTCTATCACCATTAATGTACCCGATAATTATACCAATATCCAGTCTGCGATTGATGCTTCAGCCTGTGGTGATACAATTCTGGTGGCTCCGGGAACTTATATCGAAAACATCAATTTTAGCGGACAGGTAGTTACGCTAACAGCTTCCGGGCCGGACACTATTATTGACGGCGGTGGCGCTGACTCGGTGGTTAGATTTGAGTCAGGAGAAAAGGAATATACGGTATTAAGCGGCTTCGTAATTAGAAACGGCGGTAATACTGCTTTTGGTTATGGCGGCGGAATAGATATCTTTGAATCATCACCCACCATTACAAATAATCTCATTATCAACAACGATGCTGATGCCGGGGGCGGAATCGCCTGTGACGGCTCTTCACCAATAATAATAAATAATACTATAGTCGATAATACCGCTTTCGATGGCGCTGGAATCTATTGCCTTAACACCAACTCCCCTTATGTAGCCAACACTATCTTGTGGGATAATAATGGAGCAGAAATTGACTTAGATAACGCCAGCATAACCGTTGAGTATTCAGATATTGAGGGAGGTTACACCGGTACGGGTAATATTAACGCCGATCCCTTGTTTTTAGATGCGGCCGGCGCCGACTATCACCTGCAGGCCGGCTCGCCCTGTATTGACAGCGGTATTTATACCAGCGCCGTATTGAATGACATTGACGGCAATGCCCGTCCTCAAGGCGCCGCTTATGATATAGGGGCTTATGAATATGTGGCCACGGAAGATACTGTTACTGCTGAGGACGCTGCTGGTGAGGTTGCCGGTGAGCATCAGGAAGGCGCCGACGGCAGCGGCTGCTTTATCGCCACCGCTGCATACGGTACCCCGATGGCGCATGAGGTAAGGATTTTATGCCGTTTCCGTGATACGTATTTATTGTCCAACTCACCGGGACAGAAATTTGTCTCGCTGTATTATAAATACAGTCCGCCGGTTGCCGATTATATCAGGCATAATCCCTACTTAAAGGCTGCGGTGCGGGGTATGCTAAAACCGCTGGTCTGGCTTACAGAAAAAATCTTGAGTGATTAACCTGGAAATACTGAAACCATTGACAAACAAATATATCTATAGTATAAAGAAGCACAAATCAGGAAATTATCTCTAACATAAAAAGGGAACCCATTAGCATGTTTGAAGATGACGCCTGTCTTAAAAAGATGATAAATAATCTGGCTCAGGTTATAAATGACGCCGTTTCAGAATCACCAGATATGCGTAAGGCATTGAATGCCATCAAAAAAAAGGGCTATGGGGTCGATGTATCTCTGGCGGCCTGTATAGGATTATATAAGCCGGAATGCTTAGACGGTGAATCCGAGGATGTAACCCCTATCAATTTTGAGTTTAATAAAGACGACTTGGCTTTTCTAAAATCACTGAAAATAAAGCTAGATGAAAAATAACTCTGCTCACCCCAAAGACCTGCCGCCCGAATCTAAGGCTAAATATCCATTGTGGTTTTGGGGATTAGTAGTCCTGTTGGTACTGTTATTTATAATAGTCATGTTAACCGATCCTTATTATAAACAGGTGCCTTTGTGGGGCATAGAGTAAGGAGTCATGCAGAGATAAGTTGGACATATTCTGCGCTCAGATTCGGGTTAGATTTGGTGGTGACGATTGAGTGATTTCGTAAGCGTAGCAGGGACTACGTTGAGAAATCACGATTGAGGAACAGTCAAAGATGACCCGAAGCTGGGATGTAGAATTGTTCAACTTATCTCTGCACGACTCCCAAGGTTATCAGGGTGGAAGCTTGTCGCAAATCGTAGAAAAAAAAGAGCTGGCTCCCAGTTGTAAGCTTTTCAGGTTGAAGCTGCCCCTGATTGCCCGCAAGGCTCAACCCGGACAATTTGTAGCGCTGCGGATTGAAGAAACCGGGGAAAAAATACCGCTGACCATCGCTTCCGCTGATCCGGAAAAAGGCTTAATTACTATCATTTTCCAGGAAGTGGGTAAGACTACCCTGCGACTGGGCGAGTTGGGGGTGGGGGATGAGATTCAGGACGTAGTCGGGCCCCTCGGCCAGCCCACTCATATTAAAGCCTATGGTACGGTGGTGGCTATTGGCGGCGGAATTGGGGCTGCGCCTATATACCCCATTATCCGTGCGCTGAAAAGGCAGAACAACTATGTATTCTCCATCATTGGCGCCCGTAGCGAAAACTACCTTATACTGACAAAAGAGATAAGCGCCGCCAGTCATCAACTGTTGATTACTACCGATGACGGCAGTTTCGGCCGACACGGATTTGTAACTGATGAATTGAGGCGGCTGGTAGCAGGCGGGGTGCAGCCCGATCTGGTAATAGCTATTGGCCCGGTGGTTATGATGCAGGCCGTATGCGCCTTCACCAGAAAGCACCGGCTGAAAACCATTGTCAGTCTGAACCCTGTTATGGTGGATGGTACCGGCATGTGCGGTTCCTGCCGGGTGACTGTGGGGGGGCATACCCGTTTTGTATGCGTAGATGGGCCGGAATTCGACGGGCATCAGGTAGATTTTGAAGAACTGAAGCTGCGCCAGGCTATATACCTGGCCGAAGAAAAACAAGCCGTAGAGCTTTATAAGCGAAACCGGCCGGGTTGTGGTCGCTGTTGATACTTCTATAACATGCGTTTACTGAGTCTGAACCATCGGATTTGATGGTTTTTGTACTATATTTAGGCCTTATAAGGAGGGTAACGCTAAAATGCCTATTTATGAATATGAGTGTCAAGCTTGCGGTCATATCTTTGAGGTGCGACAAGGCTTCGATGATGCTCCGCTGACAAAATGCAAAGTGTGTCCGGGAAAGGTTCGGAAGCGGATTCATGCCCCAGCTATTCAATTTAAGGGTAGTGGCTGGTATGTAACCGATTTTCCCTCTGAAGACCGGAAAAAGCAAATGGCGGCGGAAAAAAAAGAAGCTAAAGGCACACCGGCGGCTGCTGATTCTGCCAAGTAGCCGGCAGTTTTGATATATTTCAATTTATATATGAATTACAAAGAGGAATAGACTATGCCCTGTCAAGATCTAGAAGTTAAGGCATTAGAGAAGGTTAGTAATAAATACGCACTAACCGTCCTGGTTTGCAAAAGGGTGAAACAATTACAACGGGGAGCCAAGCCACTTATAGCTGAGGACACCCTGGATCATTTAGACATCGCCCTGAAAGAAATAGCTACCGGTAAGATTGCGCCGGTGACCCCCCCTGCGGAACCGACCCCGGATACGCCGGAAGAGGTAGAAACTTCACCGGAGGTTGTTGCACAAACCAGCCAGCCGGATTCGATTGAATCACCGGACTCAGTTGAATCCAACGACCCCCCTGGCGCAGCAGCAGGGGCCTAATTACAGCAAACTAAAAAGGGTGTTTTCGGCCGCCGCGATTACTAAAAGGGGAAACCGCTCACTAAGGGGGAGCCGCTCGCTAAAAAGCGGGGTTCCGGCAGGTTAAAGGGGGACTGGTTATGGGGTAAGTTTAATTTGTGATTGGTCTCCCACAATTACCAGAGTATAATTATCCGGCCGGAGATATTTCTCGGCTGCCGCTTGCACCATCTCCTTGGTAACTGCGTTTATATATTGGGGAAACTTCTCCAAATAATCCATTCCCAAGCCATAATTCTCCATATAAGTTAAATAAGAGGCCACTTTGCTGTTGGTATCCAATTTAAGCGGGAAACTGCCGGTAATATAGGCCTTGGCCGCCTGTAATTCTTCATCTGATACCGGTTGAGTGTGAATCCGCCTTATCTCACTCAATATGGCCTTTACTACCTGGGGGGCGGATGAATTTTTGGTCTGGGCGGATACCTGAAAGTCACCCGGTTGTATATTGGCGCGAAAGTAGCTGCCGACACTGTAAACCAGCCCCAGATTATCCCTGATCCTGGTTACCAGGCGCGAAGAGAATCCACCCCCACCCAAAATGTAATTCATTACATAGGTGGCATAGTAATCAGGATTCCGGCGGCTGATGCCCAGATGACCCAACATAATAGTGGCCTGGGTCAAGGGTTTATCAATTAACTTTTGTTGAATTTTACCAGGCGCCGGAGCAGCATCCGGTTCAGGGAAATCAACCGGCTCAGATTCCCAGTCGGCAAGATATTTTTTCAATAGTCGATTGACCTCAGCAGGAGTAATATCCCCCACCACCACCATCACCGCATTGTTAGGCCGGTAGTATTTCCGGTGAAATTTCACCAGTTGGTTTCTTTTTATCCGGCCTACTGATTCCAGGGTGCCCTCTGTGGGATGCCAGTAGGGATGAGACCCGTACACCATTTTGTAAAAAGCCTTAGCGGCTACCTGCCTGGGCTCATCATCCTGACGTATAAGATCTGCAATAACTTCCTGCTTCTCCCTTGCTAACTCATCGACCGCAAAGGCAGGTCTGAGCAGAACATCGGCTAACAGGTCAAAGCCCAGATTTAACTCTTTCTTGAGTATGGTCAGGTTCAACTGGCTAAAATCCAAGCCCGTAGTGCTGCTTAAAATCCCGCCCACAAAATCAATCTCTTTAGAAATCTGGGTCGCCGTGCGGCGTTTGGTGCCCCGACTCAGGCAACTGCCGGTTAAGTTAGCCAAACCCTCCTGTCCCGGCGGATCATATATTGAACCGGTTTTAAGGCTCAGGGTTACCGTCACCATTGGAAGAGCATGCCGCTCCAGTACTATCAACACCAAACCGTTATCCAGTACCCGGCGTTGCGGCTTTAAAACAGCTTCCGATTTAAGCGGCAATCCTAGTATCAACAGCAGACAGCAGACAGGGAATATCCAGCGCCTATTTAGCATGTGGGACACCCTCCTCCTTCTTTGCAGCAGAAGCTGGCTCCTTCTTTTCCGGAATCAGCGTAACTACAGTGCGGTTTCTGGCCGTAAAATAATCCTGCGCCACCCGCATGATATCCTGTTTAGTAACTCCCCTGATGCGAGACACAAATTGATCCAGATATAGCTTATGATCGACCCCGATGGTTTCCAACTGCCCGATTTTCATGGCCTGATAAAATATAGAATCCTGACCGAAGATAAAGGCTGCTTCTACCTGGTTTTTGGCCTTCTGCAATTCCTCGTCTGAAATCGGTTTGGTCTTAAGCTCCTCCAACTGTGCATATACTACAGTTTCCAATTCTTGAGCAGTCTTGCCCGGCCGGAGATTTCCATAAAAAATGAACAAATCCGGCGAAGCCTTGATGCGATTATAATAACCGCCGGCATACAGCGCAATTTGCTGCTTATACACCAGTTCCTGGTACAGCCGGGAGCTACGCCCGGCCGATAAAATATTATTGATGACTTCCAGTGCGTAAGCATCGGGATGAGTTAGATTGGGAACATGATAACCGATGGCTGCAAAGGGCAACTGGGCCGGTTTATTCACCTTTATTCGCCGCTCCCCTAATTGTTCCGGTTCCACCAGGTTGCGCCGCTTAGAGAGGGTAGCAGCCGGGATACCACCGAAATACTCTTTGACTTTGGGAATGAGCCAACCAGGGTCAAAATCTCCCACCACCACCACCACCGCATTATTGGGCGCATAATATTTCTTATAATGTTCCACCAGGTCATCATACCGCAAAGAGTCAAGCTCGGTCATCCAACCGATAACCGGCGAGTGATAGGGATGCACCTTAAAGGCCGCCCCATATAGTTCCTCAAACACAACCGATGTGGGATCGTCGTCGGTTGAGCTGCGCCGTTCCTCCTTAACTACATCCAATTCCAGGGCAAATTCCTTGGGATCCAATATCAAATTCTGCATCCGGTCGGATTCCAACTCCAGCGAAAGTTCCAGCCGGTCACTGGCAAACTTTTCAAAATAAGCGGTATATTCCTTACTGGTAAAGGCATTCTCCATACCCCCATTCCGGGCCACAATCCGCGAGAATTCACCCTTGGGATACTTTTTGGTGCCCTTGAACATCATGTGCTCCACCAAATGCGTAAGCCCGGTAGTCCCCGAATTCTCATCTACAGCCCCCACCTTATACCAAATCTGAAAAGTTACCACCGGTGACTTATGATCCTCCAGCATAATCAATTTAAGACCATTATCCAACATCACCACCCGGCTATCTATGGCCTGGGCGGTCAGCGGAAAAAGCAGCATCAGCACAACAATCAGTAGTCGCTTAAATGTTTTTGTGGGTTTCATCATAGCTAAAAAAAGTTACAAGGTTTAAGGGCGCCTTGAGAATGAGGGTCAGTATAACATCGCAAATAAATAAATTCAACCACAAATCAGTTCTTTCCTTTTTGCCTCGCTCCTTACACATTTTGATGGCATTTTTTACGTCTTTTCTTGATTTCTCTAATGATTCACCGGTAAGACTATGGTTCGTTTCTGTATATAGATTTTCTAGTTCTCTTTCGATTGTTTCTGAGGATGATTTAAAGCACTTTGAAAATATTGACATATTCTTTTCCTTTAGCCCACAACTAAATTTTCAAAAATTTTTTCAAAAGCCTATTTCCCAACGTGCTCTTTCTTCTTCTTGTCCATCAACCTATAACCAAAATTTTAGAATAATTGCGAGTACCATAATCCCAATAACTACTATTATTGCTGTTACGATTTCCCTTTCCTCATACAAAAGCTTAAAAAACGCCTCAAAATAACAAACAATTTCCCCAAAAAAACACTCTAAATTATATTTTATTTTTTCAAATGGGGTTGTCGCTTAATTCAGTTTTTTAAAAAAGGGGCGAAAAAACCCCTTAGCAACCAATTTGCATTTCTACAACATCTCAATTTTTCG
Source organism: bacterium (assembly GCA_024277675.1). GTDB lineage: Bacteria > SZUA-182 > SZUA-182 > SZUA-191 > JAJRXT01 > JAJRUS01. The sequence goes on along the minus strand of JAJRUS010000109.1, from coordinate 49 downwards.
CTTGATTTGTGTTTATTATCCCTGTTTTTTATTTAATCTTTGGCTTTTA
>JAJRUS010000108.1 GCA_024277675.1 bacterium | reverse complement strand
CCCCATTCGTTCCAGTTTGCGTGGGGTCTTGGTTATCCGGTCGGCTATAAAAAGCAGCAGCCCGGTTATTCCCAAGATAATGCTGACCGGCAAGGCCCGCCCGAACATAGCCTCAAACTGGTCTTTAAAAGTAAGACCGATTATGGCGGTAGGTATACATCCCAATATTATTAAACCAGCCAGTTTGCGCTGCTCGCCTTTCAAAGCAGCAGCCCCGTTTTTTTGGGGATATAGACTGAGCAGGATATCTTTTAAGTCCTGGCGAAAATATATAATTACCGCCACCAGGGTGCCCAGGTGCAGCCATACGTCAAATACAACTCCCGGCGAGGTAAAATTCGGCAGCAATGATTGAGCAATCACCAAGTGCCCGGAACTGCTTACCGGTAAAAATTCCGTCAATCCCTGAATTGTGCCTAGTAGTATAGCCTCAAATATGGTCATTTAGTTTATATACCCCAAAGACTTAAGTCTTTCTCTGATGATTTCATTTAGTTCTACCCGTTTAGGGGTAAAGGGTTTGATTTCCATTTTCTGCTGTTGTTCATTTAGCATAGCTGCCAGCTTTTTAGCCATGCCGGGCCGTCGGTTTATTAAGTTTTCGGTTTCTGCCGGGTTTTCTTTTATATTATACAATTCAAACATAGGGAATTTGGCAGTCGGTTTATCCCCATCTTTATAGGTAACAATATATTTCCATTCATTGGTCCTTATTCCTTGTAGTACATATGGGCCATATTGGGTTAGAATTTGTTCAAAAAAGACAAAGCTGGAAGCGTTTTCGTTTGAATCATTAAAAATATTTTTTCCTACAAACTGGCGGCGGGCTGCCTCAGCCACCGGAATATTCAGTAGCCCAAGTGTAGTCGGTAGTATATCTACATTGCTAACCAGCATTTCCCGCTCAATTTCTTTATATTTTAAGTATTTGTTGTTTAACGCCGCCGGCAGTTTCATTATCAGGGGGGTATTGACCAACTCCTTATATAATGATTGACCATGCCCGGTTCTATCATGTTCCCAGAACTCCTCACCATGGTCGGCGGCAAGTATTATTAAAGTATTATCATAAACACCCGTTTTTTTAAGCTCATCAATTAGTTTACCAAACTGGTAATCAAAATAATATATTTCTTCATCATAATCAACTATTAATTGTTTCTGCGCTTTGGTTAATTTCTTACCCTGAGTAGTAGTTGCTGCGGCGGCCACGTAATGCTCGAATTTAGTATTAAATGGGGGCGGCGCTTCATAGGGGACATGCGGATCAATGTAAAACAGCAGCGCAAAAAACTTGTGCTGCCGGTCTTGATAACCTAACCAGTCAAGGAATGTTTTATTAACATTGGCGGCGATATTTCCGGTGTGGTTCCATTGTATGTCACTATAATATTGCTGAAATCCCTGGTTAAAGCCATTGTACTCTGTCAGGTGGGGATTAGTCACTATTCCGAGGGTATTATAGCCTTCCTCCAGGAGGGCTTCAGCCATGGTTACAAACGAGTAATCAAAAAAGTCTTTATAGCTTTTTACCTTATGCTGTGAGGGATATACAGAGGCATAAATTGTGGGGCTGGATACTATGGTGGAGGTGGCATTTGCAAAGGCATTCGAGAACCTTATCCCTTCCCCGGCAAATTTATCGATGTTGGGGCTGGTTCCCCTGGGATAACCATAACAGCCCAGATGATCGGCCCTTAAGCTATCGACTACTATTAACAAAACATTGCTTTGTCGATTTGCCTCAACGTATTTTATTACAAAGCACAAAATCACAGTTATTGCCAAAATGGGAACCAAGCTTTTTGCGCTCGACTTTACGCTGAAGCCTTTTTTCTCTGTAGCGGAAGAAAACAACTTGAATAAAGTAATATATATAATAACTATAACGCAAATGGATATAATACCGGATAGTGACTTTAATTTGATGTTCGAGTCGCTTCCCAAAATAAAAGCGGCGCCCGGTATCCCCATATCGATTAATGAGTTTCCCCCGTATTTTAACGCTAAACCCAGCAGGGGCAATCCCTTGACCAGTTGACAGACGACATTTTTAGGATTTAAGCTCGCTATTTTGCTGAGGATTGGCGTTAAGGCGGCCAGCCAAACTACATTAAATATTAATAAAATAGATACCAGCCGGAGGTTGTTTTTGAATGCGTAATTAAATGAATACACTAAACCGATATAGCTGTTTTCAATGGAATTATAGCCAACCATAACTACCACAGCCTCATATATAGATAAGATGAGGGCTAAGGCCAACGCGGTATTTATTATGGTTAAAAGATCGTCCAGGAAGTAGCTTTTGGGCTTGGGCTTATTCAGTCTGGTTTTCTGCTTCTGCTTCATGAAAATTTTCTGATATATAGGTAAACTTGCAGGCATAGGCTGCTGAAATAGCTAGATTTCAATGATGATGGGTAGAATCATCGGTTTTCTGGCAATGCGTTTTGATATGAACTTACGTAATACGTTCCTGATGCGCGATTTAATCACCGCCCATTCGGTCTTTGACTCCACCTCCAACTCATCCAGCAGATCCATAATTACCTGCCTGGCTTCGGCTAGAAATTCCTGGGATTCATCTTCGTATACGAATCCACGGGAGATTATATCCGGCCCTGATACAACATTTCCGGTTTGCTGGTCAATGCCGATAATGACCACCAGCATGCCGTCGGCACCTAAATGTTGGCGGTCGCGCAACACCACATCCCCTACATCGCCAACCCCCTTACCATCCACAAACACCCGCCCGGCTGCAATTCTACCGGCGATATAAGCGCTGTCTTTACCGAATTCAATAATGTCGCCGTCTCTGGCCAGGATGATATGCTCATCCGGTATATTTAACTGCTTGGCCAATTGACAATGATGCATCAGTTGATGATATTCCCCGTGAACCGGGATAAAATGCCGGGGACGCACCAGATTTATCAAAATCTTCAACTCCTCCCGGCAGGCATGACCCGATACATGGATGTCGGACACCTCCTCATAGATGACCGTGGCCCCCCGCCTGAAGAAATGATTTATGATGCGGGAGATAGGCTTTTCGTTGCCGGGAATAACCCCGGCTGAGATAATAATCGTATCCCCGGCGCCGACCTTAACCTGCTTATGATCATTCATGGCCATGCGCGACAGGGCTGCCAGCGGTTCGCCCTGGCTGCCGGTGGTGATAATCAACAACTCTTCCGGCGGATAATTGGGGATGTCTTTAATCTCTATTTGTATTTCGGCGGGGATGTCGAGATAACCCAATCTCAAGGCCACACTACAGTTTTGCACGATACTTCTGCCCATTAAGCATATGCGGCGGTTAAACTTTCTGGCTGTATCCACCATCTGCTGAATACGATGGATATTGGAGGCGAAGGTGGCGGCGATAATTCTGCCGGAGGCTTTCCGGAATATATCTTCGAAGGTTTGGGTGATCTCCCGTTCAGATAGGGTATAGCCCTCGCGGGCGGCATTGGTGCTGTCGGAAAAAAGCGCCAGTACCCCCCGCTCGCCATATTCGGCGAATTTATAAAGATCGGTCAATTGCCCGTCGATTGGGGTTTGGTCCAGTTTAAAATCCCCGCTGTGAACGATATTGCCCACCGGGGTGGAAATCCCCAATCCCACTCCATCCACAATGCTGTGGCATACCCGGATAAACTCGAACCGGAAGCTGCCCAGTTTAAGTATTTGCCGGGGTTTTACCACCGTTAGTTTGGCGTTACCCCACAATCCGTGTTCCCTCAGCTTACCTTCAATCAGGCCCAGGGTAAGTTGGGTGCCGTATATGGGAATATCCATCTGCTTTAGCAGATAGGGCAGGCCGCCCACATGATCTTCATGCCCGTGGGTAAGAATCAGTCCCCTGATGTGGGTCTGATTTTCCTTGAGATAGGCTATATCGGGGACCACTAAATCCACCCCCAGCATCTCCTCATCCGGAAACATCAATCCTGCATCGATGATAATTATGTCATCGCCGTAGTGCAGGGCCATCATGTTAAGCCCGATCTCCCCTAAACCGCCCAGGGGGATAACCCATAACTTACCTTTTGGTGGAGCAATGTTATGCATATAAGAAAACACCTGGTCAAAGGTTATTTATCCCGGTCTATTCATAAAATTATAATAGATTTGCCGGACTCGCTTATTTGATAAGCGGTTAAAGCCAACGTCCTAGAAAACAAACTGTTAATAAGGCCCGAATTATTCGGGTTATTGACTTACCTGCTCAAAGTAGCACAAAAGCAGCGGCAGAGTCAATATACAAGAAGATAAAATCAAGGCGGGCCGGAGCTATGAATAAGCCGGTTGCGTCCCATTTGTGTTACTCGCATACATTTGCTATGCTGAAACGGTTATGAAAAATATTATTGGCAAACGACCACTGGTGTTTCTGCTTATCGCATACCTTGCCGGTATCGTGTTGGGGCAATTCTTTTCGCCGCCGCTATTTCCCTCGCTTTATGTAATCCTGGCGTTGTTGATACTGATGGGGGCTGCCGGCTGCCTGCTTAAGCGACCTTATGTATTGGCGCTGGGTTTAGCCCTGGCTCTGTTGGGCGGCGGTTTTATGAATTATGAATTCTCCACCCGCTATCTTCCCGCTAATCATATCAGCCGTAACTTCAAACCCGGTAAATACTTAATTGAAGGGCGCCTGACCTCGCCCCCCACTTTATTTCCTGCTAAAACGGTATTATATGTGGATGTGGAGCGGATAGAGGCAGGCGGAAATTGGCGGGGGGTAACCGGAAAAATACGCCTCACTGTATATCAATCCAAGCTGGAGCTAAAATATGGGGATCGCATTCGCGCTTTGGCTAAGCTTAGGATTCCCACCAATTACGGAAATCCGGGTAGTTTTGATTATCGTGCCTATCTGGCCCGGCAGGGGATTCGGGTAACCGGTAGTATTTCCAGCAACATTCATATAAAAAAACTGGCTCCCGGCAAGCGCAGTAGCTTGCTTGCCGGTATCTATGATCTGAGGTTACGGCTGGGAAGCTTTATGGAGTTGTGTTATCCCCATGCTCAGGCCGGTTTGTTAAGGGCGCTGGTATTGGGAGAAAGACTGGCGGTAAACTCCGCCATTAAGGGTGAATTTATAGTAGTGGGCCTGGCGCATTTGCTGGCTATCTCCGGCTTACATGTCGGTTTTGTAGGCTTTATGTTTTTCGCTTGTTTCAGGTTTATATTGCGCTGCCTGCCTGATGCATTGTTTGAACGACTTACCGGCTGGGTGAGACCCGGTAAACTGGCGGCGGTGTTAACCGTACCTGCGCTCATAGGTTATACCTTGCTGGTGGGGAGTCGCACTGCTACTGTGCGGGCTACGATTATGATACTGGCTTATATTTTAAGTCTGTTGGTTGATCGGGAGCGGGATTTATATAATATCCTGGCACTTTCGGCTTTGATTATTCTAATCTGGAAGCCAACCTCGCTTACGGCCATCGATTTTCAACTATCCTTTGTTACCGTGTTTTTTATCGTCTATGCCTTTGACGTTTTTTATAAACGGGAGTCAAAACAACCGCTATTGGCGCTTCCCGGCCGGCTCGAACGCTTTGGTATTTGGTTGGGCGGTTATATACTGGTTACCATAACCGCTTCGCTGGCCGCTACCCCTTTAACCATTTTCTACTTCAAGCGGCTCTCCGGGTTAAGCATCCTGGCTAACCTGCTGGCTATTCCGCTGGTATGGGTTATTATCCCCTTAGGGCTTTGTGCCGGACTTCTGTCTCTGGTTAGTTTCGGTCTGGGAGAATTACTCTTAAAGCTAAACCTGATATTTATTAATCTGCTCTTAAGCCTGGTGCATAAATTAGCCGTTATCCCTATGGCGTCATTACGTATACCGCCCCCCAACGTGACCCAATTGATCATATTTTACGGCTGGCTGTTGTGTGTTTTCAAATTAAGGCGTTCCAGGTGGGCCCGCATTGGGGCGGTGAGCCTGATGTTGGCCGGTGGTATATCATACTGGCTGAGCCTGCATCCGGTAACGAATACCGATCTGCTTCGAGTAACCTTTCTGGATGTCGGGCACGGGGAATCCAGTTTTATAAGCTTTCCCGGAGGGAAAAATATGCTGGTCGATGGGGGCGGCACTTACGATGATGGTTTTGATATAGGCGAGTGGGTGGTGTCGGCTTATTTGTGGTCCCAGGAGGTCAGGCGTTTGGATTGGGTAGTGCTCTCACATCCGCATCCCGATCATTTAAATGGCTTAAAAAGTGTGGTACGCAATTTTGAAGTGGGTGAGGTATGGGAGGCTCCAACTTCTTGTAGCTCGACCAGCTATCTTAAATTTAAGGCGTTGCTCGACCGGAAAAAAATTCCGGTGAAATTGGTTGGCGCCGGGGATAATTTTTACCCGGCTAACGGGGTGGAGCTTTTGGTGTTAAACCCGCCACTTGCGAATGAACCGGATTTATCCGATAAGCCGGCTAAGCAGAAAACGGAAAATAACCGGTCGTTGGTATTCAGGCTCAAATATAATCAGATCAGTTTCTTGTTTACTGGCGATATAGAGCTTGAAGCGGAGCGGTATTTACTTAAACAGCCGGTACTACTGGCCAGTACTGTGCTGAAATCTCCCCATCACGGCAGCGCCACCTCCAGCAGCCTGCCTTTCTTAAAAGCAGTCAAACCGCAACTGGCGCTTTTCTCTATTGGCTCCTCCCATCAAGCCTGGCATCCATCGCCCAGGATGTTTGCCCGATATGATAAATTAGGCATCCGCATCCTGCGTACCGATCAACATGGGGCGGTTACTGTGGAGACGGATGGATATTATTATCAACTGAGCAAATGGGAAAATGGTCAGCTTGTCACTAGATAATTTATTGTAAGATAAAAACTAATTGACAGTTTGGCCTGATATTGTTATATTCTCTATATTAGTTGGACTTGGTTTCTTGAGGGAATGGTTTGGTTGATATTCCAGACCTTGGTTTTTTAAAAATACTAACCGGTAGTGGCTTATTGAAAATCAAGCAAAGAATATCCCGTTGGCTGGCATATCAACTCGCCATGTTGATCGTTAAAATAGTGGGCCTGTTTCCGTCATCATGGAATCTCAAACTGGGGAAATTGGGTTGGCTGGCTTTCTGGGTGGTTCCCAGGGAAAGGAAAAAGGCCTTACAAAGCTTAAATATTGCGTTGGGAAAAGAGCTTAGTCCCCGGGAGCGCAAGCAGATTGCAATTGGGACTTTTCAGCATTTGGGGCGCTGCTTTTTTGAATGGGTGGAGTTATTTTATTATCGTCGGCTTAATTGGGCCGATTATGTCAGTATTGAGGGCAGAGAGCATTTAGACCAGGGCCTGGAACTGGGAAAAGGGGTTATTTTTATCTCAGCCCATTTGGGAAACTGGGAGCTTATGGCCCCATATGTCGCTTTATTGGGCTATCCGGTTAATATTATTGCCCGCCGCATAAACAACCAGGGCATTGATGATTTAATGTTAAAACTTCGGCGGCAAACCGGAGTAAACGTTATCATGCGTGAGCAGCGAAGCAAGGTAAGCAAAAGCGTTATTAAGGTTTTATTGAAAAATGAAGTTCTGGGTATATTGATGGATCAGGACGCCAGGGTCGACGGGGTTTTTGTTGCTTTTTTCGGACGTCCGGCCCATACCCCTTCCGGACCGGTAGCGCTGGCCTTGGCTACTGGCGCCGCCATAATTCCGGCCTTCATTATCCGTAAGCCCGATGGTCGACATATACTTAAGATGTTACCCCGCTTTAAGCTACAGGTTACCGGTAATAAAGCCCGGGATATTCTGGACAATACGCAAGCCTTAACCGGCATTATTGAAGACTATGTACGCCGGTATCCCAGCCAGTGGGTCTGGATACACAGGCGTTGGAGAAGGCAGCCCCAAAGTCGTAACAACCATAAATGAACTATAATTATATTGGGATTAAAATTACTTTGGAGTGTCTCATATAAAATAAGGAGTAAAGTTGACCATTAATGATGAATGGTTGAGCCTGTAGGCAAGCCGGAGAAAAAAGTTCAGCGGGGATTGGGTTTGGTCAGTGTTGGGATTTGTCAAAAATGGTTGACATAAAGGCTGATTTTGTAATAGAATATAAGGCTATGCCTGAATTTGTGCAAAAGTAATATTAAAGCGTTGGAGATATATCAGGTAATATTTAGGAGGCGTAGTTAGCGATGGCGTTATAGATCTGGTGAAAAGTTTATTGCCGACCTGGGGACAACCCGATGTTTTATTTAAAAAATAATCTCTCTTTAAGGAACTTCATCCTTTTTCAGATTGACAGTTTATTAATAATAGCGGCCAGTTATTTAGTGTTTGCCTTTAAATTTGGCGGGCATATTCCAGGTGCTTCTTTACCTTTTTTGTAAGAGGCCATCTTTGTCGCTATTTTTTGCCAGTTGATATTTTTCATAAACGATCTATATAGCACAGCCGATCAAATCTCCCTTAGCAATATAATCCTAAGAATTATAATTGCTTTTTCTACTTGTTCTTTAGCCCTGGCCTTATTTTATTTAGCGTTTCCCTCGTTAGAGCTGAGTAAGGGCTTGTTTTTATACACTATACTGATTTCGTTGATATTAATCACTTTTTGGAGGGTGGTCTATAATTGGATAATGGGAAAGATAAACCCCACCCAACGGATTATAATTTATGGTACCGGCAGCACCGCCGGCATGATAGCCACTGCGGTGGCTGAAGAGGGTAACCCCAAATATCATGTTGAGGGATTTGCGGGCGAGTATATTGAGGGCCATGGCAGGAAGATTATGGGGCTTAAAATATTCAATGCGCAGAAAGATTTATTGAAAGTGGTGGCTGAGAAGAAGATAAACGAGATAGTTGTGGCTCTCAGTCAGCGTCGGGGGATTTTTCCGGTGAATATTTTGTTGAACTGTAAGCTGAGGGGAGTTCAAGTAATAGACCTACCTGATTTTTATGAGAAACTTACCGGTAAAATACTGATTAAGGACTTACGCCCCAGTTGGTTAATCTTTTCTCCCGGCTTCAAACAAACCTCGGCTTACAAAGTGGTCAAGCGGGTATCGGATATTATGTTTTCAACATTGGCTTTGATACTGGCGGCTCCGATAATGTTGATTACGGCTATTTTAATTAAGCTGGATTCACCGGGACAGGTTTTGTTCAAGCAGCAACGGGTGGGACAATATGGCAGACCCTTTATACTCATGAAGTTTCGTTCTATGCAATGTGGCGCAGAAGAGGAAACCGGGCCTGTATGGGCGCAGGAAAATGATTGCCGGATTACCCGGGTGGGTAAAATCATACGCAAATTAAGAATTGATGAGCTGCCCCAGATGATAAATGTATTAAAGGGGGAAATGAGTTTTGTGGGGCCGCGGCCTGAGCGACCGTATTTTATAGATAAACTCCAACAGCGGATACCATATTATACCCAACGGCTTACGGTCAAACCGGGTATTACCGGCTGGGCCGCCGTCAAGTTTCAGTATAGTTCCAATATCGAAGGAGCGGTGGAGAAACTTCAATATGATCTTTATTATATTAAGAATATTTCCCTGTTCTTAGACTTACTGATCATACTGAAAACCATACAAGTAATTATTACCGGGAAGGGTTCCCGTTAGTTTTGTGTTTCAGGTTAATTCTTTTAAAATTTACGATAATGGGGGATTAGCATATGCGTAAGATTAAGCCGTTGATATTTGTTATTCCAGCTATCATAGTTTACCTGGGGCTGGCCCCGCCTGTTGCTCGCGGGGATGATTATCAAATAGGTGTGGGTGATACCATCAATATTTCGGTTTGGGGTAACAAGGACTTAAATTCTACCGTTACCGTTCGTCCCGACGGCAAAATTTCGTTTCCGCTTATAGGTGAAGTGGTCGCCAGTAATCTTACTCCACTTCAGTTAAGAGAAGTGCTTACCAAGGTATTATCAGAATATGTAAATAATCCCGAGGTAACTGTAACTATCCAGGGCACAAAAAGTTTCAGCGTATATATTTATGGAAACGTTCCCAAGGCCGGAGCTATAACTATTAAGGGTAATACCAACCTGCTTCAGTTTTTTTCTGTCCTGGGGCCTATCCCGGAACATGTTGACCTGAAACATAGTTTTTTGGTCAGGAATAATCAAAAGCTGGATATTGATTTTTATAAATTGCTTAAAGAGGGTGACCTGACACAGAATAAATTTTTAAAACCAAGCGATACGATATTTTTTAAGGATAAACCTAAGGCGCTTCAAGCTTCGACGGCTAATCCTTTTGAGACCAGGCTTCGAGTGATCGGCGAAGTAAGAAGACCCGGAGGATTTAAATTCGAGGAGGGGATAACGGTACTGGATGCCATATTACGGGCCGGCGGCACTACCCCTTATTCCAGGCCCAGCGCCACTATAGTTACCCGGCGAAAAGGTAATAAAATTGAAGAGATAAGGGTAAATTTAGAGGCGATTTATAAAGGGGCAATCGATCAGAACATCAAGCTTATGCCGGGTGATATTGTTTCCGTGCCGGAAAGCCTTTTTTAAGCAACCCAGGTGATAAACACAACATTACATAACATAAACAACCAGCGGGAGGCATTTGACTATACAGGGGGATGAAACGTTGATTGCAGTTTTGGTGAATGATGGAGGTTTTTGCCATATGCCGAATCCTACGGAACAAAGTGCATTAGCCGGGAAGGCTAAGATATGGTAAGGGGTGAAACTTCAATAAATGCCTTACCGGGCGGGCCAACATTAAAGAATTTCTCTCTTGAGTTAGAATTTGTTGTGGTCATAACCGCCGATATGCGCTAAGGGGTATCACCTGAATATCTTGCTAAGACAAGCCGTTTGGAATAAAGGCATATGATGTCGACACAGCTTCAGTGCTTTAAAATAAATAGACTATGCTTACGTATTGCGCTAGTGATATGTGTGGTGATTTCTGGTTCGTTGGCAATTCTTATCAGTAGGGTTACCGAGGCCATGGCTCAGGAAACAGGAGAAACAGCGGGTCGTTGGCAAATCACTCCCTCTGTGTCTTTGTACGAACAGTTTACTGATAATGTTGACCTGAACTATGAAAAACCGGTCAGTGCGCTTATAACTGAATTCAGTCCGGGGGTGATGTTTGAATTGCCCTCACCTCGAAGGCAGCTTAGAATAAATACCAACTTGAAGCTGGATAACCGCAATCGAAGCGATGGGAATGTAGAAACGTTATATTGGTATAATTTCTGGGGCTATCTGGGACGTCAATATTCTCCCCGTACCACTTATGAGTTGAATCTGGGATATGATATATACTATACGGAAGTAGATGTAAGTTCGCCGTTTGTTAATGTTTTCGGCTCCCTGACCAGATCCGATGTATTCTATATTCAGCCTGGTTTAAGCTACGATGTAACCAAGACGACTAATGTTAAGTTAGGTGTCAGGTATGGTTTTAGTACTTATGCGGATGAGGGTGGGGTGGGTGGAGAGGATATGGAGGGGTCGTTATATATAACCCAGAAGGTAGGTTCCCGCATAATATTAGCCAGCGGCTATATTTACCGCGATATAAGCTATGACAATGAGACCGGTTACACCGAAGGCGAGGTTCCGATAAATGTCAGGCTGGATTTGACCTATTTGCAGCTTAATCTAAGGGCGACTTATGTAACCCGGGATTACCAGAGCCGGGCGGGTGATCCTGATAACCCACTGGGAAGTCAGAACTTTCTTTTTTATGGCGTAGGCTTTGATCTGGGGGGCCAGTTACTTAAGCTTCGCTCTACTACGGTGGAAGTCAATTATGAAACCAAACTATATGATGATCTTTACGGTTTTCCTTATGAAAATCAAGAGTTGAGGTTGTCCATCTATCACGCCTTCAAAAAATTCGATATTTTCAGTGACTTAAGGTATGGACTTAATGATTATGTAGGTTCAAGTGATAAAATGACTTATTGGGGAGCCGCTGCCGGGCTTAAGTATTATATCAGCGACAAGGCATACCTGGGCTTTAATGTAGATTTTACCAGCTATGATTATCAACTTGATGAAACTAATGGATATGATTTGCTTACCGGCAGTATCGAGTACAATCATAGAATATATGATTGGTTGTCCGGGGGCTTGGGTTATGGACATCGGGAGGGTAAAAGCGATGTTGAGGAAGGAAATTACGCTGAGAATTCTCTTTCCCTGTTTGCCAGGGCTACGTGGTAGATAGTGATGCTGTCAGATCAAGCATCAGGGAGCCTGAAGGACAGGGTGCAGAGATGCAGAGTTAAAGTTTAGGATGTGAAATAGAAATGTTGGAAAAAGAAGCAGATTTTGGAGACTATTTAGTCACTATCCTGCGCCGGAAGTGGTGTTTTCTAGTCCCTTTTTTAATTGTAATCTCTCTGGCATGTATTTTTACTTTGATGTTGCCCAAAGTATATCTGTCTAATGCCACAATTTTAGTCAAGAAGCGGGAAAAAGATTCAGCAAAAACCGTATTCGATTTTAAAGGAGGGTTGACCAGATCGGGATTTGCCGCCATTCAAACCGTAATAAAGAGCCGAACCTGGATTGAGGAAGTAATAAAAACCCTGAAATTAGATAAAGATATATCCAATCCGCAAGATTACAACCAGTTGGTTGATAAGATTCAAAATGGGTTGAAAACAAGATCTTCAGGCCGCAATATATTTAGAATATTTTTCTATGGCAGCGATCCCTGGATGGCTATGAAAATAGTAAATACGGTATGTGGATTTTTTGCCGAACAGGATGCCAGCAGCCTATACACTTCGGATAGCAAGTCATTTACTGTACTGAGTGAGCTATTGAGTTATTATGAAAAAAGGGTTAACGAAGCCCGAGGCGTATTAACGAAATTTGAGATAGAACACCAGGGGGAAATGCCGGGTTCATTAGATAAAAATTTTGCCGATTTAGAAAAACATCAGATTGAATTAGCCAACCTGGAACTGAAAATCAAAGAAATCCAACAAAAAAAGACCAAAACCGAAAAACAACTTTCGGGCGAAATAAGGGATTCGCTGGAAATATTAATCAGTGAAGAAGGGAATCTTTCACCCTTAGAAAAAGAGCTTAGAGATTTAAATATCAATCTGGATTCACTGTTGATAATATATACTCAAAAACATCCGCTGGTAATAAAAACCATGAACGAAATTGAAACGGTAAAGTTAAAGTTGATAGAGTCGTACAGAAAAAAGGAAAACGGACAGGATACGGAAGAAGCCGTCAATATGCGGAAGGTGGCCATGAATCCGGCATATCTTAAATTAAGTAATTATTTGAGTAATCTGAATGAGCAGCTTCAATCAATGATCAGTCAACGGCAGGCGGTTAAGAAAAAGATTGCTGAATATGAGGATAGAGTCAAGAATGCTCCAAAGAGTGAGCAGGAATATGCTATGTTACAACGAGATCTAAGTGTAAATCAAAATATTTATGATTCCCTGATGACCAGGATGGAGGATGCCAGGGTTGAGAAGGAATTTAAGATGATGGAACAAGGAAATAAATTTGAGGTTATCAGTCCGGCCCAGTTGCCATTGAAACCGGTTTCTCCCAATATGAGTAAGAATATTATTGTGGGATCGATTTTAGGAATTGTCCTGGGAGTATGTGTCACTTTCTGGGCTGAATATACCGATCATTCCATACGCACCCTGGATGATGTGCAGGTAAATTTAAATATTCCGGTGCTGACTACTATTCCTACTGTATTTACCGAAGAAGAAATTATTAAGAAAAGACGCCTGAACATGTTTTTATTTGTTATGGGAAGTTTTTATCTTATGTTGATGGTTTTGTTGATCGTCAGAGAGCTGATGATAGCCTATATACCTAATTTGTTATACTTGCAAACATACAAAGATATGCTGTATAAATTAATGGATTTAGCGGGAATTTTATAAGAGGAAAGAAAAGTGAGTAGAATAGAACAGGCATTGTCCAAAGCAGCCCAGGAAAGAATATCTGCTAAGAGCGGTGGCCCGGATCAGTCTTCCCCGCCGGCTAATGTATTTATACCCAATTCGTTGACCGGCATAGATCCCCGGTTAATAGCCTTTTTTTCCTCTAATTCCCTGGCTGCCGAGCAATATCGTCAATTGCGTACCAAGATTATCCGGGCCAGAAAGCTATATTCCCATAACGCCTTTCTTGTATCCAGTGCACTTCCCGGCGAGGGAAAAACGGTGACTGCCATTTGTCTTGCCATTACCATTGCTCAAGGCCTCCATGATACGGTGTTAATCGTAGATTCTGATCTGCGCCGGCCGAATGTGCATAAAATGTTGAGTATCGATTCTGGAAAAGGGTTGAGCGAGTTTTTAATGGGCAAAGCCAGTTTAGAGGAAGTAATAGTTAAAACCAAGATTGATAAACTAAGCGCTATTCCAGCGGGCAGCATTCCCCCTAATCCCTCAGAACTTATCTCCTCTGAAGAAATGGGAAGGTTGGTTACCGAACTTAAAACCAGGTATCAAAACCGAATTGTTATATTTGATTCTCCCCCAATCGTTTCCATTACTGACAGTGTAATATTGAGCCATAAGGTAGACGAAGTAGTATTAGTCGTGTATGCTAATCATACCCCTAAGGAAGCGATTATGGATGCGGTGGCTGAGCTTAGCGGAGCAAATATCACCGGAGTGGTGTTAAACCAGTTCGATAGCGCTTCCCGCTATTATCGGAAGTATAAATATAAAAATAAATATGGCTATGGTTATGGTTACGGTTATGGCTATGGTTATGGGGGATCTCATAAGGGGGACCCCCAGTAAATTAAGGCGTGGTTAAATATGTATAATCATTATTATGGGTTCCATGAAAAACCGTTCAGTCTTACTCCCGATCCACATTTTCTGTACCTAAGTAAGGCACATAAGCGGGCCTTGGCCTACCTTATTTACGGACTCCAGGACAAGAAAGGGTTTATCACTATCACCGGCGGCATCGGGGTGGGCAAAACTACCATAATTCAAGCTGTAATGAAGCAGTTAGATGCCAATACTACGGTAGCGCGGGTAATTAATACCAAGGTCTCACCGCTACAGCTATTAAAAATGATCATACGTGATTTTGGTATTGAAACCAACCCGGATAATAAAGAGGATTTATTAGAAAGGCTGAACCAGTTTTTACTGGAACAATATGCTAAAGGGCACAACGCAGTAATAATAATTGATGAGGCCCAAAACCTGGACTCACCCACCCTGGAAGAAATCAGATTATTATCAAACCTGGAAACTGAAAAAGATAAGCTGTTACAGATAATTTTAGCCGGCCAGCCTGAATTGAAGATAACCTTGAGGTTGCCGGAATTACGACAATTAAGACAGCGGATTACGGTAAGTTATAATATCTCTTCTCTGAGCCATGACGAGGTGGGAGAGTATATTAAACATCGGCTGGCGGTGGCCGGAGTAGAAGAGCGGGAAATATTTGTTCCGGCGGCAGTGGAGGAGATATATCAGGTATCCGGCGGAATACCGAGGTTGATAAATATAATATGTGATGCGGCCCTGGTTACCGGCTATGTGCAGGAGAGCGATTTGATAACTGATAGCCTGATTAAAGAAGTTATAAACGAATTGCAGATCGATGCCATTCAAATTTATCCTGAACCTTCAATTTCAGGCTCGGCTACTAATGCTGAGGCCGAAACAGCAGGAAATCACCCGGCTGATGACTTAAGCCATCAAAAGCAGGCCCAATCTCAATTGCAGCTTGAAAAAGGAAAACGCTTGCTGGAGAAACAGAATGAATTGAATCTCAAACAAGAAAAATTATGCGACAAGCTGGAGCAATTGCTTAAGTTGGAACGTGAATTAATTATTCGGGAAAACAATATCCGAAAACGGGAGCTGGAGCTGGAATGGGAAACTAAGGAACACTCTAAAAAGGTGTAAAAATGAACCGCTTACTGGAAATAATTAAGAATCGGGAAGCCAGAATTGGCGTTATTGGCTTGGGATATGTTGGATTACCCCTGGCGGTAGAGTTTGCTCGGGTCGGATTTGATGTATGTGGGATAGACGTTGATAAGCATAAAACCGATACCCTGAATGACGGCCGCTCTTATATCCTTGATGTTCCTACTGAAAAAGTAAAACCGTTGGTCGAAAAAGGGAAACTCAGGGCTACCGGTGATTTCAGTATTATCAGTAAATTAGATGTGCTTTGTATTTGTGTGCCGACCCCGCTGGGCAAGAGCAGGGACCCGGATGTTTCATATATTGTGAAAGCGGTAGATGCAATTGCTCTATACCTGCAAAAAAACCAGTTGGTAATACTGGAAAGTACCACTTATCACGGGTCTACCGAGGAGTTGGTGCTGACTAAACTTGAAGAAACCGGCTTGCGGGTCGGCGAGGATTTTTATCTGGCCTTTTCTCCTGAACGGGTCGATCCGGGTAACAAGGTATACACTACTCACAATGTACCCAAAGTAGTAGGCGGGGTAACTCCCCATTGTACCCAATTAGCCGCCGGCCTATATGAGCAATGTATTGATGAGGTGAAGCGGGTCTCTTCGCCCAGGGTGGCTGAAATGGTTAAACTGCTTGAAAACACTTTTCGTAGTGTAAATATTGGTTTGGTGAATGAAATTGCGCTCATGAGCGATAAATTGGGAGTCGATGTGTGGGAGGTTATCGAGGCGGCGGCTACTAAACCGTTTGGGTTTATGCCGTTTTATCCCGGGCCTGGTTTGGGGGGACATTGTATTCCGGTAGACCCTTTCTATTTATCCTGGAAGGCCAGGTCCATAGGCTTTGAGGCGCGGTTTATTGAGTTGGCCGGCATGATAAACGGCTTTATGCCTTACCATGTAGTAACCAAGATAACCGATGCCTTAAACCGTCAGCGCAAGTGTCTTAAAGGCTCAAAAATAATTATTCTGGGAGTGTCGTATAAGCGTGATATTGATGATGTGCGGGAATCCCCGGCGCTTGACATTATCGAAAAATTAATTGAGAGAGGGGCAGCGGTCAGCTATTCCGACCCCTATATTCCCGAATTAGCTGAGGGCCACCTGGCCCTGACCAGTCGGACACTTGACCGGGATATACTTGCCAGTCAGGATTGTGCAGTTATAATTACCGCCCACAGTAATGTCGATTACTCCCTGTTAGTAAAACATGCCTCTTTAATTGTAGATACCAGAAATGCCCTTAAGGGGTTCTCCGGGGATCATATTGTAAAACTTTAGGGCATACCTTACAGCTTCCAAGTGTAAACTATGAGGGTCAAATGGCCAGATATTTAGTAACCGGCGGCGCCGGATTTATAGGTTCACATATTGTGGGGACATTGTTGGCGGCTGGACACCAGGTGCGGGTGCTGGATAATTTTTCCACTGGTAAGCAGTCAAACCTGGCACATTATTTAGCTGATGTCCAGTTAGTTGAAGCGGATATTAAGGATATTGCTGCGGTAAGGAAAGCGGCGGCTGACCAGGATTACGTGCTGCATCAGGCGGCCCTGGCTTCGGTTCCCCGTTCTATAGCTAATCCTCTGGCCTCATTTCAGGCAAATGAGGCGGGCACGCTGAACCTGCTGCTGGCGGCGCGTGATGCCGGAGTTGGGCGGGTAGTGTTTGCTTCCTCATCGTCGGTCTATGGGGATAGCCCCAGCTTACCCAAAACAGAAGATATGGGCTATAATCCGCTATCGCCTTATGCGGTAAATAAGGCAGCCGGTGAATTATACTGCAAAAATTTTTACCATATATATGGCCTGGAGACGGTAGCCTTGAGATATTTCAATGTGTTCGGTCCGCGGCAAGACCCAGCTTCCCAGTATGCAGCCGTAATTCCCAATTTCATTTCGGCCATATTAAAGCGGCAACCGCCAACCATTTTTGGCGATGGCGAGCAGTCCCGCGATTTTACCTATATTGAAAACGTGGTAGCCGCCAACATTCAGGCCGCTACCGCAACCGGGGCAGCCGGGGAGGTTATCAATGTGGCTACCGGTTGCCGGATTACGGTTAATGAATTGTTTTATAAATTAAAGGATATCTTGCAGTCGGAAATAGAGCCGGTCTATGCCCCGCCGCGGGAGGGGGATATAAAGCATTCCCTGGCCGGCATTGATAAAGCACGCGAGCTTTTGGGCTATCATCCCCTGGTATCTTTTGATAAAGGGCTTAAGGTAACGGCTGAATGGTTTTCGGCTCAAGGCTGAAGCAGTAGAAATTTACGCCGATTTGATGTTTCGGCTTGTCCCAAGCCGAAACATCCCTAAAGACAGCATTTTTTTATAGGCAAAGATTACAATTCAGTGTTTTTTATAGCGTTAGACCAGGGGCAGTCTGCCCCTAATTTTTTGATAAAGGATAAAATTGAGCAGAAGCCACAGTTTCGGATTTAAATTATTAGCCCAGGACAAAGGCAGCAAAGCCCGTTTGGGACAGCTTGCCACCCCGCACGGCAAAGTAGATACGCCGGTGTTTATGCCGGTGGGCACCAAAGCCACGGTAAAGGCCATGACCCCTGAAGATATGGAACAATTAGGGGCCGGGATTATCCTTAGCAATGCCTATCACCTGTACTTACGTCCGGGACATGAGCTGATTCGTGATTTAGGCGGGCTGCATAAGTTCATGCATTGGCCGGGTGCGATTCTCACCGACAGCGGTGGTTACCAACTGTTCTCCTTAAGTGATTTTTGTAAAATTACCGAGCAGGGAGTCAATTTTCAGTCTCATATAGATGGAGGAGCCAAACACCTCATCACCCCTGAAATTGCCGTTCAGATTCAGCAGGCTTTGGGGTCCGACATTATAATGCCGCTGGATGAGTGCCTGGCCTATCCTTCAGAGTATGAACACGCCTTGGCCTCGACGCAGCGCACCTCCCGCTGGGCACAACGTTGTAAAGCCGCCCATGATCAGGGAAATTCTGCCTTGTTTGGCATTGTTCAAGGCGGAATTTATAAGGATTTGCGGGAGCAATGTGCGCTTGAACTGCTGAAACTCGATTTTGCCGGCTATGCCGTCGGGGGCTTAAGTGTGGGAGAGCCTAAAGCCATGATGTATGAAATTGTTGCTCATACGGTGGACTTCCTGCCGGAGCAGAAACCGCGCTATGCCATGGGCCTGGGCAGCCCGGAGGATTTATTCGAATGCGTAGCCCGGGGCATAGATATGTTTGATTGCGTGATGCCCACCCGCCATGCGCGTAACGGCATGTTGTTCACCTCCAATGGTCGTTTGGTAATTAAGCATGCCCAATATGCCGATGATGCAAAACCCATAGCTGCTGAGTGTGGTTGCTATACCTGCCGCCATTATTCGCGGGCCTATTTGAGGCACTTATATGTTAGCGGTGAAATACTGGCGGCTCGCTTAAATACAATACACAATCTTTATTTTTATCTTGACTTAATGCGTCAAATAAGGCATTCTATCGCCCGAAGTACATTTTCAGAATTGCGGCGTGATTTCAAATCTCGATATAAACACAGGAGGTAATAAGAGTGTACAACCTGGTATGGGCGATGGCTCCATCGACGCAACAGCAGGCAGGGGCTCCCAAAGCAGATGCGATGACCTATCTGGTGCAGTTTGCACCCTTGATTTTAATATTTATTGTATTTTATCTGCTGCTTATTCGTCCCCAGCAGAAAAAACAACGGGCCACTCAGGATATGATCGATAATCTGAAAAAAGGGAATAAAGTAATAACCAGCGGCGGTATGTATGGTACGGTGGTTGACCTTAAGGAAAAGACCGTAACCCTGAAAATTGGCGATAATGTAAAGGTGGAATTACTGAGAAGCGCCATCTCCGGTATGCAGAAGCCTAAATAAGGAATTAAATAGAATTTTGGGGAAAGTAGTAAAATGAAGCAATCTATTTGGAAAATTTGGCTTATTATGGGCTTGATTATATTGGCCTTGGCCTATCTGTCTCCCAGTCTGTTTGCTCCCTTGCCCAGTTGGTGGCCAGACTTTATGCCTAAGGATAAGATCCATCTGGGTTTGGATTTACAGGGTGGTATGCATCTTGTTTTGGGTGTTAAGGTGGAAAAGGCAGTAGAAAGTACCATCCAGCAGTTAGCCAGCGATTTAAAACAAGATATGCATCAGGCTCGTATTCCTTATAGTGCGATAAAGACGTTCAGTGATAATCTGGAACTGAAATTGCCCACCGACGAAGATAAGGATAAATTAAAGAAGCTGCTGGAAGAAGAATATCCGCAACTTGAATTACATCCCATAACGGCCGGCCCACAGCCCAGATTCCAGCTTAAGCTTACAGAAAGCGAAAAGCGGCGTATCGAAGAAAATGCTGTAAAACAGGGTTTGGAGACTATTCGTAACCGGGTAGATGAATTTGGGGTCAGCGAGCCTACTATCCAGCGCCAAGGGGAGCGGCGTATACTGATCCAGTTGCCAGGCATAAAGGATACTCAGCGGGCGATTAAACTGATTGGTAAAACCGCTTTACTGGAATTTAAGCTGGTGGATGACGAACATAGCCTGGAGCAGGCCTTAAAGGGCGAAGTTCCCCCGGGTACTGAAATCCTATACGAAAAAGCGATAGACCCCAACACTGGCAGAGCGATTAAAACTCCCTATTTACTTGAGAAAAAGCCATTGATGACCGGTGAGTCGATTACTGATGCCCGGATTGGCTTTGATGATATGAATCGATCTACGGTGAATATGTCTTTTGACAAACGGGGTACCAGAACATTTGCCCGGATTACCAAAGCTAATGTGAAACGCCGGCTGGCGATTGTGCTGGATGGAACGGTTTATTCGGCGCCGATGATTCAGGAAGAGATATCGGGTGGTAATGCTCGGATTACCGGCCGCTTTACCGAGGAGGAAGCTCGTGATTTGGCGGTGGTGCTGCGGGCGGGGGCGCTGCCTGCTCCGGTGGAAATTCTGGAGCAGCGCAGCGTCGGCCCTTCATTGGGGCATGATTCCATTGAGCAGGGGTTAAAATCGATTATGGTCGGTGGTTTGATAGTGATATTGTTTATGGCGGTCTATTATAAACTCTCAGGCTTAGTGGCTGATGTGGCTCTGATACTTAACCTGGTGTTTCTATTGTCAGCCTTGGCCGCTTTGCGGGCAACCCTTACCCTGCCCGGTATTGCCGGCATTGTGCTGACTATCGGGATGGCGGTTGATGCCAATGTGCTTATCTTTGAGCGTATTCGGGAAGAGCTGGTTTTAGGCAAAACAGCCCGGGCCGCACTTGATAGTGGCTATTCCAAGGCATTCTCAACTATCCTGGATGCTAATGTCACCACCTTAATTGCGGCGGTGGTGTTATTCCAGTTTGGTACCGGTCCGGTTAAGGGCTTTGCAGTTACTCTTTCACTCGGCATTCTTGCCAGTATGTTTACCGCCATTGTGGTTACCAGGGTTATCTTTAATCTGGCATTGTCAAATCGCCGGGTGAAAACCTTGAGTATTTAGAAACAGACTTTGATAGGTTTAGCGGGATACAACAGGATTATACAACTACCGATTATACTGTATGTCAGTTCTAAGAACAAAAACTTAATAGGACGCAGATAAACGCAGATTTACATGATTTTAAAATAATCTGCGTTACATCTGCGAAAATCTGCGTCCTATTTTATAATTTCCTCATAAAGGAAACAAACAGCTAAAATGAGATTCTTAAAACACGAAACCCATATTAAATTTATTTCGCTGCGTTATTGGGCGCTTGCAATTTCTGCCAGCTTGATTCTGGCTGGCGTGGTTTCCCTGATCGTAAAGGGCGGTCCCAATTATGGGATTGACTTTACCGGCGGCACCCTGGTGCAGGTTAAATTTTCATCCGCCGGTGTTTCCATAAATAAACTCCGGAAAGTATTAGGTAAGCTTGATCTGGGGGATTATCTTATCCAGCAATTCGGTGAGCAGGAGGATCACGAAGTTCTCATTCGGGTGGAAGGTTCTTCCTCAAACATGGAGAGCCTGGGCGATAGGATCAGCCGGGAACTGGCCTCAGTTTATGCTAAAGACGGCTTTGAGGTGAGGCGGGTGGAGATGGTTGGCCCCCAGGTAGGTAAGGACTTGCGGCGCAAGGGGATACTGGCTATTGTATATGCCATGCTGGGCATATTATTATATGTAACCTGGCGCTTCGAACTTAAATTTGCGGTGGCGGCCATCATTGCGCTGCTGCACGACATTATCATCACCATTGGAGTTTTCTCTATACTCGATCGGGAGTTTACCCTGGCGGTGATAGCGGCCTTGCTTACTATTGCCGGTTATTCTATTAATGATACCATTGTGGTGTTTGACCGTTTCAGGGAAAATTCAAGGTTAATGCGGCGTAAAGACTATGAAGAAATTTTAGACGGCAGTATCAATCAAACCATTTCCCGCACGACGCTGACGTCGTTAACTACGTTGCTGGTTACTGTTTCCTTGCTCATATTAGGTGGCGAGGTAATCCATGACTTTGCGCTGGCGTTAACTATCGGAGTAGTAGTGGGAACTTATTCCTCAATCTTTGTGGCCAGCCCGCTGGTGTTTATCTGGCATGATATAGTGCAGCGGAGAGAAAAACACGCAAGCCCATCAGGCAGTAAGCCGGCGGCAGCCCGTAAAAAGCGCAGCTAACCCGAATAATTCGGGCTTTATTTCAGCTAAAACCACAGCTAACTGTAAACCTTATTAGTTGCAGGGACATCCCCCCCCTACCACAAACTTTCCTCTACCCTGATCAGCCTCACATCCCCTTTAATTACATCCAGCGCCTGTATCCGGCGGATAGCCTTTTGAATATTTTTTTCCTTAGATTTATCCACCATAATTACCAGCGGAATAATCTGTCCCCGCTGCCGGTCTCCGCCCCTTTGCTGTAATACCGACATAATATTAATATCGTTTTTCCCGAAGACCCCGGCTATTTTTTCCAATACCCCCGGGTGATTTCGGACAGCCAGCCTGAGGTAGTATTCACTCTCCAGGCCGGCCATAGATTTTATGGGCAGGCGCTTTATATGATGCGGAAAGTATACCGTATTATGAGTGGCTACATTTATAATATCGAACATAATAGCGCAGGCGGTGGGGTATTTACCGGCGCCAGGGGCGGTGAATCCACCTTGACCGCGCAGCTCATCGTCGATCTGAATACCGTTTTCCACCCCCTCCAGCCGGGCGATCATATTATCCTTAGGCACCAGGCAGGGATGTACCCTGGCCTCTATCCGGCCATCCACATATTTAGCGATGCCCAGTAACTTAATCCGATAATTTAATTCACCGGCAAATTTAATGTCTTCCAATGAGATATGGCGGATACCCTCGGTGAAGATATCCTGCCGCCGAATGGAACAGCCAAAGGACAAAATGCACAAAATCGCCAGCTTATCGGTGGTGTCATAGCCATCTATATCCAGCGAGGGGTCTTCCTCGGCATAACCCAACTGCTGCGCCTTCTTCAGCACCACATCCAGTTGCTGCTGGTGTTCTTCCATCTGGGTTAAAATATAATTGCAGGTGCCGTTAAACACCCCCACCAGGGTATTAATGCTGATAGCCGATGACAGGCGCTCGATAATATCCTGAAAACCGGTAACTGCGGCCCTGAATCCCAGATAACAATTGCTGCGTAAAGCCTGCCGGAAAACCTCAGCCCCCCCCACTGCCAACACCGCTTTATTGGCGGTGATCACATGTTTTCCCTTCTTTAATGCTTCAAGTATATAGTCTTCGGCCGGTTTTACCCCGCCCATAACCTCAATTACGGTATTTATTTCTATATCATCCAATATATCGCGGGGGTTATCGCTGAGTAAGCCGGGGGCTACTTTAACCGGGCGGGATTTAGCCACATTCCGCACCACTATTTTTTTTAATTTGAGTTTTACGCCATACTTCTGCTCTAATTCGGCCCCCTGGCGCTCAAGTAGTTCTACTACCCCACTACCCACCGTACCCAGGCCGAACATGCCGATAATCAGGTCTTTACCCTTCATGTTTATTCCTCGCTCCAGTTATTTAGAACCAGCCTCAAACCAGCGACATTATTATTCATTTTCCCTTTGTTGTCAAGCGCTCTAAGTAAATTCTTTTTATGATCCAGTGGGTTAGGTAGCGATGCTTTTAAGTGCCCGAATGACCTGGGCCACCGTAATTTGCTGCATGCATTTTCTTGCTGAGCAAGCATTCAGGAGCAAATCCATACATGGTTGGCATTTTAGGCCCTGGTAAATATTTATATTATGACTATAGCCCCAGACAAAAGGAGTGGTAGCTCCGAACAGGATAACCGCCGGCTTGCCCCAGGCATTGGTGGCATGATTAAAAACAGCGTCAATCCCCATAAAGAAATCGGCATATTTTAATAAAGCCAGGGCTTGCCTGAGGCTGGTCTTACCCAGCAGGTTTATGGCCCCATCAATCGGCTGCTCTTCTGCTACCCCAAGTTGTACCACCTTATAACCCCAGCGGGTTACCTGCTTAACCACTTCGGCCCAGCGTTCGGGATACCACTCCTTGTTCCGGCAGGAAAAAGAGGTAGTGTGTAACAGCGCCAGCTTGGGACCGAATCGGGCTATAGTCTTTTTGGCGAAAGCCTCCTCTTCGGGGGTGAGATAGAGGCTGATGCGTTGTCCGGCGAAGGGAACATTTACTAAGTGAAATAAAGCTGCTATCACATGGCGCAGGGGCTTTTGCAAACTGAGGCGTCGATTACATATCGACGAAGAGATAATTACCTCAGCCTGGGTCAGATTATTAATCAGTTGTCTATATTCCTGATGGTCGCGGGTAAGCACCTCTTCTGGATGAGAGATAATCCCTGCAATACAGGGGTTGTGCTCCCACAAGCTTAAAGCCTGGGGATCATGACCGTAACAATAGATTCGGCTCTTGGGATAAAGTTGCCAAATCGCCTCAACTACCGGGGTCAGGAGCAGAGAATCCCCCAAATTACCGCAGATATGGCAACAGATTGTTTTTGGCATAAGCTGAAAATTTAAAAAAGACATTGATTGGCTTTAAATTCAGTAAATCGTATACCAAGCTCAACTATAAAACAACCCTTAAATAACCCAAATTTACCGTCGAAAAAACAAAGAAACCTGGTTGGCGTTGAGAAAACAATATGAAAAAGAGAGGTAACCGTGGAATAACCGCCCTGGGAAGGGCTGCCGGTATGATTTGGATCTGGCGCCGGCGATGGGGGTAAGATGATTCATGCGGGAGCATATTGGTGTTCGGGAGGGTGATTGAGAGATAAGTCAATGGCTTGACTTTATATCCCGCTTTGTGTAACATAAGTTTAAGCTAAATATGTGTTTGAAAGGAGGCCATATTGAAGGTAAAAAAAGCTGTTTTTCCGGCTGCCGGGCTAGGTACTCGCTTCTTACCGGCTACCAAAGCTTCTCCAAAGGAGATGCTGCCGGTGGTGGACAAACCCATTATTCAGTACGTGGTGGAGGAAGCGGTAAACTCAGGTATTAAAAATGTCATCATGGTGACCGGCCGGGGCAAGCGGGCAATTGAGGATCACTTTGATAAATCTTTTGAGTTGGAATATGAGCTGGAACGTAAAGGCAAGTTGGATTTATTGAGAAAGACCAAACAGATAGCCAGGTTAGTTTCTATATCCTATATACGACAGAAAGAGCCGTTGGGTTTGGGACATGCCATTTTAACGGCTAAAAATCTGGTGGATGATGAGCCGTTTGCCGTGTTATTGGGAGATGATCTGGTATATTCTGAAACCCCCTGTCTGAAACAGTTGATCAATGTGTATAATAAATATAAATGCTCGGTTTTGGCAGTGGAGCGAGTACCCAGAGACCATATTCAAAGCTATGGGGTAATCGGGGGAACTCATATAGGAGATAATATATATAGCGTGGAGGAGCTGGTAGAAAAGCCCTCCCCGGCACAAGCCCCCTCTAATCTGGCCATCATCGGACGCTATGTGCTGACTCCCCGGGTGTTTAGAGCGCTGGAAAAAACCCAGCCCGATAAAGGGGGTGAAATCCAACTTACCAATGCCCTGAAGTTATTGAAGGAAAAAGAACCTATCTATGCATGTGAATTTGTCGGTAAGCGTTACGATGCCGGGGATAAATTAGGCTTCTTAAAGGCAACGGTGGAATATGCTCTGAGAAGACCTGATTTAGCCTCCAGGTTCAGGGCATATTTAAATGACTTAGATGTTAACCAAATATAAAACTACCTTCTTTTAAGGAGTGCTTATCGTGAGCACAAAAGACATAAGCGAAAAAGATGAGATAGACTTTACCAATGGCGAACATGGGGAAATAGGTCTACCGGTAGAGTTGCCCCTGCTTCCCATCCGGGATATTGTGGTTTATCCTTATACCATTCTACCCCTATTCGTAGGCCGGGAAAAATCGGTCAAAGCGGTGGAAGATGCCCTGACCAAAGGTCGGATTATCTTTCTGGTAACTCAAAAGGCCCCCAATATAGACCATCCGGAACCGGAGCAACTTTATGAATTTGGCACCATATCCATGATTATGCGTTTGCTGAAACTACCCGATGGTCGGGTTAAGATATTGATTCAAGGCTTAATGCGGGCCCAACTGTTGGAGTATATTCATACCGACCCCTTTTATAAGGTAAAAGTAAACAAGATTCCTGAGATACAGGCCGACGAAATAAGCCCGAAGACAGAAGCCTTGATGCGTACCATTCGTTCACAGTTGGAGGAAGCCATCTCCCTGGGCAAGACTATTATGCCTGATGTGGTGGTAATCGCCAACAATATCTCTGATCCGGGACGGTTGGCTGATCTGGTAATTTCCAATATGAATATGAAAACGGAAGATAGCCAACGGGTATTGGAAACCACAGATTCTATAAAACGGCTGCAACAGGTGAGTGAACTTTTGTCCAAAGAGATAGAAGTGTTGAATATGCAGCATAAGATTATGGTGCATGCCAAAGATGAAATAGACAAAAGCCAGCGGGAATACTTTCTGCGTCAGCAGATGAAGGCCATTCAGCAGGAACTCGGGGAGACGGATGAACGAACGGAAGAAATCGATGAACTCCGGCGCAAAATCAAGGCCGCTAAAATGCCGGAAATAGTAGAGCAGGAAGCCGAGAAGCAATTAAACCGCTTGTCCCGTATGCATCCTGATGCGGCTGAAGCCGGGATGGTGGATAATTATATAGATTGGCTGCTGGAGTTGCCCTGGAGTAAGGCTACTGAGGATAATCTGGAAATAAAGCAAGCCCAGCAGGTATTGGATGAGGACCATTATGATCTTAAGAAGGTAAAAGAGCGGATTTTAGAATACCTGGCGGTGCGCAAGCTCCAGCCGGAGATGAAGGGTCCCATCCTGTGTTTTGTGGGGCCGCCGGGGGTGGGTAAAACTAGCTTGGGCAAATCAATTGCCCGGGCGCTGGGACGCAAGTTTGTACGCATCTCTCTGGGTGGGGTGCGGGATGAGGCGGAGATTCGGGGTCATCGCCGCACTTATATCGGTTCCATGCCGGGGCGGATTATTCAAAGCCTTAAGCAGGCCGGTTCCAATAACCCGGTGTTCATGATGGACGAGGTAGATAAAGTAGGCGCTGACTTTCGGGGAGACCCTTCAGCCGCACTGCTGGAGGTGCTTGACCCTGAGCAGAATTCCGCCTTCAGCGACCACTACCTGGGAGTGCCTTTTGACCTGTCCAAGGTGATGTTCATTACCACCGCAAATTTATTGGACCCCATTCTACCGGCCTTCAGAGACCGCATGGAAACTATCCATCTGGCCGGATATACCGAAGAGGAAAAACTGCATATCGCCAGGAAATATTTATTGCCCAGACAGCTTAAAGAGAATGGAATTAGTGATAGTATCCTGACAATCAGTGATAAAGCCATATTAAAAACCATCTCCGGCTATACCCGCGAGGCCGGGGTACGTAACCTGGAGCGTGAACTGGCCAATGTGTGCCGCAAGGTGGCCAAGAAGGTGGCTGAGAATAAAAGGGAAAAATTCCATGTCAGTACCGCTAATCTAAGTCAATACCTGGGGCCGGTTAAGTTCCTGCGTGAGACCGAAAGTAAAACCGATGAGGTAGGCATGGCTACGGGCCTGGCCTGGACCGAAACCGGCGGAGATATAATTCACGTAGAGGTCACCACCATGAAGGGCAAGGGGGCGCTGATTCTCACCGGCCATCTGGGTGATGTAATGAAGGAATCGGCCCAGGCGGCTTTGAGTTATACCCGCTCCAGATCGAAAGGGCTGGGCATTGATGAAGAATTTTATGCTAAAAACGACATTCATGTGCATGTGCCGGCCGGGGCAATTCCCAAAGACGGCCCTTCT
>JAJRUS010000107.1 GCA_024277675.1 bacterium | reverse complement strand
GATGCTAAGTGCGCTAAAGACACATTGCCAGCAGTGGTAAGAAAGGCATGGAGAAGCGCTTGTTCGCTTTTTAAAAGGGGCCTTCGACTCCTAAAACGGATCGCACAGCTCGGGAAAAAACTCCCACTACTGCTCCTAAAAAGTGATGGGTGGTGAGCCCTTGGCTAATTCGTTATGCAGCGGTACAACGGTTTTGTAAGTATCTTTTTGAAGACTGACATGGCTGCCCTTCTGTCTTACCACTCGGAATCCGGTCTTCTCGAGAAGTTTAATAAGTTCCTTGCCGGAGAGAATTGGAAGCTTGGCCACTGGCAGCGCCCTTTAAGCGGCGACTTCGAGGGGACACAGAGTAACCTCGCCCATACTTTCGGGCAGGTCTTCGGTGCCGAAACTTTCAATATAAAGCTCCACGGCTTCTTTTAGATTATCTCTGGCCTTCTCCATAGACTCTCCCTGGCTTACAACTCCTAACTCTACACAGCGGGCCACATACCATTTTTCCTCTTTGGTAATGATAGCAGTAAATTTTTTAGACATAATGTATGTTCCTTCCTTAGTCTTTTAATAACTTTGGTTTAAGATACAGGCTGAGTTAAGCTTATACTTACATTTGTAATTTTACCGCTTAACAACATAAAACGCAATTTTTCTGGAAACAGGCCCTGCCTGCGGGTTAGCCTTGTGCTTCTCTGTAAATAGCCGCCAGTATTTCCCGGCCGCCGGCCGCCAGCAATTTTTCCGCCAGCCTGACTCCCAGCGCAGCAGCCTCGTCCGGACTACCGCTTAATTCAGCTTTTATAATTTGTCTGCCTTGCGGGTCAGCTACTACTCCTTGTATCTTAAGCGTATTATTATCCAGTTCTGCATAGGCCCCCAGCGGTACCTGGCAGCCGCCCTCCAGCTTTTTTAACAAGGCTCGTTCGGCAGTCACCGCCGCACTGGTTTCCGGATGATGCAGGCCACTGATAAAACCTTTAAGCCGTTCATCGTTTTCTCTTATCTCAATCCCCAAGGCTCCCTGGCCTACTGCCGGCAAACATATATCAATGGGCAACTGTTGACTTATCTTAGCTTCTAAACCCAGGCGATACAGCCCGGCGGCGGCTACGATTATAGCATCCAGTTTTTGCTCTGCCAGCTTCCTGATACGGGTATCCAGATTACCCCTCAAATCGGTAAACCTAAAGCTGTTGGCATAATGCCGCAACTGGGCCTGGCGCCTGAGACTGCTGGTGCCTATTACCGCTTCAGCCGGTAAATCTTCCAGTTTTAAATTATCTCTGGATATAATCACATCATGCGGGTTTTCCCGCTTGGTGATGGCCCCTATATATAAACCGGCTGGCAGTTCAGTGGGTACATCCTTTAAGCTGTGCACCGCCAGATCAATCCGCCCATCCAGCAGTGCATCCTCCAATTCTTTGACGAATAATCCCTGGCCGCCAATTTTGGCCAGCGGTACATCCAGAATTTTATCGCCCCTGGTTTTTATCTTATTGATTTCTACCACCAGACCAGGCCGATTCTGCATCAGGCCGGCAGCTACCATTTCAGCCTGGCACAGGGCCAGTTGGCTGCCGCGGCTACCAATAATTATTTTATGCTCGGTTAGCACGATTAATCTTGCTCCTTTAGGTCAAATAGTTGACGGGCGGTATCAATGTAATTTTGGATGTCGTTGGCGGCGGAGTGGTGTTTAAGGGAGCTTATTGGTTTATGCAGAATCTTGTTTATGATCCCTTGAGTCATTGACTCAATTACCTGGCGTTCCTTATCAGACAGTCCTGCAAGTTTGCTCAGGGCCTTATTTAATTCCTGACGCCGCACACTTTCCAGCGATTCCCTCAAAGCTACAATAGTGGGCGCTACATCCAACCTTTTCAAACAATTACAAAACTGGATTACCTCCCGGTCGGTTATCTCTTCAGCCTGCCTGGCCTCCCGCTGGCGCCCGCGAATATTTGCCTTTACTACTGACTGCAAATCATCTATATCGTACAGGTATACATTATCAATTTTATTTACTTCAGGATCAATATCCCGTGGTACGGCAATGTCGATAAAAAACATTGAACGTTGCTTGCGGGCTAAAATAGCCGCCTGTACGTCTTTATGATAAATAACAATATGCGGCGCGCCGGTAGAGCTTATAATAATGTCGGCCCGCGACATTTCTTCCAATAAACGATCGTATTTTATGGCTCGGCCGGCAAATTTTTCCGCCAATTCCACTGCCCGCTCATAGGTGCGGTTAGAAACAAATATATTGCTCACTCCATTGGAGATTAAATGTTGCGCCACCAACTCGCTCATCTCGCCTGCACCAATGATCATTACCACCTTATCCTTAAGGTTGTCAAATATCTTTTTGGCCAGCTCCACGGCGGCAAAGCTCACCGAAACCGCATTTTGACTGATGCCTGTTTCAGTTCGCATCTTTTTGGCTACCCCGAAAGCCCGGGGAAATAAGTTGTTAAGTAATACGCCGGTGGTACCGCAATTTCGAGCCAGTTGATAAGCTTCCTTCAGTTGACCCAAAATCTGGGGTTCGCCTACTATCATAGAATCCAGGCTGCCGGCTACCCGGAAGGTATGCCGCACGGCAGCTTGATTGACGTAACTATATAGGTAAGCAGTAAACTGGTCAGGGTCAAGCTGGTGATAATTGGCGATAAACCGGCAGATGGTTTGCTTTCCCGTGGAAGAGTCATCCACTTTTGCATATATCTCCACCCGATTGCAGGTGGAGAGAATCAGGCCCTCTTTTATAGCAGGTAAGCCCAGTAATTTTTCTAAAGCATCCTGTAAGTGCTTTTCAGCAAAGGCAAGTTTTTCCCGCAATTCAATCGGAGCGGTTTTATGGCTTAGGCCCACAACAATCAGATTCATAGTTTGAATTATATTACCACGTGCAAAAAATAAGCCCCCGCTTTTGGCTAAAGGGTTATAAACCTCAAACCAACGGGGGGCAGCATTAGTATAATAGCTACCACATAATTAGTTCAGCCAGACTCCTGGTTGTCGTAATTAACCCAGGCTACAGGCTGTGCCTGGTTAGCCCAACAGGGGTAATAAGGCCAGTACAAACCTTATAATAGCCAGATAGGATGCCTTTCGCCCTCGCCAGCCTATCCATAGGCGGGCCTGCAATAATGTAGCATAGAGCCCCCAGATTATCAGCCACCAAACCTCCACCGGTCGCCAACTGAAAATGGAGGCACGGGTACTGGCTATACCGACCAGTCCCAATATCACCGAGATCGTTAAAATAGGAAAACCAATGGAGATACAACGGTAACTTAACCGGTCTAAAGTATCAATCGACGGCAACCGGTAAAAAAGTGAAGTTGGATGACGGGACTTCAACTGGCGTTCCTGAATCAGATACATAATAGCCATACAACAAGCCAGGGCGAAAGAGGCGAAACCGATGATAGCCATAGAGATATGTATAGTTAAAAATATGCCTCTGATGCCGGAAATAATAGGCCCGATCTCTGCTGGTAACAGCGAGGCATACAAGCTGGCCAGGGTGGCTAACGGCATCACAAAGGAGCCGACCACCCAAATTTTATAGCGCCACTCAAGCAGTAAATATACCAGTATAATTGACCAGGCCAGAAAAGAAAGGATATCGGTAGAACCGGTCAAGGGCAGATGACCGACACTCAGCGATTTTTGAATTAAGCTCAGAGTATGGCATGCGAAGCCGGCTATGGTAAAACCGGTAGCTATGGTAGCAATCCGCTGCCTCTTAGCCAGCACCAGGAATAGCAAATAGTGCAGGGTGGCTAAAAAGTAAAATAAGATGCTGATTGTAAATAAAGTGCCGGCGGTCATGTTTACTTTTATTAAGCTTGATGTGGATATTTTTAAATAGCTCTTGTCGCCAATGATTTCAGACTGTCAGTACAATGATAAAATAGCTTCTCTTAAGGTGTAGCCGGGAGTTGCGGGGGTAATTCTTCTCCAATTTGAGGGCGCAACAATTTATCTTCCTCACCTGGGTTGATTACCTTGACTTTTTCCGGTGTGACCCCTAATAATATAATATTTGCAGGTAATTGTATATTTATTTTTAGTTCATCTTCACCGGGTTTTAAATCTTGCATATTTACACTGGCGGTAACCTGGCTAGCCACCAGGCTTCTGATTTGGCTTAATGGCCCATTTAGCGATAGTTTAACGGTTTGAGGTTCGATGACGGCTCCCTGAGTAATGGGCAGCACCTTAATCGGAATGGAATTTAAAACTTTATCTTCGGTTTTTTCCTGAATGATAGCCCGCAGTTCTATTTTGGGGTTTTCGGTCAGGGTAATGCCTTCCTCCAGCGCCATGAGTTCCACTTCCCGGGTGACTGATTTATCAAGCCCGCTAATATCCAGGGAACTGGTGCGGGCTGCGGTGAGCTGTTCCACCTTGCTTTTAGCCCCCCGAACCTTAATCATTTCAGGAAACACCTTGACCGCTCCCAGTTCATAGCCCTCAGCCGGCACCCCCAGCACCACCGGTTCAAGGGGAATCAATCTTTCTACAATTGGCTCTAAGGTGGCTTTAAGCTGAGATGGAAGCAACCTGACCACCCTGATTCCTCTTGGTATATTGATATTATCGGCCGAGAGGAAAAAGGTAGTTTCTCCTTCCTGGGCATGAGAAAGGTCTATGTCAACCACAAATTGACGTGAAGTAAGGTTAGAAATCAGCGATTCGGGACCTTTAACCCTGATTTCAATATCTTGCGGATCTTTCTTGATTAAGGCCATGTTTTCGGGAATATTGGAAAAATTAACCGGTACGATGAAACCTACTTCGGGCTGTTTTTCCACCACCACAAACAACCAGATGGCTATAGTAATCAAAAGCGATAGCAGTTTAAGTCCTAAATTGTCCAGTAATATATTCCTGATTGTCATTAATCAAACCCGCTCCTGGGATGAAAGTAAGGTGTCGGTTTTGCTCTCTTTCGGCTGAGGTTCAAAAATCTGTTGTAGATTGCGGCGCAGTGAAATGGCGTCTAAGTCCTGGATTATGCCGCCTCCCATAGCCAGGGAAATGGAACCTGTTTCTTCGGAAATGACCACAATTACCGCATCTGTTTCCTCCGTTATGCCCAGCGCCGCCCGGTGGCGAGTGCCCATTTCCTGACTAATCTTCTGATCCAGCGTCAGCGGGAGAAAACAGCCCGCCGCCGCTATCCGCCCATTGCGAATAATTACCGCTCCATCATGTAAGGGGGATTTGGGGTTGAAGATGCTGCCTAACAACTCTCGTGATACCTGAGCGTCAATAGTAACCCCAGCCTCTACATAGTTATGCAGTTTGGTTTCATTCTCGAATACAATTAAGGCGCCTATTTTGCGACTGGCCATGTTAACCGCCGCTCGCACGATTTCCTCAATAAGAGTAGCTTTTTCCATTCGGTGAAAGGCCGCAAAAAAACGGTGCTTACCCACATCGGCCAGGGTGCGCCGCAACTCCGGCTGGAACAGAACTACCACCGCCAATACCCAGATTGTCCAGAAGTTCTGTAGAATCCAGTTGATGGTTCGCAATTGGATCCATTGAGAAATAAAGGAAACTACCATCAAGATAAACAGCCCCACAATCATATGTACGGCCCGGCTGCCGCGTATGGCAATGAACAACCGATATATGACAAACCATACCACCAGTATATCTACTATATCCTGCCATCTTAGTTGTTGTAAGATTTCCGGCATTTTATTACTCGTAGTTACCAATCGGCGCTTGCCTGATGGCATCGGTAAGCCTGGCTACCTGCGCCATACCGGCTACATCATGCACCCTGACTATATGCGCTCCGTTTAAAATGGCGCAGCTTACTGAGGCGGCGGTACCCGCCTGCCTTCGTTCGGGAGGTAAATCAAGCACCTGCCCGATAAACGATTTGCGGGAAGTGCCCACCATAATGGGCTTTCCCAGGCACTTTAGCGCTGACAGGCGGTTTATTATTTGCAAGTTATGTTTTACTGTTTTGCCAAAGCCGATACCCGGATCTATTATGATTTGTTCCGGGTTAATTCCGGCAGTGCAGGCCAATGTTATACCTTGTTGCAAGTATTCAGTTATTTCCCCCATCAGTGACTTATAGGTCGGATTCTGCTGCATATTTTGAGGGGTGCCCTTAATGTGCATGATTATCACCGGAACTTTATATTTAGCAATTAGCGGCGCCATATCAGGATCAAAGCGCAAGCCGCTTATATCATTTATCATATGTGCCCCCAATCTAAGCGCTGCCTCGGCAACTTGAGCCTTATAGGTATCTATAGATATGGGAACCGGTATTTCAGCTATCAAACCCTGCAATACCGGTAAAATACGGGCCAGTTCTTCGGCTGCGCTAATCGGTTCTGAACCGGGCCGGGAAGATTCTCCACCAATATCTATGATATCGGCCCCTTCGGCTACCAACTCTTTGGCATGCACGATGGCCTTATCCGGCTCAAGGTACTTTCCTCCATCAGAAAAGGAATCCGGAGTTACATTGAGCACTCCCATAATGTGGGTACGTTGGCTTAAGTTTAATGTATAAGCGTCGCCATGAAGGTTGAAATCCCGGCGGTTATAATTATCCAGCGCCGCCTTTATCTGTTTGCCTAATGCTGCCTGGGAAGCTGAGCCTGCCAGTTGAGCGGCCAGTCGGCAAAGCTTATCAAGGCTGCCTATAATCAGCAGTTGAGAATCGGTTTGGCGCCCATTGGTTTTCAAATAGGCCGAGGTTTTGGCGGCTTTAGCGCTATCAGCTATTGTTTTAGCTTTTTTGGGGGAAAGGTTTTCAATTTTCAGCGTAGCGGTTAGACTTTTTGGTGCTTCTGCTGCCTGATACTTATGGGTAATCCCGAACACTTCCATTTCATGACATATATCATCTAAGTTGTGGATCACCATTATTTGGGGATAATAACCCATCGTTACTCTTTATCGAT
Source organism: bacterium (assembly GCA_024277675.1). GTDB lineage: Bacteria > SZUA-182 > SZUA-182 > SZUA-191 > JAJRXT01 > JAJRUS01. The sequence goes on along the minus strand of JAJRUS010000107.1, from coordinate 26,428 downwards.
TCTGAGGGGGTAGAAATGCCAAAGCCCGACAGACTCCTGGCGTCGTCTTAGCTGGTGGCCTTCAGCCGGGAAGGTTTCTCAGTGGGTTTCATAGAAGCGATTACCTGGTCTACCTCTTCGCCGGTCAGCACCTCTTTATCCAGCAATGTTTCAGCCAGGGCTTGCAGTTTATCAACGTGTTCCGCCAATAATCGCTTAGCCTTCTCAAAACCTTCCATCACCAGACTCCGCACCTCTTCATCTATCCTTTCAGCCGTTTTCTCACTATAATCCTGGTGTTGGGCCATTTCGCGCCCTAAGAATATATGCTCTTCCTTTCTACCGAAGCTAAGCGGTCCAATTTTCTCGCTCATTCCCCAATTACATACCATCTTACGGGCTAAGTTGGTGGCTCTTTCTATATCATTCCCGGCGCCGGTACGCATTTCTTTCAACACCAACTCTTCCGCCGCCCGGCCTCCCATCAGGATGGCGATATCGTTAAACAAATATTCCCTGGGGTAAGTATGTTTTTCATCCAACGGCAGTTGCTGGGTAACTCCCAGAGCCCGACCGCGGGGAATAATGGTTACTTTATGTATGGGGTCCGTACCTGGAATCAGCTTGGCCACCATAGTGTGCCCCGCTTCGTGATAGGCGGTATTGCGCTTCTCGTCCTCGCTGATGATCATGCTTTTGCGTTCGGCCCCCATGAGGACCTTGTCTTTGGCCGTTTCAAAGTCACTCATGTCCACCTTATCCTTGATCTGGCGGGCGGCCCAAAGCGCCGCCTCATTTACCAGGTTGGCTAAATCCGCGCCGGAGAAGCCCGGTGTTCCCCTGGAGATTACTGAAAGATCTACATTGCTGGCCAAGGGTACGCGCTTGGTATGTACCTTTAGAATTCCTTCCCGACCCCGCACATCCGGCCGGCTAACCACTACCTGGCGATCGAACCTGCCGGGGCGCAAAAGCGCCGGATCCAGTACATCCGGCCGGTTGGTAGCCGCAATCATTATCACCCCTTCATTGGACTCAAATCCGTCCATCTCCACCAATAACTGGTTCAGGGTTTGCTCCCGCTCGTCATGACCGCCGCCTAAGCCCGCCCCTCGATGGCGGCCTACCGCATCGATCTCATCCACAAAAATGATACAGGGCGCATTCTTTTTGCCCTGTTCAAATAAGTCCCGCACCCGTGAAGCGCCCACGCCTACGAACATCTCTACAAAATCTGAACCGCTGATGTTTAAAAACGGTACTTCAGCCTCGCCGGAAATCGCCCGAGCCAATAAGGTCTTACCGGTGCCCGGCGGCCCCATAAGTAGAACTCCTTTAGGGATTTTGCCCCCCAGTTTCTGAAACTTGTGCGGGTCTTTTAAGAAATCAATAATTTCTTGTAATTCTTCCTTGGCCTCGTCAATACCGGCCACATCCTCAAAGGTTACTTTTTGACCTTGTTCAGTTGAGAACAACCGTGCCCGGCTCTTACCAAACGATAATGCCCGGCCGCCCCCCGATTGCATCTGGCGCATTAGATAAATCCATACGCCGATAAACAGTAATAACGGAAACCAGGAAACCAACAGGCTCATGTACCAGGGACTTTCATCCACCGGTTTGGCGCTAATGCGTACCCCTTTTTGGCGGAGGGTTTTAATTAAATCCGGATCGTTAGGGGTATACGTTTTAAATGGTCGGCCATCCTGAAATATGCCATCAATGTTATTTTCTTTTACAGTGACCTCAGCCACCTCTCCTTTTTCCAGTAACGTCATAAAGTCACTGAAAATGATATCCTGTCGCGGGGTACTCTTTTGACTGAAGACATTAAACAGAAATATAGTAAGCAATCCAATGATCAGCCACAATGCTAAGTTCTTATAAAAGTTATTCAATGTTTTTCCTCATGTTTGTTAGTGCTAATGCGAAAATACCAACTCCAAAACATACGCGATAAGTGTATCATAAGCAAGGCCTAATTACAAATAAAAAACAGTTGTTGAAATATTTGGCTGCGGTTAATTAGAAATTCGAATGCATAAACAGGATAGGGCTGGATAAAAGAAGTAAGTGCAGCTAAACGCCGATGAACACTAATATAATACTTCTCCTGTCTATGTTTATCTGTGCGCCGGGTGGTTAAATAATAACCCTGTTTTATCCCGACAAGCCTCCTTAGGATAAAAACAAGATGCAATTAAACGATTCAAAAGTAGTCGCTGCGAATGGACAAATTTGTAGATTAAGCGGGTACTTTTTCTAAGATGTAAGGCGCATCATCCCCCCAACTGCATAGATATTACAAAAAAGGCCAGCTTTTCTATTGCCAGTCTCCATCTTCCAGCTTCCAGGCAGCCAATTGTAGTTTGTTGGCCCGCTTTTTTCGCCAATAACTGATGAGAAAAATCAGCGTAATCACAAACCACACCCCGGTAGTACTGAAAATTATCGGCAGCCAACTGAATCTGAAGCGCAGTTGCGCCAGCCATTCTTCCTCTAATGCAGCTACATCAAGCCCATAGGTTTGCTTTAGCACCTGCTCAAACGACCTGCCCCTGGCATATTCCCGAATAAATTCATGGAAGTCCGCCGCTCCCTTTTTATCCAGCAGGTATGATACCAGATAAAAACTCTGGGCATACGCCAGCGCCGCCCTTTGAGTTTCAAGCGGGAACTCCCGGGTCAATTCTCTTAAGGGAATGAGCCTGTCGGTGAGTACGCCTTGAGTCATGTTGGCCATACGGTTAAAGTCCCATTCTCTGGCTTCATACATGGCTAAGCCCTCATTTAGCCAGCGGGGGATATCTCTGCCGCCAAACGCCCGGCCTACTATAATGTGTGTCAATTCATGCCTGAAGGTAAGTAAAATATCCTGCTCCAGCCCCCTAACAGCCCGGGGAGAGTTAAGCAGTATCAGGTTTAATCCGGGATAAGCCAGCGCACTGGCCCAACTGGGGGATTTATCTTGCTGCGGCTGCAGCTTTTGGAATTCCGCCCTTGAGGGGGCAATATAAACCCTTGTCTTTGCCTCAAACTCCAAACCTAAATCAGCCATAATATCTTTTCTGGCAGGCTCTGCCCGGCTGATCAGGTATGCGGCAATTTTGCTGTCGGCTGCTTGATAGAAGAAGCTAAAGTGCTGGCTGTGCTGTTTTAAATATTCAGCGGCCCCGGCCGGGTTGGTTATTATGCCGGTTAAAAGTATAGAAATATACCAAACTCTAAACATAGGAACACTCAATGATTATAATGCGGGGTCAATGACCCAAACCAGGAGGGGGCGTAGCCCCCCCTTCCTTTACCGGGAACCATATATTTCAGGTAGCGCCCTGGTTTGGACAGGTAGAGTTAAATATCACAAAAAAAATAAAAAAAGTTTACTTTTTCGATAACGTCAATATATAGGGGTGCTAGCTGAAATATACGCACATATAGTGTTGATGCGACGAGTGTGCAGCAGAAGCTGTAGCTTTTTCAGTTACTTTACACACCCCGGATGCATTTTTTACCTTGACAAATAAGTGGGGCGAAGTGTATTATTGTACCATGAAGTGGGATATAGTGGGAAACACGCTTCCCTTTATATTGAAGTAACCTTAAAAGGATACTAAATATAGATGCAAACTCACATCACCACAATTTTTCCACCACCAAATTCCAATCAAGAACCCACCACGATGGGAAATAATTCATTATTGTACAACCTGCTGCTGGTGTCAAGGGGTGATCGAGTTGGAGGGTGGGCGAAATTAACCTTAGATATAGTAGAGGGTAGGTTAAATGTTCAGCGGCAGCTATGAACATACTATAGACACTAAGGGACGCCTGAGTATTCCCTCCAAGTTCAGGGACATCTTAGCCCAAAAGTATAATTCCAAAAATATAACCCTGATCGTTGAAGGGAAGTGCCTGCTGGCCTACCCGCAGTCGGTATGGGAGAAGTTGCTGGGGCAGTTTGAATCATTGAGCTACTTTGACACTCAGTTACATAATGCGCAACGCAGGTTTTTATTTAAAGCCCACACTGACATAGAGGTAGATGGCCAGGGCAGGGTACTGGTGCCGCCTGCCTTAAGGCAGCAAGTGGGCTTGAGTAAAGAGGTGGTGTTGATTGGCACCACCAATAAGTTTGAGGTTTGGGACAAAGCCACCTGGGTGAATTATCTGGACAGCCAACAGGAAAACCAGGATAAGGACTGGAACCTGGCAGCCCAGGTGCTGGCGTCGGCTAAAGAGTAAAACGCTTATGGGCTTTACTCATATTCCGGTTTTGTTGGATGAAGTAGTTGGGTATCTTGGTTGTAAGTCGGCTGCCTGGTATCTGGATGGTACGCTGGGCGAGGGGGGCCATTCAGAAGCGGTTCTTGAAGCCGGCGCTCCCTTAAGCAAGGTGTTAGGGCTTGATTATGATGAGGCGGCCATTGAGCGGGCCTCACAAAGGCTGGCTCGGTTTGGAGAGCGGGTGATTTTAGTGCACGGCAGTTTTAAACAGGCAAAAGAAATTCTGGAGCAGCAGGGAATTAGAGAATTGGCCGGAGCGGTGTTGGATTTGGGATTGTCATCCCGCCAGCTTGAAGATGGGCAGCGGGGATTCAGCTTTCAACTGGATGGGCCGCTGGATATGCGGCAGGATCGGCGGCAGGGTCAGACCGCAGCCGATTTGGTAAATAAATTGCCCCAGGCCGAGTTACGGTTTTTGTTTAGTAAATACGGGGAAGAGCGCTGGAGCAGTAGAATAGCCAGAGCCATTGTAAGCGCCCGGGAAAAGGGGGCCATAGAGACTACCCTGCAATTGGCCGATATAGTATCAAGGGCTATTCCCAGGGCGTATCATCCCCGCCGGATCAACCCGGCTACTAAAACTTTTCAGGCTTTGAGGATTGCAGTCAACCATGAGTTGGAAGGGTTGGATGCAGCTATACGAGATGCAGTGGAGGCATTAGCGGTGGGCGGCAGAATCTGTATTATCAGTTATCACTCATTGGAAGATAGGATAGTAAAGCGAACCTTTAAGCAAATGAGCGGCGTATGCAACTGTCCGCCTGAATTCCCGGTTTGTGTCTGCGGGTGTAAGGCAGTGCTTAAACAACTTACCACTAAGCCCATTATTCCCAGCGAAGCTGAGCAAAAAACCAATCCAAGAGCTCGCAGCGCCAAGCTTCGGGTGGCTCAAAGATTGCCGCTGGCGGCCTAAAGGAGTGTAGTTTATGGAATTAACTTATTATAGTCAAAGCGCAGCGCTGAAAAGAAACAATTATTCCATAGATAAATTTAATTATATTTACTTAATATTTATTATGTTGATCTTGCTGGTAGCGCTGCTATATACCTGGCGGGGGCTATATCTGAATAAGGTCGAATATGATATCAGCGAGGCGGAGCAAGTCCAGCTTCAAGTAAGTCAGGTCAATCATCAATTGCGGTTAGAACGCACGAGTTTAGCCGCTATGTCCCAAATCGAGTATCAAGCAAAAGAACGATTAGGCTTGGTACTTCCCAGACCGGAACAGGTCGTGATTATCGAGCAAGAAGGACCATGATACCCTAACCGGAGTTAATGATTTATGAAGAGCGAACCCAACAAAGCCTGGCAACGGCGGCTGATAGTGCTACAGGGGCTATTGCTGATATTGTTGCTAGTCGTTGGGGTTCGTTTTTATGACTTACAGGTCAGGCAACATGAGTATTTTCAGCAAAAGGCCAAAAGACAATATCAGCAACGGGTAAAGCTGGTAGCTCGCCGGGGCACAATTTTTGACCGTAATCGGCATGAACTGGCGGTGAGTGTGGATGCCGATTCCATTTATGCTATTCCCTCCCAATTTAAAGATCAGTCCCGCATTGATCAACTGGCCGCTGTATTGGGCCAAAGCCCCAAAAAGCTTAAAAACAAATTAACCGGCTCCCGCTCTTTTGTGTGGCTTAAGCGAAAGCTTACTCCTAAGCAGGCAAATGCGGTGAGAAGCTTGAATCTGTCGGGGATTGGTTTCCTTAAAGAGAGTCGCCGCTATTATCCACAGAAGCAATTAGCGGCCAATCTGCTTGGTTTTGTAGGTACTGATAATCAGGGCTTAGAGGGGATAGAACTTTATCATGAGGATTGGTTAAAGGGTCAAATACGGGAAGTGGATGTGGGAACTGAGGCTGAGTCAAGGACAGACTTCAATCAGCCGGCAAGCACCCAGGGCTTTGACCTTATCCTTACTTTAGACAAGACCATCCAGTATATAGCTCAAACTGAATTAGCTGGAGCCTGTAGAAAATTCGGGGCGCAAAACGGGGTGGTTATTGTTATGGACCCCCAAACCGGGGAGTTACTGGCGGTAGCTTCCGAACCCAGTTTTAACCCCAATTCCTTTGCTGAATATAGCCCCGATTCCTGGAGGAATCGCGCAATTACCGATTGCTATGAGCCGGGTTCCGTATTAAAGGTATTCACGGCGGCGGCGGCTTTGGAGGAACGCTTGTTCAGCCCGCAGGACAAATTATGGTGTGAACAGGGAAAGATTAAAGTGGCCGGGCATACTATCCGCGATAACGCCAGCTATGGCAAGTTGTCCTTCAGCCGGGTGATAGAGGTTTCCAGCAATGTGGGAGCGGTAAAAATCGGGCTGGCTTTGGGGCGTAAGCGACTTTATGGTTATCTGCACCGCTTCGGGTTCGGCGCTGTTACCAGCATCGATCTTACAGGGGAGAGAAGCGGGATATTAAGACCACTCAGCGGGTGGTCTAAGATGTCCAGTGGCTCCATCTCCATCGGGCAGGAGCTTTCAGTAACCCCGCTGCAGTTGGTCAGGGCGGTTTCTGCGATTGCCAATGGAGGGCTTTTGCTTCAACCCGAAATTGTTAAACAGGTTTGGAACAGTCAACAACAAAAAACAGTCAAAGAATACAAAAAACAACAAGTTAAAAGAGTATTATCAACCAGTACCTGTAAAAAACTGACCTCGATCATGGTTAATGTAGTGGAACAGGGAACCGGTAAACTGGCGGGCCTGGCTCAGTATAAGGTGGCCGGAAAAACCGGCAGCGCTCAGCAAATAGATCCCGCTACCGGCAATTATGCTGAGGATAAGTGGGTGGCCTGGTTTTTAGGGTTTGTACCGGCGGATAACCCTCGCCTTGCCATAGTGGTGATGTTGGCTGAGCCGCAACGAGGCAAGTGGGCTTCAGTTATGGCTGCGCCATTGTTTGGCCGTATCGCTCAGGGGTCGTTGGAGTATTTAGGCGTTGCTGCTGATAGGCTGAGTCCTGATAAAAAGCGGGTTAAAAAGAATATCGGTGATTTAAAAATAGTGAAGTCCGGCGCTTCAAAGGTTAAAACCAAGTTAATAGCGCTGCCCGATTTAAGGGGTAAGAGTATCCGCCGGGTGGTGGCTGAGTTAGCTGCTAATGGATTGCAACTGGAAATGCAGGGCACCGGCAGGGCCGTGGCCCAGTATCCTGAACCGGGAAGCAGGTTATCTCCGGGCAGTATCTGCCGGGTAAGCTTTGCGCCGGAATATAAGAATTAAAAGCTGTGATGAATGCTTAATGTTTAAATAATAGCTTAACAAAGAGTAAAAACCGGGGGCGAATAAATGAAATTAAAAGAACTATTAACCGGCTTACCCCAATATCGGATAACAGGCGATACTGACATTGAAATTACCGGCCTGGCCTATGATTCCCGCAACGTAGGCCCGGGCGATTTGTTTGTTTGTATAAAGGGCTTCTTAGCAAACGGGCACGATTATATCCGGCAGGCCCTCATGCGGGGAGCAGCAGCAGTAGTAGCGGAGGAAGGGTATGTAGCATCACCCAAACTACCCAGCATGGTAGTAGTACCCAATACCAGATTGGCTTTGGCTAACTTGGCTTCCACCTTTTATGGCCATCCTTCCTCGCAATTAAAACTGATTGGCATAACCGGTACCAACGGCAAAACCACCACGTCTTACCTCGTAACTTCCATCCTGAGGGCTGCCGGATATAAGGTCGGCCTGGTTGGTACCATCAATTATGCTATTGGTCAGAAAATGCTGCCTGCTTCCCGTACCACACCTGAATCACTGGATTTACAACGTTTGCTTAGAGAAATGGTGGATGCCGGCATGGAATATGCCGTACTGGAAGTATCCTCACACTCGCTTGAGCTGGAGCGGGTGACCGGTTGTCGTTTTGCCGGGGCTGTATTTACCAATATAAGTCGGGATCACCTCGATTTTCATCTCAGCTTTGAACACTATGTGGCCGCCAAACAAAAATTATTTCGCCATCTGGATGAGGATGCCCATGCCGTCATAAACTTAGATGATGCCAGGGCCAGACAGATGGCTACCGCTACCTGCGCCCAGGTGACCGGCTATGCCATAAAACAAAAGGCGCCATTGTGCGTAAAAGAATATAAAAGCTCCCTGGAGGGCATCAGCGCTACCCTGAATATTCCCCGGGGTAGCCTGGCCCTCCGTTCCTCCCTGGTGGGGGAATACAACATTTATAATATCCTGGCGGCGGTGGGCATAGGTTTATGTATGGGGATAGATCGAGAGACCATTGGCCGGGGAATAGCGGAGCTTAAGCAGGTGCCGGGCCGGTTTGAATCTATCGATTATGGTCAGGGATTCGGGGTAATCGTAGATTATGCCCATACCGATGATGCGTTACTCAACTTATTGACTACCGCCAGCAAGCTTTGTTCCGGCCGCCTGATTACCGTTTTTGGCTGCGGGGGAGAGCGGGACGTCGGCAAACGCTCAAAAATGGGGGAGGTGGCCGGAACTTTAAGTGATTATTCCATTATTACTTCGGATAATCCCCGAAGTGAGGACCCAATGCAGATTATAAATCAGGTAGAAGCAGGCTTGATCGGGTCTGGTAAAACAGCTGATAATTATATGGTATGCCCGGACAGGTTCTGGGCCATTCATCAAGCAATCGATATGGCTCAGGCCGGCGACCTGGTAGTGGTGGCCGGTAAAGGGCATGAGAATTATCAAATTTTAGCCGATAAAGCCGTTTCCTTTGACGATCGCGAAGTAGCCCGCCAGTTATTAGAGCAGATATCATAGCAAGTAGTTTGTTGTTCATACAGGCCATGCCTGGTTAAACCCGTTTGAGGCGTAAGATGCTGTATCATCTGTTGTACCCTTTACATGAAACTTATGCGATATTCAATGTCTTTAAGTACATTACCCTTAGGACAGCCTATGCCATTCTCACGTCACTCAGCATCAGCTTTATTTTGGGGCCGTGGTTGATTGAGAAGTTAAAACGCTATCCGGCCAACGGTAGTGTCAGGGAATATATTCCCGAAGGCCATTTGGCTAAAGCAGAAACCCCCGGCATGGGGGGTATTTTAATTCTGATTTCCATATTTGTGCCCACCTTACTGTGGGCCAACCTGACTAATAGGTATATATGGCTGGTACTTGGAGTTACCCTGTGCATGGGGATTATCGGTCTGGTGGATGATCGGCTGAAACTAAAGCATCAAGGCCGCCGGGGATTAAATATCGGCCAGAAACTTTGCTGGCAAAGTCTGGTTGGCCTTGCCGCCGGACTTTATTTGATGCTGAATCCGGTGGATGATCTGGTAACCCGGCTGCCGATTCCCTTCTTTAAAAATGTGCATCCCGATTTGGGATGGTTTTATCTGCCATTATTAGTCCTGATAATTGTGGGCACCTCAAATGCGGTTAATCTCACCGACGGGCTGGATGGGCTGGCTATCGGGCCGGTGATTATCGCTACGGGGGCTTTTATCATCTTAACTTATGTGGCCGGGCATGCCAGGTTTGCCGAATATTTGATGATTCCCTATATTCCAGGTAGCGGAGAATTGAGTATTTTCTGTGGAGCTATGCTGGGAGCCAGTTTAGGCTTTCTATGGTTCAATGCTTACCCGGCACAAGTGTTTATGGGAGATATTGGCGCCCTGGCCCTGGGAGGGGCCATAGGCACAGTGGCTATTGTCAGCAAAAATGAATTGCTGTTGGTAGTCATTGGCGGGGTATTCGTGATTGAGGCGCTGTCGGTTATCATTCAGGTAGCTTCTTATAAGTTAAGTGGAAAGCGTATATTTCGCATGGCGCCTATTCACCATCATTTTGAGCTGCGGGGCTGGGCTGAACCCAAAATTATCGTACGCTTCTGGATTATCGCCATAATATTGGCGCTGGTCGGGTTGAGTACTTTGAAGTTAAGGTAAACCAGTGAGTTGGGAGGGTAAAAAAGTGACTGTTGTCGGATTAGCCAGAACCGGATTAGCCGTAGCTAAGCTGCTGTGGACAAAAGGGGCTAAGGTTACCGTAACCGATAGCCGTACGGAAGCTGAGGTGTTCCAATATCTGAACGAATTACCACCCCAGGTAGATGTGAGGTTAGGGGGACATCCACCTGAGGTGTTTACTGCCGCAGATACAATTATAACTAGCCCGGGAGTCCCTTTTAATATCCCTCCCATTTTGCAAGCCCAGGAGGCTGGAGTGAGGGTGATTAGTGAACTTGAATTGGCTTATAGGTTAACTAATGTACCCATTATTGCCATAACCGGCACTAATGGAAAGACCACCACCACCACCCTCATCGGTAACTTGCTGAATAAGGCGGGAAAGCAGGTTTTTGTGGGCGGCAACATTGGAGTTCCCCTAGCGGAAGAGGTTTTATCAGCTAGCAAGAGGGACTTCTGGGTAGCCGAGGTAAGTAGCTTCCAACTGGAAGGTATTTCGCTGTTTCGGCCAAGCATTGCGGTATTGCTTAATATATCGCCCGATCATCTGGATCGTTATGCATCATTTGATGATTATGTAGCGGCTAAGGCTAAGTTGTTTGTCAATCAAACCCCGCAGGATACGGCTATAATCAATGCCGACGATGAAGTTGCCCGCCGGATAGCCCCTGAGATCAGGGCGCACAAGCTGTTTTTCAGCCGTAAACAAAGCCTGGATGAAGGTATTATGCTGGATGGAGACTGGGTAGTCAGCCGTTTGTCCGGCCGGCAAACCCAAATATGTCCTGTAAATGAGATAAAACTGTTGGGGCTGCACAATTTGGAAAACATATTGGCGGCGGTGGCGGTGGCCTGCTTATGTGGCCTAAAAGCTAAAACCATCAGGCAGGAGTTAAGCCGGTTTTCCGGCCTGGAACATCGTTCGGAGCCGGTAGCCGAGATTAATGGAGTCAGGTTCATAAATGATTCAAAAGCCACTAATGTGGGGGCGGTAATTAAGTCACTAGAGAGTTTTGAGGCGCCACTGACCCTGATTGCCGGCGGTAAGGATAAGGGCGGCGATTATAGCCCCCTGGCCGATATTATAAAACGTAAGGTTAAGCGGCTGATACTCATCGGCCAGGCCAGAGATAAAATTGCCCGGGCGCTGCCGGGGTTTGAGCCTATACAACTGGCGGACAGCCTGCAAGCTGCGGTAGAGATGGCTTTTTCTCAGGCTGAACCGGGAGAGATAGTGTTGTTGTCACCGGCCTGTGCCAGTTTCGATATGTTTGATAATTTCGAACAGCGGGGCCAGGTATTTAAACAAGCGGTAAAAGAATTATGTCATTAAAATCAGCATTTGTTTATAAATTATAGCTTGAGCGGATTGGACAGATGAAAAGGGACAGCATAGCTGACAGGTGTTCACCGGATAAATTGTTACTTACCAGCACCATGCTTTTGTTGGTAATTGGCCTGGTGATGGTGTACAGCGCCAGCATGCCGGTAGCTCAGAGATGGTATGGAAACGGGTACTATTACCTCACCCGCCAACTAATTAGGCTGGCTTTGGGGATGGCGGTGATGTTTTTGGGGATGAAGTTAAATTATGTATGGTGGAGAAAATTAGTATATGTACTGCTGGCGCTATGTTTCGGGTTATTGATTATGGTGCTGGTTTCCCCGCAGGCCCGGGTCTTAAACGGAGCTAAGCGTTGGCTGGCCTGGGGAGGTTTCAGCTTTCAACCCATCGAAATAGTTAAATGGGGCTTAATAGTTTTCCTGGCGCACAGCCTGGCTCAGTTAAGTGATGGACGGAAAAAAGAGGGAGCGTCATACACGCTGCCTGTTTTTATAGTGCTGGGAGCCATGTGCTTGTTGGTGGCCTGTCAGCCGGATATAGGCAACTGTCTGATTCTGGCGGCGCTGGCCCTGGTAATGTTTTTTGTGGCTGGAGTAAGATTCAGGTATCTGGCCGCACTGGGCTTGGTTTGCTTGAGCGGTTTTTGGTTTCTGGTATCCAATCTGGCCTATAGCCAGCGCCGGATTATCAGCTTTTTAAACCCCTGGCGGGATCCAACCGCTGCCGGATTCCAACTTACCCAGTCCTTTATAGCGTTGGGACGCGGGGGGCTGGCCGGAGTGGGTTTGGGGGCCGGCCAACAAAAGGCTTTTTATTTGCCGGAGGCTCACACTGACTTTATTCTGGCGGTTATCGGTGAGGAATGGGGTTTTTTGGGAATAGCCCTGATATTGATTTTATTTGCCATATTGATATGGCAGGGATTGCTTATTGCCCGGCGGGCTCCGGATTTTTTCGGCAGCTATCTGGCGTTGGGTATTACTTGCTTAATCGGTTTACAGGCGCTGGTTAATATGGGGGTGGTCGGTGGTCTGTTGCCCACCAAGGGCTTACCCCTGCCTTTTATCAGCTATGGGGGATCGGCCTTAGTGATAAATATGCTGGCTATAGGCGCCTTACTGAATATATCCACCCGGCGCCGCCCGGCGCCGGTAAAAAGGTCAACCGGGACTTTACGGGGGAAACGGTGAGATGGATAGTTGCCGGGGGGGGCACCGGTGGTCATTTATATCCGGGAATTGCCATTGCCCAGGAACTAAGGCAGCAAATCGCCGGGGCGGATGTTTTGTTTGTGGGTCATGGCCGGGGATTGACCGGCGATATTTTAAAGCGTGAGGGCTTTGACTTTAAGGAGATTAAGGTGAGTCCGATTAAAGGTTCATCAATTCGGGGAGGATTAAAAACGGTCTTCGGACTGCCGCCGGCCTGCTGGCAGGCGGGTCGGATTATCAACCGATTTAACCCCCAGGCGGTAGTCGGAGTGGGTGGTTATAGCGCCGGGCCGGTGGTTTTAAGTGCGGCCCTGATGAGAAAAGCCTGCTACATCCAGGAGCAGAATGTTTATCCGGGCTTAACTAATCGTTTGCTGGGCCGCTGGGTGAAAAAAATATTCATCTCATATCAGGCTACAGCTGATTTTTTCCCGCTGCATAAGGTATTGTTTACCGGGAATCCGCTACGTATGGAGTTGAAAAAACTGCCGCTTAAGGCTGAAGCTTTACGAACTTTCGGCCTGTCTCAGACTAAATTTACGGTGCTGGTGTTTGGCGGCAGTCAGGGCGCAAAACGTATAAACCAGGGCCTGCTGGAGGCCCTTCCATTGCTGGCGGCGGAGAAAGAAAACTTACAGCTTATCCATCAAACAGGGGAACCGGATTATTCTAAGCTTAAGGCGGCCTATGAAGAGCAGGAGGTTAAGGCGCACATCGCTTCCTTCATCTATGATATGCCCAGCGCTTACGCGGCGGCAGATATGGTAATCTGTCGCGCCGGGGCTACCAGTCTGGCTGAGCTTACTATGTGCGGTAAGCCGGCGCTGCTTATTCCTTATCCCTATGCCGCCAATGACCATCAGCGAAAAAATGCCGAGGTGCTGGCACAGGCGGGAGCGGCTAAAGTGATGTTGGATACCGAGGTAAGCGGGGCCGGGTTAGCCTGGGTGGTGCTGGAATTTATGCATAATCGGGAGCAATTAGCGCAAATGGCTGAAATCAGCCAGGGCCTGAGTCGGCCCAATGCTGCTCGCCAGATAGTTGAGCATATTTTAACGGAGCTAGGTAATGCTGGGCAGAATTAAGCATATATATTTCATAGGGATTGGCGGTATCGGCATGAGCGGTATTGCTGAGCTGCTGTTAAACCTGGGTTATCTGGTGAGCGGTTCGGATGCGAAAGAGAGTTCGCTTACCCGCCGGCTGCAACAGTTGGGGGCCAGGGTATATATTGGTCACGAGGCTTCACAGATAGCAGGCGTGGATGTGATAGTAATATCATCGGCCATAGCGGCTGATAATGCAGAGATAATGGCGGCGCGGGAGCAGTTGATACCGGTAATTCCCCGCGCTGAAATGCTGGCTGAATTGATGCGTCTCAAGTATGGTATTGCGATTGCCGGCACGCACGGTAAGACTACCACTACCTCGATAGTGGCCACGGTACTGGCCCGGGGGGGGCTGGACCCTACCATCGTGGTTGGCGGACGGTTAAACAGCCTGGGTAGTAATGCCAGGTTGGGATCGGGTGAGTATCTGGTAGCTGAGGCTGATGAAAGCGATGGCTCATTTTTGAAACTCTCACCCACCATTGCAGTAGTGACTACCATTGATGCCGAACATTTGGATTACTATGGAACGTTGGAAAATATCAAACACGATTTTTTGCAGTTCATAAACAAGGTTCCTTTTTATGGAGCGGCCATTTTGTGCCTGGATCAAAAAAATATTCAGGAGCTAATCCCCAAAGTGGAAAAGCGGTATATCACCTATGGCCTTAGCACCCAGGCCGATATAATGGCTGAGCAGATAAGTTTCAGTAAGTTCAGCAGCCGGTTTAAGGTACTGCACAGGGGGTCTGAGTTGGGTTCGGTCAATATTAATGTGCCGGGATTGCATAATGTTTACAATTGCCTGGCTGCTATAACTGTAGGACTGGATCTGGGCTTAGGCTTCGACACTATAAAGTTGGCGCTGGAAGAATTTGCCGGCGCCGACCGGCGGTTTCAACTTATTGGAGAGGTAGCTGAGGTGCTGATAATTGACGATTATGCGCATCATCCAGTGGAAATTAAAGCCACGTTGCGAGCGGCTAAAGAGGGCTGGGGTAAGAGGACTGTAGCCATTTTTCAGCCTCACCGCTATACCCGCACCAGGGATATGCTGGAAGATTTTTTTACCGCCTTTTATCAAGCAGATGTATTGATAGTTACTGATATTTATTGTGCCGGTGAAAAACCGATTCCCGGTGTATCCGCTCAGCAGATTGCCGAGGGAGTAAAAGAACATGGTCACCGGAATGTGGTCTTTATACCCAATACGGAAGAGATCGTGGCTTATGTATTGGATGTATTGAAACCACAAGATATGCTGCTTACTTTAGGGGCGGGTAATGTGGGGGAATTGGCCGGTAAAATAAAGCAGGCGCTGGAGGTTAAGGTATAGTGTATAGCGCAATGGCAAAAAGTGATATCCGGCAGTTTAAAAATGAGCTGAAGCTGCGTGGTCGGGTGCTGTTTAACGAGCCGTTGGCGGCTTTTACTTCAATAGGGGTGGGCGGCCCGGCCCAAGTATTGGTATTTCCACAGGATGTCGATGATTTGGTTAGAACCACTGAATTTGCTGCTCGTTGTAACATTCCCTTATTTGTAGTAGGTTGCGGCAGTAATCTACTGGTTAAGGATGAAGGGGTATCCGGGATTGTGGTTTGCCTTAAGGAAGGTTTCAACAGTATTGCCCGTAAAGGCGATTATCTGGTGGTTCAGACCGGGGCCAAATTGTCGATGGTAATAAGGTTTGCTGTGGAAGAGGAATTGGGGGGGCTGGAAACCCTGATCGGCATTCCCGGTACGATGGGCGGGGCGGTGGTTATGAATGCCGGTACCCGCGAGGGGAATATAGCCCAGGTGCTGGAGGAACTAAAACTGCTGGGCGCCGGATTTCAGCTAAAGATATTAAAGAAAGATCAACTTAAATTTGGCTATCGCCAAAGTTATCTACCGGAGGGCAGTATTATCCTGGAGGTAAAATTGAAGCTCACCCATCGGCCCAAAAAAGAGATAAAAGATAAGATGAGTGAGTTGTTGGCTAAGCGTTTTGAGACACAGCCTGTTGGTCAGAAAAGCGCCGGTTGCATATTTAAAAACCCACCCGGAGGGTTTGCCGGCAAGCTGATCGAAGAGGTGGGGCTTAAGGGATATTGTTTGGGAGATGCCCAGGTTTCCAATCAGCATGCCAACTTTATTGTAAACAAGGGACAGGCCGCTGCCCGGAACGTATTGGAACTAATTGAGCTAATCAAGCAGCGGGTGTGGGAGGAGCGGGGTGTCAAGCTGGAGGAGGAGGTGATTATCATTGGCCAGCAATAAATATCCGGCGCTAAAAAAATCCGGACGTAGAAAATCAAAGAACAAATATTTTAGCAGATTATTTACTAAGACCATAAAATATAGCGCATTAGTGGCATTGATAATAGGAATTGGGTATGGCGGTCACCAGCTTTATAACTACGTCACTAATTTGCCGTATTTTGAGATATCGAGTATTTGGATTAATGGGAATCAGCGGCTGAAGCATTCACAGATTCGCCGGCTGATTGATTTGGATTATCAACAGAACATCTTTGGAGTAGATGCAGCAGCAGCGGTACAAGCCATAGAGGCGCATCCCTATATTAAGCAAGCCTGGGTGACCAAAACTTTTCCCGGTACTGTCAATATCAAGGTTAAAGAACGTACCAGGTTCGCCTTATTAAATTCAGACGGTTTATATGTAATAGACAGGGAAGGGGTAGTGCTGGAGAAGTTTAAGGGAAAGAAGCTGCCCAATCTGCCGATAATCAGCGGAACATTTAAAGAGCAGTTAAGCCCTGGAAAAAGATGTGCCTCAGCCGCTATTAAACATGGGCTTCAGGTCTTATGTCAGTTGGAGCGGACTAACCTGCTGAGAGATGTTTCTGAGGTAAATGTCCAGTATCCATATAACACAGTTTTTTATACCGTAAAAGATGGGATTGAGGTTCGCCTGGGTGAAGGAGGGGTTGAGCAAAAATTAAGCCATATGAAAACGGTCTGGCAAAGCCTGAATGCCCGGATTAAGGAAGTGGATTTTTTGGATTTGCGATATAAGGATATGGTAGTGGTGAGATTTAAGCAGATTAAAAACATGGCATAGCTGCACGCTAGCCGGGCAGGTTTTTAGCAAGGAGGTGATGATAATGGGTAAGAAAGAGCGGGGCGGCCCGATTACCGGTCTGGATATCGGTACTACTAAAACTTGTGCGGTTATTGCTGAGGCGAATGACAAGGGCGGGGTGGATATAATGGGTTTTGGCTGTAAGCCGTCTAAGGGTTTGCGCCGTGGAGTGGTGGTCAATATTGACAGTACGGTTGAGTCGATTAAAGGTGCGGTGCAGGAAGCTCAGGAAATGGCCGGGGTTGAGGTGGAGAGTGTTTATGCCGGAATCGCCGGAAATCATCTTCAGGGGTTTAATAGCCGCGGAGTGGTAGCCGTATCCAACCGGGAGCAAGAGGTGAGGCAGGAAGATGTAAACCGGGTGCTTGAGGCTGCTTCGGCAGTCAATATTCCCTTGGACAGGGAAATAATACATGTATTGCCGCAGGAGTTTATCGTAGATAGTCAGGATGGAGTTAATGACCCGATTGGCATGTCCGTGGTGAGGTTAGAGGCTGAGGTGCATATAGTTACCGGCGCAATTACTTCTGTTCAGAATATCATAAAAAGCGTTATAAAGGCCGGATTGGAGGTAGCGGATATTGTACTGGAGCAGTTGGCCTCCAGTGAAGCCACTATATGTGCCGATGAAAAAGAATTGGGTACGGTGCTGGTGGACATTGGCGGGGGAACCAGCGATTTGGTCATTTTTGTTAATGGTAGCGTGGTGCATACTGCCGTACTGGGTTTGGGTGGAGATCATTTTACCAATGATATTTCGGTGGGCTTGCGCACTCCGGTGGCCGAGGCCGAGGCTATAAAGCGCCGATATGGCTGTGCTCTGGCCAGTCTGGTGCTGAATAATGAAAGTGTGGCTGTGCCCAGTGTGGGGGGCCGTCCGCCTCGCCACCTTTCCCGTCAGGTATTATGTGAAATAATCGAACCCAGAGCCGAGGAAATTTTCACACTGTTGGATCAGCACATTACTGCTTCCGGTTATAAACACCTGGTGGCCGGAGGAATGGTGCTTACCGGCGGGGGAGTAATTATGGAAGGTATCCCGGAGTTGTCGGGGCAGATACTGGGATTGCCGATACGCCTGGGATATCCGCGGAATATAGGGGGATTGGTGGATGTGGTGAATAGCCCAATGTATGCTACCGGGGTTGGACTGGCAATACATGGAGCTAAAAATGACGGGCGGCATGATCAGCGATGGAAGAATAATGGTGATGGATTACTCCAGCGCTTAACCCATCAAGTACTGAGTTGGGCTGATAAGTTTATTTAAATTGGGGGAGTTAAGAAAATGATTGAGCTTGCAGATATTCCAGAAGGAGCCAGGATAAAGGTCGTGGGAATTGGGGGCGGCGGGAGCAATGCGGTAAGCCGAATGGTATGTTCCAATCTGCAGGGAGTGGAATTTATTATAGCCAACTCGGACTGCCAGGCGTTAGAGGCTTCTCCGGTTCCCAAAAAGATTCAATTAGGGGCAAAGTTAACCAAGGGTCTGGGCGCCGGGGCCGATCCTCAAGTTGGGCGCAAAGCGGCTGAAGAGGATACTGAGGAGATACTGGATCAACTGTCCGGGGCAGATATGATTTTTATTACCGCCGGTATGGGTGGCGGCACCGGTACCGGCGCCGCACCGGTAATTGCCAAATTATCCAAGGAATTAGGGGCGTTGACGGTGGGAGTTGTAACCAAACCATTCACATTTGAAGGACGAACCAGGATGCAGCAGTCTGAAACAGGAATCAGGGAATTAGGGGCAGTGGTGGATAGTCTTATTACCATTCCCAATCAGAAACTGTTCGGTATAATCGGTGAGCGGACTACCCTGGAAGATGCCTTCAGGCTGGCCGATGATGTCTTGTTGCATGCTGTGCAAGGAATTGCCGACCTGATAACCACCCACAGCTTTATTAATCTGGATTTTGCCGATATCAAAACCATCATGTCGAAACAGGGAACGGCTATCATGGGAATAGGCTCTGCCCAAGGTGATAATCAGGCGGTTGAAGCTACCCGACAAGCCATTTGCTGCCCACTGTTGGATGATGCCGGCATAGATGACGCCCGCGGTATTTTGCTCAATATTATTGGTGGGCCGGATTTGACCCTGCACCAGGTGGACGAAGCCGCATCTATTATTCAGGAAGCTGCTCACAATGATGCCAATATTATCTTTGGCGCCGGCAAAAATGACAACATGGAAGATGAAATTAAGGTCACCGTAATTGCTACCGGCTTCACCAAAGATAAAAAAGAGAAAGAGAACGGTACTAATCCCATAGATTTCAGAAGATTCAGCGAGCGGGTGAAACCAAAACCGGCCGCCAGGGCGACTCAGTTGGAAATTGGCGGCGGCGACCTGGGAATGTATAAGTTTGATAGGCAGAACCTGGACATTCCAGCCTTTTTGAGAAAAAAGATGGATTAAGCGCAGCGGTTTTTTACTCTCATATATGTGAGCCTTAAGCAGACAGGCGGGTAAATATATGAAGAGGAAATTCCCTTAAGGAAGGGGGCCATTGATATGAGTGATGGAATAGTACTTTGGTTTGATCATCGAAAAGGATATGGCTTTATCAGAAGTAGTGATGGTAAGGATATGTTTATGCATACGAAGTTAATGCCGCGTAATGGATGTATCAGCCCGGGAGATAGGGTACGGTTTGAAAGTTCAATCGAGCATAAGGGGTTGGCGAGCGGGGTTCGCGTAATCAAACACAAGCGGGAAATAAACAATAGTTATTTAGGGGCAGCGGCGGCTAACTTTTAATCCGAATAATTCAGGCAGGCAACCGCTGGAGGTTTGCCTTTTTCTTAATAAGGTTGAGTGCTTAAGCTCTTCCCCGACAAAGGGGGCCCGGCAAATACAATGTAAATTTTAATCCTTTTTGTTTGATGTTTTTGCAGCTTTATTTTTCGCCGTAAGTTTTTGAAAACAGGCTTCAATCGTTTCCATCACAAAATCCACAGGTATTACGGTAGCCAGCCCGCTGTTTTTCTCGAAGGTTATTTTAGCTGGCCCACTTTTTCTGCTTATAGCAGTATCCTCATACGGCACAGATTCACTAACCATACCAATAAGCCGTGATTCTTTTATCGCTGTAGCGCCTTTTATTGAAATTGCTTCTGGTTTATAGACAACCGGTTAACCGCTATTACCGGGAAAGACAAAGGCATCCACCAGAAAATTTTTACTGCGTCCCGCCAGCGCCTCCCTTATCCGGGCTATTGAACCTAACCTGGCAATTGGATACGGCCTTTTGGGATCGACAATGCCCATCGGATAACTGAGCACATAAATCAGATCACCCGCTGCCACTCCGTTTTCGGATAGCTGGCTAATGTTTAATAAGTGTTCATCATCTTTAAAAATACCAAACCTTATATTATCTTTTTGAAGAATTTTTGCATCTAATAATGTAACAGCAACGTCAATATCCTGGTTTGGGTGTTCAGTAAATTTTTTTTGGCCGTTTTCATCAATAAGTTTAAAAAGGTAATCTTTGGCCGGTGCACCGGCTTCTTTACTATTAAATCGGAAAATTGCCTGATCGTGATGTTCGGCTAACAGCTTATTAAACACCTGCTTGTTGGTTACCATAAACAAATGATAGCTTTTAGTTTTGCTATCGTTCCGAGTAAAAGATCGCCCCACCAAAAATCCTGTGCCTACCCAATCCTTTTGCCGGTTAGGTTTTATTACGCCGATAGCTATCACACAATCCAGGAAAAAAGGCGGTATTAGAGCTAATGTAAGCACATTAAATTTTGGCAACTTGAGCATCGGAATTCCCCCTGATTTCTTCATACGAAAATTACTTGTTTTGTAATATAACAATATAATATCAAATTCTGGATAAAAAGAAAAATATATTGTGGCTATATTCTTTTCTGGGCAAGCTATTATACCGATAGCAAGGTGGTGAAATTGTGGATAAGTTGTGGATAGGGGCTTATGATTAATTGAATCAATCGGGAGTTAGGTATATGACGTATATACTATGTTATATATGATATTTATCCACCGGTATTATAGATATCCCGTCTGCCTGTTAGAATTATCGATGAATGTACGATGCCAGAGTTCCAGATTGAGTAAGGTCCACAGCCTGAACCCATGGTCATAATGACCGCTTAAGTGTTGTTCCCATAGTTTTTTAATATTTTCCCCATTAAAATATCCCCTTTGAGTAAAGGGCGCCGCCAGCAAGGTTTGTTGGGTAAAATCCCGCAGTTCATGGCGTAACCAGTTGCTTATTGGTACTGCAAAACCGGCTTTCCTGCGGTGCAGTATTCCCGGCGGCAGCAGCTTGCCCAGGGCTTTTCTTAGTAAGTATTTGGTATTATTCCCTTTAAGCTTAAATTGCCAGGGGACGGTAGCTGCAAATTCCACCAACTTATGATCCAGGAAAGGCGAGCGGGCTTCCAGCGAGTTGGCCATAGTGGCAATATCGACCTTGACCAACAAATCATCCGGCAGATAACTCATAATATCTACAAAGAGTGCGGAGCTTATAGCGTCGGGAGCAGGAGCCTCATCATATAACCGTTGAATACGCTTAAGCGAATCGTGTTTTTGGGTCAGTTCTTTCATGTCGGTCGAATAGATAAGCTCCTTTTGCTGATTATTAAAGGCGCATATAAGCTGGAGGTAGCGTTGGCCAAAGGGACTGGAGATAGTGGAGATGAAGCGGCGTATTTTATCAGGCAGGGCCTGTTCATGACCCGTGTTTGGTAAAACCCGGATTATGGGCTCGATCAGCCGTTGTCTTAAAACAGTGGGTATCTGCTGATAAAGCATGGCTTGTTTTTCGGCGATATACCTTTCATAACCGGCAAACCCCTCGTCACCGGCATCACCGTTTAAGGCTACGGTTACATGTTGGCGGGCCATCTTGGCCACATAATAACTGGGGATGGCCGAAGGGTCGGCGAACGGTTCATTATAATGCCAGATCAGTTTAGGCAGTATTTCCAGGGCATCAGGCTTAACCACAAACTCCTGATGCTCAGTGCCGAAATGCTCAGATACCACCCGCGCATGTTCTAATTCGTTGAAATCTTCCTCCTCAAAACCGATAGCAAAGGTTTTTACCGGCCGCTCGGAGTGTTGAGCCATCATAGCTACCACTGCACTTGAGTCTATTCCGCCACTTAAAAAAGCTCCCAGGGGTACCTCGCTAATCAACCTTAAGCGGGTGGCTTCACTAAGCAGCCTTAAGCATTCTTCTATATACTCCTGCTCGCTTAATTTACTGTATTTAAACTGCAAATTCCAATAGCGTTCGATAGTAATATTCTCCCCTTGACAGACCAGGGTATGTGCCGCCGGGAGCTTATAGATGCCCTTAAACATGGTATAGGGTGAGGGAACGTATTGATAGGTCAAATAGTGGTGCATGGCCGGGAGAGACACCTCAGGGGTAACCTCAGCGTCTTTAAGCAGTGATTTTATCTCAGATGCAAACAGCAGGCCATGTTTGGTTCTGGCATACACCAGCGGCTTTTGCCCCAGCCGGTCGCGGGCCAGGAATAACCTCTTATGTCGGGCATCCCACAGGGCAAAGGCAAACATTCCCCGTAATTGATTAACGCAGGCGGCGCCTTGCTCTTCATATAAGTGCAGGATAACTTCGGTGTCGGAGTTGGTGCGGAATTTATGCCCCATATTCTGCAATTCCTGCCGCAACTCTTTAAAATTGTAAATTTCGCCGTTAAATACTATCCAGCAACTCCGGTCTTCATTACACATCGGTTGTCGGCCGCCGGCTAAATCGATGATACTTAAGCGGCAGTGGCCCAGCCCGATAGCGCCGTTAATATGTACTCCGGTCTCATCCGGCCCCCTGTGCTTTAGCACATCGCACATATCCCCGATTAGTTGCTTATCCACCGGAGCCTGGCTCAGGTAATTAAATTTTCCGCAAATTCCACACATGGGCGTTAACTTATTTTGGGGTTAAGTGAAAAATGTTAATTAGGAGTCGGGTTGGCTGAAGCTATCACTTTTCCGCAGAGTATTCCTTGCTGTAAGGATGAAATACGCAGCGGCACTATTTTGCCTATCCAGTCTTTATCAGCAGCGACTGATGTTTTGAGGTAGTTATCGGTTAAGCCGGTTAAGCGGCCGGTTTCCGCATCAGGTTTATTAAGGATCAGGGTAGGGCGCACCTCCCCTAGATAACGCTGCTTAAATTGTATGGATTTTTGTTGGCTTAAGGAGCGCATTATCCGGCTGCGTTCTTTTTTCAGCTTTTCATCTACTTGGTTGGCGAGGAGAGCGGCTTTAGTTTGCGGCCGGGGGGAGTAGCGAAATACGTGCATATAGGCCAATGGCAACCGGGCTATGAATTGATAGTTGTGCTCAAAAACATCCGCTGTTTCTCCTGGAAAGCCCACCATTATATCAGTCCCTAATGCCAGCTGAGGGATGTTATCAATTAGTTTTTAAACCAGTGCCTGGTATTGTGCCGGGGGGTAGCGCCGGTTCATGGCTGTGAGCTGCTGCTCATGGGCGCTTTGTAATGGAATGTGTAGGTGGGGGCAAATCTTATCTGATTGCAGAACCTCGATTAACTCAGCCGGGAATTCGGTGGGTTCGATGGAGCTTAACCGAATGCGTCCCAAGCCGTTAAGCTCGATAAGCTCCTTTAACAGCCCGGCCAGGCTTATTGCAGGGCTTAAATCCTGGCCGTAGACCCCGATATTTACTCCGCTGAGTACTATTTCCTTATAGCCTGACTCAATCAGGCGTTTTAACTGGTTTTTAACCAGTTCCGGCGGCTGGCTGCGGCTGCTCCCCCGTGCCCGGGGGACAATGCAATAGCTACAGGCCCGGTTACAGCCATCCTGAATTTTTACAAAGGCTCGCGTATGATCTAAAAAGGCGCTTATCTGGGGTTGTTGCCGGTTGTCAACCATAGTTCCCACAAAGGTTTTAGCTGGGGAGCATTTTTCCAGCCTGGTTAAGTAGCGGTCAAGGTTAGCCTTTTCAGCATTACCCAAGATAAGGTCTACCCCCTTGATATGCCGGATTTGTCGGTAATTGGTCTGCGCATAGCAACCGGTAACCACAATATAGGCAGAACTGTTCCTGCGTATGGCTTGTCGGATAAGCTGTCGGGACTGCATGTCGCTCTTGCCGGTTACCGTGCAGGTGTTTACGATATATACATCGGCTGGTTGATTAAATGGTACGGTCTTAAAGCCTTGCCTTAACAATTGCTCCCGGATAACGGCGGTTTCAAATTGATTGACTTTGCAGCCTAAAGTGGTTAAGGCAATTTTAAGTGACATAATGTTTGTAGTGATATTACCGTGTTATGGTAAGGGAGATGTGCCTGCTGGTTCAGCAGCCAGTTTTTGTTCCAATTGCTTAATATAATCAAGGTGCTCGTCTATATTGAGATTATTAAACTTATTTTCAATCTGGACAGTTCGTCTAAGATAATTAAGCGCTTTCTCGTACTGGCCCATTTTATCATATATCTTGCCGACATTAAAGTAGGCGTTGAGCCGGCAAAGCCGGTCTTTATTGGTTCGGCAATACTCTATTTTCTTTAGATAATAGTGGAGCGCTTGCTGATAATTTTCTCTTTTTTGGTAAAAGTCGGCTAATTTGTCATAGGTTTTGCCAAGGGCGGCTTTGTTGCCGGTAATGAGCTGCTTTTCCAGTGACTTTTCGAAATAACGCAATGCCAGATCATAATTCTTCTTGGACATGTATATATCCCCAATCTGGTTATATGTCGAGTACAATTCCGGGTCATCGTTCCGCTCTTGGGTATCCATCAGTTTTTGGTAAACTACCAGCGCATGATTTAGTTGATTGCGCTGTAAGTGGATGTTGCCGATTTTATCATAAATGTGAATCAGCGCAGTTTTCTCGCCCTCTTTTTCATATATGCGCATAGCCTTATGATAATAATCCATGGCCTTATTATAATATCTCTGGTCTAAATACAGGTCGCCCATATTTTTATAAACCGCCGCCAGTTTGGTCGGTTGGCCTGATAGTTTTTGAATATTAGCGGCTTGATCAAAATAATTGAGGGCCTTATCATAGTTTTTTTGCCGCAACATGACCAGCCCTATCTTATTATAGCTGATTGCTATACTGTTCATGTCATTTCGCATTCTCCAGATTCCAAGGCTCTTCTGGTAATTTTTCAAGGCATTGGCATACAGCCCTTTAGCGGAATAAATGTCGCCAAGGTTGTTATAGGTACTGGCGATTGGTGTTTGATCACCCTGCTTTTCCATAAGTTTTAACCCTTTTTGGAAGAAGGATATGGCCTTGTCAAATTCTTTTTTCTTCTGGTATACGGTGCCGATTTGATTATATATAGTAATCATTCCCGCCACATTGCTCATTTTATTAATCAAATTCAGCTTCTTGTGACAGTATTTAAGCGCCAGGTCGAATTGGCCGCTGTTGGTATAAATGGTAATGATTTTGTCATAAACGCTTTCCAATTCCTCCTGGTTCTGGTGCTTATCCAACAGGGCTTCATATTTTTGGTATAACCGGGGTATCTTTTCCCATTGATTGCTTAATTCATATGCCTTAATCAGCAGGCTTACTGCTTGTACGTATTGCGGGTCCAACTCGACGATTTTTTGACACAATAATACAACTTCTTCTGTTTCGCCATCCAGCAGCAGTAAGTTAGCCTTGGTATAGCGCTCGTAAGCTGGAAGGCTGGCGGTCTCTTTGGCGCTTAAATTTTCCTGTTGCTGCGGGGTAAGCCGGATCTGCATTTTTTCCAGCAGGCTTAATATAATCTGATTTTGCCAGCCAAGGATTTTATTAAGCGCCCCGGAATTGCTAAAGCTGGCCCAAACTTTACCCGACGTTACTTCCATTAAATTAGTAGTTATTTTTAGCTCACCCTGTTGCCGGTAATTACCGTAAATTACTAACTGGGCGCCGGTTTGTTTTCCGATAAGTTTGGCTTCCCGGGGATCGTCGGTAGCTAAGTCGTCGACTATTCGATAGTAAATCAGGGTTTCTAACCGAAATCGATCAATAGGAGTCAATTTAGTGTGGTGAGTTAATTTGTTGGCTAGGTATTGGGCCAGTCCTTCTCCCAGCCAATTTAAGTCGGGGTTTCCGGTGAGGTTTTTATAGGGCAGTACCGCGATTTTGCCGGTACGGGCAGCATAAACCGTACCAACCCACCCAAGACAGCTTATGCCAATCCATATTATAAGCGCCAATCTGGCTGGCTTACTTTTGCATCCGGCTAGAGCTTTCATTTATTAATATTTTATTGAAATTAATAGGCTTGAATTCATTTAACAATCTATTATAGATAGTTTTTTTTATAAAGGCAATTAGTATGTGATGCTTTGCTCACCACCCATCACTTTTGAGGAGCAGTAGTGGGAGTTTTTTCCCGAGCTGTGCGATCCGTTTTAGGAGTCGAAGGCCCCTTTTAAAAAGCGAACAAGCGCTTCTCCATGCCTTTCTTACCACTGCTGGCAATGTGT
>JAJRUS010000106.1 GCA_024277675.1 bacterium | reverse complement strand
TTAACGTTTCAAGCTCTTTGCGCTCCTGCTCGGTAAGCGTTACTCGATATCTCGGCAACATGGCGGCCTCCTTGTTTGAGTTGCCGCCAATATATCATATATTACTTAAATACGAAACTTAAAATGTTACATGATACTAGCGGCTTTCGTGCATAGGCTGTGATAAGTTTGGATTAACTCCCAACTGCCGATATTTTTGGGCGTGGCGAAGCATCCCCTTTCGTTCAAAACACGTACTTAACATTTGGTAACACTTGTTTTGTAAAGTGGGATCACTGGCAGCGCAAACGAATTCCTCAATGGCTGCATCCAGTAAAGACATCTCTTGATAAAGCATACCCAGATTATAATGACTCTGAAAATCATCTCCGATCATCACTCGTGGGCGAACCGCTTTAGCTAATATATCATCCATATCCAGTTTGGCCGGTTTAGTTGTTTGGCTTTGTATGGCAGGGGTTGCTTCCGCTGCTGGTTCCGTTGCAGCAGCGGAAACCGATGTTGGCTTTCCGCTGCCGTCCAGCTGACTCAACACCTCTAAACCTATCTTGGCTTCCCGATTATTTGCATCTAATTTAAACACTTCCTTATAACACTTAATTGCTTCTGTAAACTCTTGTTCCTGTAGATAAAATTCGGCTACTGTTAAGTATTGCCCTATCGCCTGGGGCCGCAAATCGCGGGCTAAAAACATCTCAGCCAGTTGAATCATTAGCTTAGGGTCTTTTAAGTCTACCTTCGCCATTTGTTCCAATACAGCTACCGATTGATTGATTAATTTTTTCTCCTCCAGATATTTAAATGTAGTTATATACTGGTTCCACATGTTCTCCGTATCACCCAATTTAGCATATAGTTCCGCCAGACTAATCCTTATATCAGAAACAGTTGAATCAATGTTCAGCATGGTGCGCAAGATAGTTACTGCTCTGGAGAAATCCTCCATACTGGCGTAATGATCCGCCACTTTTTGATATTGCTCTAAGGCCTCTTCCTTAAGCCCACCTTTAAAGCATACTTCAGCCATTCTTAATCGCAGGGTAATATTTTCAGGGTGGAGTTTGATAAGTTTTTTATATTGGTCGGCAGCTTTTGACCATTGACCCTTATCTAAATATAGCTGCAAGGCTTTATTTACAAGGTCTTCGCTAATTAGAGAAAATTTCATCTTATCTCTTCTATATTAAACATCCAAAATTAAGCCGGCTACTTTAATATTACCTTATAATATTATTTTAACAATATAAGTTATGAAAACAGCGCTTAAATATTTATTCGGAATTATTTATTAATAACCCATTTCCCGTAAGACTTTTTCAGCATTATCAATGTTAATATCTTCCCCTGTAAATCTATTTAAAGAAAGCAGGGTATTTAAAGATCCCTCCAACTCCCGTACACTACCGTCGATTCTACTGGCCAAAAGATGATAAACATCCGTCGGCACAGGCATTTCAGTGTTTTTTTTGCGCAATATGGCTGTTTTGGTTTCCAGATCAGGGGGGTCGATGTTGGCTATGGTTCCGCCCATAAACCTTGAACGCAGCCTTTTTTCCAAAACCGAAAGTTCACTGGGAGGACGATCGCTGGTAACTACTACCTGCTTACCGGCTTGTACCATGCTATTGAATAAATGGAAAAATTCCTCCTGGGTCTTGTTACGGTCTTTTAAGAACTCAATATCGTCAATAAGCAACATGTCAAAGGTTTTAAAAGTGGAACGGAAAAGATCAATAATATTATCCTTTATGGCTCCCACCACCTGGGAGTTAAAATACTCACAAGTGATATACATCATCTTTACCGGTGGGCTTTGATTCTTGAGCTGGTTACCAATTGCATTCAGCAGATGTGTTTTACCTAAGCCCACGTCACTATACAAAAACAAGGGATTATAGCTTTCACCCGGCGCCTTGGCCACGGCGGATGCCATAGCATAAGGAAATTCGTTACCCTTGCCCACCACAAAGCTATCAAAGACAAATCTTTTAACCAAAGGCAGCCCTTCACAATTCACTAATCCCGGAGCTTGGGGCTTAATTCTATCCGCACAGAACTCATCATAGTGTGCAATAAGCTGCTGTATCTCCTGTTGCCGGCTGACAATCGGTAATATACTATAAGTAGTTACTTTTTCCAACTCCCCCAACACTTGCTTATTGAAAGGGTCGCACATGGCCACGGCCAGCGTATCTTTAGCTTTTCGAAGTGGAATTATGTGTAAACGCTGCACCACTTCCGGGGGAATCTGCTTCAGGGCATCCGGGTCCAACTCCACTTGCTCCGGGCTTAAATAATGATAGCCACATTCTTTAATCAAAAAGGAAATATACTGCTTCTCATCCATATAGCCCAACTGCTGCAGATGTTGTCCTATGCCGCCACCCTTTTCCCCAACATCAGCCATAAGACGTTGTAATTGCTCTTCAGAAAGCAATTTACTTTCCAATAAAATTTGATATATAACCTTTTCTTCAGTTATCACCTTCGATCTCACTCCATGTTATTCCACATTCTATCACAATTTTAGCCTAAATTATCCCACAAATCAACTTGATACACCACGTCACTCCTATGCTGTATCATTTATAATCGACCCCGGTCAGATTAATTGCTCCACTCTAAAAACTTGATTTAACTCCTTATTTGAATCCACCGTCCATAAAAAATCAAAATGCTTTCGTATACTGTCATATACCGGTGAACCAGCGGCAAACTGGAACATAGGGACTGTCCCCACCAGGCATTTGTAGTTACCATTTATGTTCTCTCGACCTAAGTGGTACTGTTCTATGAATATATAATCATCAGTAATAATAAAATAGGCCGATGGTAAAACCACTGTTTGTTTAAGCTCCAGTCTAACCGCCGAGTGCTTGGTCTCTATTATATGGGCCAAATTTTTAAAGGCCCGGATAGAATACTCTATATCCCCCTGCAACCTTTCCTCGGCCTCGGCAGTTGCATCGCTGGTTTGATCTTTCATGGGATATTGCTGGAAAAATGTTTCTATTTCTTCATCGACCACTGTGGGTTGAGGGCTGGGAACTGAACCCTTATAGGTTCTCCTTAAATTTATCGCCTCACTTTGAGGAGAAAGTATTAAGGCTCTGATTATTAACTGCCGGCCACCGAGATTGCGTTTACGCGATTCATAACTCAGCTCCTTGACCGCTTGCGTAATAGAATTAGAAAGTTGGTTCCCGGGATCTACTAAGTCTTTCAGCGTAATACCATTGATCAGAATTACTCTGTTTTTTTGCCCTTTCTTAATGGGAGAAGACATAAAATCATTGGTATAGGCGCGAATATGCCTGGCTAATTTATCGAATGTTTGGGGGTTAGGTTCAATGCTGCGCTGGTTGTTAGCTGCAACTACTAATCTATAACGGGGATCCAGGATACCCTCCAGTTTATAAGCCAGGGATTGGCCGGTCACTGAAAAAGTATGTTTGAGGAAATCCATCTGAACCTTTTGGAATCTATCCAGTCTCTCCCCCAGCATATCGTTTAGTTTCTCTTTGGTTTCTCCCAACAGTAAGCCACTGACTATACACACCACCAAAGCGCTGGCTCCCAATACCATAAGGAACAAAGAAATAATCCAATATTCCAACACAAAGCTACCCAGTTTTATCCTCAATTGCCCATACTCGGCATATACCCCCGCTCCAATGAGGACCAAGCCAATTACCATGGTAACCAACATATGATAACTTCGACGTTTCTTGGGGGCTTGATACTTATACATAAGATTTATCTCCAGATTTAAGTGGCAATTTATGCCAAATATGTTTCTTTTTTTTCAGTTCAGCTATCGTTTTACTCTATTTGAAAGCTTCCGGAAACTTACTTATCCCTGAATTTTCATAATCACCTTTTGCCGAATAAGGCTCTTTTGGTAGTGGTGACAGTTTGTTTTTGGGTTTTTAGCATTTCCATAAGTTCAGTTCGATCGGCAGTGCGATACATCATCTCCTCATAACCAATCTCTCCGTTCTTATACAAAGTCATTAATGCGCGATTCATGGTTTGCATAATAGTAGCGGCCTGACTGGTTTGCATAATACTATAGATTTGGTGGATTTTTCCCTCACGAACCAGATTCCTGATAGCCGTATTAGGCACCAGAATTTCAGCGCCCAGTACCCGGCCTGCAGTATTACAGCGGGGGATCAATTGCTGAGCGATTATTCCCTCCAATACAAATGATAGCTGGGTTCTTATTTGGGATTGCTTAGTGCTGTCAAAGGCATCTATTATCCGGTTTATAGTCTCCACCGCTGAATTGGTATGCAAGGTAGCAAAAGTAAGGTGACCTGTTTCAGCAATGGTCATGGCCGCCTGAATAGTTTCCAGATCGCGCATTTCACCGATGAGCACCACATCCGGATCTTGCCTCAAAATAGTGCGTAAGGCGCTGTGAAAGTCTTTAGTGTCTACGGTTACCTCACGCTGGGTAACCATTGATTTTTCGTTGCGGTGCAAATATTCTATCGGATCTTCAATAGTAATAATATGTTTTGCATATTTCTTATTTATATAACCCAGCATAGCCGCCAGGGTGGTGGATTTACCATAACCGGTAGGACCGGTAACCAGCACCAATCCCCTGGGTTTCTGACAGAGAGAGGTCACCACCTGGGGCAATCCCAATTCCTCAACCGTAGGAATACGGTAAGGTATATTCCTTAAGGCCAGGCCAAATGTACCTCGCTGTATATAGGCATTAGCCCTCAGGCGCCCCACTCCGGGAATACCAAAAGAAAAATCTATCTCGCTAACCACATCAAACATAGCAATTTGCTTTTGTTTGAGTATGCTGTATACTAACTGCTTACATCTTTCAGGAGTAAGCCTGGGATAACCTAAATCCGCCAGGTTTCCATCAATTCTGTAAATGGGTGGACTGCCGGCATTGATATGAATATCCGAGGCCCTCTCAGCCACCATCCGCTCCACCAGTTTTTTAATAGTTAAATCGCCGGTATCTTTAGCATCAGCTTGATTTCGATTGATAACCTGCTTTGGGCTTTCATCTAATATCATAGTTAGTTACCCCTTATTTTACCCCTTTTATTGCATCTCCCAAGCGGAAGATGGGCAGGAATATGGATATTATAATGGCTCCAATGATAGTTCCCAGAAATACTATCAACAACGGTTCGATCAATGAAGAAAGAGCGTCTACGGTTGTTTCAACTTGTTGTTCAAAGTACATGGTTACTTTATCCAGCATATCTGGCAGGGTACCGGCCTCCTCACCGGTACCCACCATACGCAATACAATATCAGGAAATATTTTGGTCGCCGCCATAGCGACACAAATCGCTTTCCCATCGCGAATATCATCCATACATTGATAAGCGCTCTTTTCCAATACCTTGTGGGCGCTGGCTTTTCCAGCTAACCTAAGCGCTTCCAACACGCTTACTCCACTGCTTAACAAAATGGACAGGGTTTGCATAAAACGTGTCAGTACCGTCTTCCAGATTAAGGGGCCAAACACAGGTACCTTTACAATTATCTTATCCCAAAGATACCTACCCCTTTGAGTATTAAAAAATTTATACAGCACAAAGATAATTCCAGCTAAGAAACAACCGGCAAAGAAAAAATAACTTCTTATAAAGTTGGTGACATTTATTAAAATTTGAGTCGGTAACGGCAAATCCGCCCCCAATTTGGCAAATGTAGCCTCAAAAATGGGAACAATCTTGAGCACTAAAACCAGAATGGCTATCAAGGCAAATATCAGAATAGCTATTGGATAAGTCAGGGCTCCCTTGACCTTACGACGTAAAGTCATGGTCTTTTCCAGGTAAACCGCTAACTGGGTCAGGATGGTGTCCATTTCTCCGGTAGCTTCAGCGGCTTTAACCAGATTGACGTATATATCCCCAAAGGTTTTGGGATATGTGGCTAAGGCTGAGGAAAAAGGTTCTCCTCCCTCCACTTTAGCTTTTATGTCTTGTAACATTATTTTAAAGCGCTTGTCGGACATATCCTCCGTCAAGCTGCCTAAGGTACGCAAAAGATGCAATCCGGCGCCGATCATACTAGCCATTTGGGTAGTAAACTGCAACAATAATGAAAGTTTTACCTTGCCACTGCCTAGAATAAACCTATCGTTCAATCTATCAAAAAAACTCTTGATACTGCCCGGTTCAGCTTCCACATCTTCATAGCGGCTTACAGAAACTACTATCAAGCCCTTCTTTTGCAAGGCATCGGCCAAACGTTCAGGGGTCTCCTCCTCCATCTCCCCGCGGCGAACCCCCCCGTCTGTATCTATAACCTCGTAATGATATCTAGGCATAATAAATGTTTAACCCTCTTCTACGCAGACCGCCAATACTGATTCCAGGGTAGTAACAGCTTCATGCATTCGGCGAAAGCCACACTCCCGTAAAGTTTCCATTCCCTGCTCTATCGCTTTCGCACGGATAGCATCCATAGATCCCCCTTCCAGCATCAAGCGTTTAATCTCAGGGGTTATCTCCAAGACCTCAAACACAGCCGCTCTACCGGCATAGCCGGTATTCCGACAATTCTTACAACCCTTGCCCCGGTGCAAAATCAGTTCCTTTTTGGGATCCCAGCCCACAATTTCTTTATCTTCTATAGAAGCTTTATATGATTCCTTACAATGCCCGCAGATTCTCTTAACCAACCGCTGGGCTACCGCCATAGTCACCGAGGAGGCCACTAGAAATACCTCCAGGCCGATATCCACCAGCCTTACAATGGCTCCCGGGGCATCGTTGGTATGCAGGGTAGAAAGCACCAGGTGTCCGGTCAAAGAGGCCTTGACGGCAATATGAGCGGTTATACTGTCCCGAATTTCACCGATCATAACTATATCGGGGTCCTGCCTCAGAATAGTCCTCAGGGCATCCGCAAAATCAAAATTCAGATCGGGCCTGACTTGTACCTGCTGGATTCCGGCCAGCCGATACTCACAAGGATCCTCTACCGTGATGATATTCTTGTGGGGATCATTTATAGTATTTAATACCGTATAAAGGGTGGTGGACTTACCCGATCCGGTGGGACCGGTAACCAGAATCATACCATGTGGCCGATGGATATTTCTTTTAAATATCTTCAGATTGCGCTCCCCCATATCCAGACCTTCTAAGGTATTACCGGTAACCGCATTGCGTACCAATAACCTGAGCACAATCTTTTCTCCATATATAATAGGCAAAGACGACACCCTGAAGTCCACCTCGGCCCCGTCTTTATGGATGGTGAACGCCCCATCTTGAGGCACGCGCTTCACTGCTATATCCATACCGGAGAGAATCTTCAACCTGGAAAGAATGGCCGCCTTAAATTTTTTGGGAGAGTTAACCAGTTCAAACAAAGAGCCATCAACCCGATAACGCACCTTTAACCCATCTTCCAAGGGCTCCACATGAATATCGGAGGCCTTATCATTAATGGCCTGCACTAACATAAAATTCACCAATCTTACCACCGGCGGATCACTGGCGTTTACTTTCAACTGCTCTTCTTCATCTTCTCCCCCTACTTTACCTTCGTTTATATCCAGCTCAAACCCGCTCATCTCCTCTATGATTTGTTCTCTCAGCGTACCATCATCCGACTCGGCTTCTTTTCCCGGTTTTGCAGTTTTATTTTTATAACATTGATCAATATATTTTTTTACCGCTACTTCAGAAATTATCAGCGGTTTGACTTCGGCTTTTGTCACCCGCTGTAAATCATCAAGCACCACCAGATCAAATGGGTCGCTCATCGCCACCCATACCTTACCATTCTCCTTCCAGATAGGTAATATGTTGTGCTTGCGACTTAAATATTCGGGAATCAGGCCGAGTAATGAGGGGTCTAATTTCTTTAAATGATCGGGATTAAATACCGGTACGTTCCACAATTCACCTTGCATTTTTATTATATCTTCTTCCGAAACCCAACCCATTCGGATGAGAACATCTTTGAGGCTCTCATTGCGTCGTTTTTGAATTTCCTGAGCCAACTCTACCTGAACATTAGAAAGTAGCTGCTTGCTTATAAGTAGCTTGACTAATGAGTTGCCGGCCTGTGGAGGGGCAGTTGCCTGTTTCACTGCCACATTACACCCCCTGAACTAATAATAGTAGCGGATATGGGTTTGTACTTTATTTTGTAATTCCTTTTGGCGCTGGGAAGCAAATTCCAAAAATTTAAGGTAATGAATCAGGGCTTCCTTTTCCCGACCCAATTTTTCCAGCACTACTGCTAAGTTGTAGTGGGCCTCAGCATATCGGGGATCAAGTTCTACCGCCAGTTTCAATTGAGTCGAACTCTTTCTTAATTTCCCCTGTTTGTAGTAGGCTACCCCCAAGTTGTTATATCCCACTGCCTGTTGAGGATTATCCTGCAGTCCTTTCACATAGACAGCGACAGCTTCTTTATACTTTTGCTGCTTATATAATTGAATGCCCTGCTCAAACAACTCTTTCGGCAGGACTTCCGGCTTAACCGGGGTTTCGGTTTCGGCAAGCTGAGGGGTACCCCTGCTGGCGGTTTTCTCCGGAATAGCAGCAGGCTTCGTCTTTTTTGAAGCAAGCGCCGGCTTAACCTTTTTGGAGGAGGAAGTCGGCTTGGCTTTCTTCCGGGAGGATACTGGTTTAGCCTTCTTCGGAGAGCGGGCCGGCTTGGCTTTTTCTGAAGAGAAGGAATCAGATAATATTTTTGCTAATGATCTGGGCTGCCGTTCATTTTTGGTGACTTCCTTAATGGACATGACCAGCGCCCCGATAAAGATCAACAGGAAGAACAAAAACATGCCTCCCATGATTCCCCATTTTCTTCTGCGCCGCTGCTCGAACTTCTGCCGCTTAATTTCACCCTCGATGGGGAAACCTTCTTCTTCGCTTATCGGAGTTTCCGGTTTTTTTTCCTTCTCCACATTTTTTAATCGATTATAAAGGACACTCATTATTCGTTCGCCTTTAAAATATCTCTCGCTTTAGCGTCGGAGTAAATGGTTGATCAATAATATTATAAAGGACTAATCGAGTCCGGGTTCCTAAAATGCCATCTACTTCAAGGCGGTGATCATGTTGAAAATTCATCAGCGCCCTGGCCCGTTGATTTTTGCGTATTGCCATATCACTAGACGGATACCCCTTAAAATAACCCAGTTGACGCAATCGCTCTTCAACTTTCTCAATCCCTTGCTCGCCTCGCCAGGGAGAAATCGGTTCGGAAGTTAAATTATCGACATTGCGCCACAGTATAATTGCTTTTCCCGACCAGCGGGAAGACAAGTCACCCCTCGCATAATTCAGCTCTCCTTCTTCAGGGTGAACCACCATAGCCCATTTCTCCGACAAGCCGGTCAATACCAGGGAAAGTTGCTGATTCGACTGGGGATCAGTCACCTGGGATAACATACAAGGCAAGTTTATAATACTTAGTTCCTGTAAGTCGGTATTAATTGAAACTGTATTCAACCCATACCGCCTGGCTATTTTCTCGTATTCCAATTTACCGCTCTTGTCCCTTTCCCAACTCGCCATATCTGCCGACCTGTCTTCTCCCCAGATGGCCAACAGGTTGGCTAGAGAAACTGCGTCATAATTCTTAGCCACCACCGGCGACTTAGGTCTCGACGGTTTTTTTTCAACCGGTTTTGCCGCTTCCACCGGCGCCGGAGCTTTCACCGATACCGGAGCTTTCACAGATACCGGGGCTTCCACCGGCTGGGTAGATTCAACCGGAGTCGGAACTTCCGCCGGAGCTAAAAGGGTTTCTACCTTTTCCAGCGGGATGGGAAGTGGTAATATTTGCTTTTGGGCTTCGTGGTCGGCCGGCTTATTCAAGGTAGCCGGCAAGTATGTGGGACGCAACACACTAGTCTTTATAAGCGATAAAACCGGGTTTATCTTCTTTGTCCAGACATGCAGTTCCTTATAAGACTGCCAGTTCACAATCAGGAAGAACAATATCGTCGAAATAGCAAAGGTATAAGCCGCATTGGCAAAGCTGATTCTCGATAACCGGGGGAATCTTCTCCACCTGCGCTGGGTACTTCTTAAAGCAATGGTCACATGCTTGGCCGTTATGCGACGGTTTTTAAAGAAATATGCGGTAAGTAAGGCCTTGTCACAGGCAACGTTTATCAACCGGGGAATCCCTTTGGAAAACTTGTAAACCTTTCTTATGGCTCCCCGGCTGAATTTTATGTCCCCGGGCGATCCGGCTATTCGCAGGCGATGATATATATATTGTTTTACTTCACTCTTCTTTAAGGGTTCTAAATAATAACGCAAGGTGATTCGCTGATCCAACTGCCTCATATTAGGATTTCTTAGTCTATCTTCTAATTCGGGTTGCCCCACTAAAATTATTTGCAGCAGTTTTCTCTTCTCGGTCTCTAAATTGGATAACAAGCGAATCTGTTCCAGCAAATCAGAGTTCAAGTGTTGCGCTTCATCAATAATGATAATTACATTGCGGCCTTCGCTATATTCTTTCAGTAGAAACTCGCTTAAGTTTTCCAAAACACTTTTACGGCTTTCCACCTCTTTTGGAATACCAAAATCCTCCATTAAATACTCAAAAAACTCAACATCCTAATAAGGTGGATTCAAGATTAGCGCACTTTTGACCTCAGTTCCTAAAAGGGCCAGCAAAGCCCGGCATAGCAGGGTTTTGCCTGTACCAACATCCCCGATTACCTCTATAAAACCCTCACGATTTTTTATGCCGTATAGTAAATAGCGGAAAGCATCCCGGTGGCGTTCACTGGGAAAAAGGAAATGAGGGTCCGGATTTAAACCGAATGGATCCTCCCTTAAATTGAAAAACGACCGATACATTAATTTTGGCTCTTTTTTAGGATGTTAGGGGTAATAAAGATCACCAGTTCCAGCCTTGATTTTTTATCTTTACGGTAACTGAACAATTTACCTAAAAATGGAATGTTCCGTAGAAACGGCACGCCGCCTTCTTCTCCTGAAGTATCCTTACTGATCAGACCGCCGATAACCACTGTTTCGCCGCTACTCACTAATACCTTGGTATTTAATTCATTGGTTTTAATAGGCGGTTCCTGACCAACGCCTATGGCTTTAGTAAAGTCTACCGTGTCTTTTTTAATAAGCACTTCCATAAACACTTTATTTCCAATTACATGCGGGGTAACCTCAAGGCTAACCACCGCCTCCTTAAAACTAATCTCAAACGCTCCGCCTTCCTGTATGGTTTGATATGGAATTTCGTCGCCACTCTCTATATAGGCTTTTTGATTATCCTGGGTAATTATTTTAGGGCTGGATAACACCCTGCCTTTACCCTCGTTCTCCATAGCAGAAAGTTGAACCTCTAATATTTCATTGCCGATTTTGCCAATCAGAAAATTTACCGCACCACCAGATCCCGGCCCCGCCGTCGCCGGCAAATCAACCAAAAAGTTTGCATCGCTGTTTGGTCCGACACCCATCATCGAACCGCCCTGGACAACTACCGTATCGCTTTTGCCGGTGGCTTCACTCCCGCCAATACCCAGTTTGGCCCCCCACTGAACGCCAAGCTCCTTACTGAAATCAGTGCTCATTTCCACAATTTTAGCCAAAATAGCAATTTGGGGAGATTCTTTATCCAACTCTTCAACAATCCTGACAATTCTATCCACATATTCAGGGATATCGGTAATTACCAAGGTGTTGTTGCGTGGGACAACCGAAATCATAGAGCCTTGATTACCGCTCAACATTTTCTTCAGTTCTTTCGCCAAATTCGATAAATCTTTATTAGTCTTTGAATCGAAGGCATAGGTTACTTCCAGGCTCCTGGTGACCAAAGCCTCCAGCTTTCTTTTAGCTATAAATGATTCATAGGTGTCTATGCGCACTATATCCCCATCGATAACATAGTCCAGGTCAGCGTCCCTTAACACGGAAATAAAGACATCCTTGACATATACATCTTTAAAGCTGGCGCTGACACTACCCGTTACTTCATTACTGACCAACAGGTTTATTTTGTATGGCTCGGCTAAGGACCTCAAAACGTTCTTTACCTCAGCCTCCCTAAATTGCATAGACAATTTCTGGCTGGGGAAAATTTCTGCTAAATCGGCTCCATACTCGGCCGCAGCTTGTGCCGGATAAAACAATAATACCACCAGACATAATGCCAGGTATTTCCAGTTAACCCTCGATTTACTCATTTTTTCCTCCCGGCTAATTTCAGTATACAGGG
The DNA here is from genome assembly GCA_024277675.1 of bacterium. Lineage (GTDB taxonomy): Bacteria > SZUA-182 > SZUA-182 > SZUA-191 > JAJRXT01 > JAJRUS01. The sequence goes on along the minus strand of JAJRUS010000106.1, from coordinate 14,851 downwards.
TAAATCACCTTATGAGTTTAATTCGCCAAGCCTTATATTGGCCTTCAGGTATTTCCACCCTCGTCAGTTAGCGGTTAGATTATTCCACGTGTTCCGGAAATTCCGGCCGTTGTTCCAATGCCTCTATAGGCGCTTCCTCAATTTTAATTTCATTCTCTTGGGTAGCAAAACCGGGTATAGCCATAAAATACTCTTGTTCTCCTTCTATCAGAGTCACCCGTCTGGCATTTATGTCTTCTATCTGCATGTTTTCCAGCCAATCTCCTGCTTTCACAATATAGTCCGGACCAATTATGGCTATATAATTCTGGGGAAACTTGATTATACCCTCTAACCTGAACCTGGGAGATAAATCTATCGGCGGTAATATAGCCGGTACTGCCTCCCCGGGAGTAGCAAGTGTGGCCAGCACATCTTGTTTAACAAAGGGATCAATCGTATCTATTTTAAGCGCCAACATTTGTTCATCAGTCCATGGCGGAGCCAGAAGCAATGACTCAACCGGAAGAGTACCCTGCCTTGCTTCCGGTTTTATAGCCAGTAGTTCATCTAAAAATTTCTTTTTTATCTCCAGGCTGCTCAAGACAAAAGTGGCCAGGTGACGACCAGTATCGCTTCTTGCAGCGCCTGAGGTAATTTTAAGGTTTTCTATGGAGAAGCCCCGCTCCCTTTCTAAATTTTCAAACAACCTGATAAGTTCGGCATAGCTGGCCTCCACTTTCAACTTTCTGGATATATATGTATAATCCCGCCGATCTTCAATCTTCAGCTCTCCGATAGTGCGAAACAGCGGGATAAACTCTGTTCCCAATTCCTCTTCTATGTCATGTAAAAACCACCATTTGCCTTGATACTTAGCCAATTCTCTCAACACTCCGATATCCTTCGACTTCTCGGTTTCCCAGTCAACTTTATGCGTCTGCTCTTCCTGTAATCTCTCTATTTCTTCTCTATTGGCTTGATTCTTACGCATTGCTTCCGCTTGCTTCCGGTAGAGACTATACCCCCCTCCAGTAAGAACCAATAACAACATTAAAAAAATAAGCCACCCCAGCTTTAGGGTATTCATATTATCGTTTTCTCTCCAACTCTAATCTGAAGCTTATCGTTTTTAAATTCTTCTGTAACTCCTCAACCAGAGCTACCTTTTCTTCATCATCCGTACTTATGTTAGCTTCAGATGTAGTAATTGTCCAATCGGCAAGATCAAAATTTCTTTCCCACACGGGATCATTCATCAAATTTTTCATAAATTCCGAAACCAACTTAAGGGGTTTATTTTCAAGGAAGGCATAAGTGGCGCCCCTGATACTTACCAGTATTTGCGAAGGCCGCCCTACATTTTTCCCCTTCGCAATTGATTTTTCTTTTTTACCCCTTTTTTTTCTATTTTTTCTTCTATTATTTTTTTTGGTTTCTTTTTTGGCAACTTTCACCGCCGCCTTCTGTTTGACTTCCAGCGATTCAATCCAGATGCCTCCCACTAAATTGCGATTTATTGCCTTCAGCTTATCTGTCCAGGTAACCGTTTTGTCCTTCATGTGCATCAGTTGATTAATTCTAAGCTTAATCGCATCCCATTGGGCTTGTTCCTGCTGGCGTTTACTTTTAAGAGACTTGACCAGCTTCTCGATGGCTTGTGTCTCGACCGCCTCATCCAGCAATCTCTTCTCTCTGGGAAGATATACCCCTACATAAAAGAAAATACAAGCAGATACCAACATCGAAAAGCTAATTACCAGGGTGGTAATGCTGGTACCCACCCGGCCTATCAACTGGTCGCTTATTTTGACATGGACACCCGAATATCTTTTCTTCAGCCTGAAGAAGATGGTGTTTTTTGGAAAAGCATTACCGGGTTTTAAGAAATCAATCTTAAATTGCATAAGCTTACCCTCTCGCTATATTATATAGCTCCCCGCATAGCCAAACCCACCGCCAGGGTTAATTTCGGAGATATCTCCCGCAGTTGGGCCGCATCAAAGATATTGGGATCAATCTCAAAATTCTTAAGCGGATTTAATATTTCAACCTGAATACCCAACTTGCGTGACAGATACTCAGGAAATTCAGGCAGTCCGGAACCACCGCCGGTTAAGACTAAGCGATCGAACTTATTTATGCCGGTTTGTTTATTATAATAAACCAGTGACTGCCTGATTTCAGAAACTATTAGTTCATAAGTATTTTGCAGGGCCTCATGCAAGGGATAATATGTATCGCTGTCGAAGGACTGATCCCGCATATTCTCCCCTCTGCATTTTAAACTTTCTGCTTCTGCATAAGCCATTTGACAGCGGGATTGAATCTCTCTGGTAAATCTACTGCCCCCTACGGAAAGCCCCAGGGTAAAAAACGGGCCCAGGTTACTATAAATAGTTAAATAACTTGCCCGGGCCCCCATGTCAAGCAAGGCCACCGTCTCTTCCGGCCGCAATTCATCATGCGTCAGAAAAGCATTCAGCACCGCCAGTTGACCGGCATCTACCGTCAGAGGCTTAATACCGGCCTGGTCCAGCAGTTTCAGATGGTCGCTTAATTGCTCCTTGGGGACTGCGGTAAGTAAAACCTCCAGCTTGCCGTCTTTTCTGGTTTCATCTAAAATCTGGGCATCTACTACCACCTCATCGGGCTTAAAGGGGATAAATCTTCTGACTTCCCAATGCAAGGCTGAAAGTAATTTCTGGCGGGCGCTGGCTGGATACTGAATCTGACGCACAACCGCTGAGGCGCAATCGATGGCGCTGGTTACCGAATTCCTCTCCAGATCCAGTCCTTCAAATGATTTTATGATCGAGTTTGCAATTAAAGTCAGGTCTTTCCCTTCAGTGGGCAATTCTTTTTGGGGGGAAATTTCCACCACACAGATGTGTGTCAAGATTAATTTTTTGAGTTTCTTTTGTATTCCAACCAGTTTTATATTATGAGAACCAATATCTAATCCCCAGAAATACTTGTTCCATGGTTTGCGGGGACTTTCCTGGCGGAAAATAATTTCCGGCTGGGATTCTATCTCTTGATCCCAGGTATGAGGTAATTGGGGCGCGGGCGGAACTTCAATTTCAGTCGTCGGAGGAATCTCCTCTTCAGTTGGAGTAAGCGCTTCTCCAACCGACGGAAACTCCTCTTCCACTGAAGCAGCTTCTTCTCCAATCGAAGGGAATTCTTCTCCGGTTGAAGCAAATTCTTCTGCCTCAGGAGAAAAATCCTCTTCCCCCGAACCAAATTCGTCTACTTCCGAAGCAAAGAGATCAACCCCGGCTTCTTCCAAGGTCTCAGGTTCTGTTGCTACATGGTTTTCTATACGGTCATCAACCCGGGTTTTCTTCTTCTTCAAGGTAAATCCCCCCTTAAAGCCGCCCCTGTTTAACTATAGCCCTATAATAACCTGTTTCGGGTTTACCACATCAATATATAACCTGACCACCCTCCCGGACAATCTGGAAGTTCTGTTTGTATCCCCCGTGCGCTGTGGTTATAAATTATATAATAGTTACTCTTAACTAAACCCCGCTTAAATGACTTAACGCTTCCTTATCTGATTTTTACTTGCTTGTCGCCGGTTTTCTCCAACATTTATAACATACAATACAATGTGCAATAGTTATGCCTGTCTAAGCCCATAATTTATAATGCCCTACTGAAACAACAGTATAATATTTTAATTTAAATATTTCAACTAAATTTTGACTTAACCTACTTATTTTCAAAGATAACTCATTAATTATTATATTTTATTCTGAATAATCTCAAACCAGGTTGTGTTTATAATGTCATTTATAATTTTTCACCAGTTTCATAGCGCCACCTTCCTATCCACAAAAAAGAAAGGGCAGGTAATAAATACCTGCCCTTTTTAGTTGCTGATTTTATTGATGATTAATCTGGTACTATATCCAGCAGTCTTGCATTACCTGACCACCAGTTCTGATCGAGAATACCATTCTTGTCAGGATCCATGAAGTATACCAGTTCATCAGCGGCGGCAAACTCACCACCATTACCCGCTGCATATATACAAGGGGTACTGTCTCCAGCGTAAGTGCCGGTATCACCCGCACAGGTTGTATCATAATAATAGTCAAAATAACTATTATCGCTACCGACAACCTCGGTTACCCAACCACTAGCCTGGGTGCTGTCCGCATTGCTTCCCAACATACCCCAGTCTGTATAAGTAGTACCGGTTACGATTTCAGGATGAGCTCTGGCATAACTTTCCGCATACTCTACCAAGGCTCCAATAATTGTCGGGGCTTCAGAAGCTTTAGCGGTAAAGATATATCTGGAATAGATAGGTACGCCAACCGCGGCTAATATACCGATGATTACCACCACGATCAACAATTCAATCAATGTAAAACCAGCTTCGTCTTTATTCTGCATTTTTATCAACATTCTTTTTCACCTCCTTTTATGAGTTTGTTTTTAAAAACTTCTTTTCCTTAGTTGCCTCTTGAAGGTGCAAATGGTATGCCATCTTTGAAGTAAATTGGTTAATTTAAGCAATAATCATCGTTAACCAGTTAATATTATTACATATTAATGGTATAGCTAAAAAAATGTGTCCATTACTATCATGTTTCATATAGTAATATATTCGCTTCCCTTTTACTTATTTTCGGGTATAAATACCATGACACTAACACAGCAAATTGTATCATGTTGAAATATATGAGCAAATAAGTTTTCGGGGATTTCTGCCCCGGTTGGAATTTTATACCGGAGCAGCCATAGCTCATTTGCCCCGCCGATAAATGCGCTCCGAAAGCAATAGCTTACGGATAGCGAGCTTAGCCTGTTTAGTTTAAAGTTATACTGGAATTGATAACCCTTCGATTAAAGGGATTCAAAGGATAGCTTACAAGAAATAGTTTATTTGATTTATAGACAACAGTTGTTTCGATTTCGAACACAAAGGCCGGATATGGCAGAAGGCAGGCTTTATTTATCGGTGCAGACAATTTATAGCTACTGATTCCAGCAGATGAAATGGCTCACATCTCAAGCTGTTCGGCCCATTTACCTAAGGCGCCCGGCAATTTCCAATATACCCCTAACCCGGCCTGTACCATACCAATTACTGAAAGTATAAAACAAAGCAACCAGGATACCACCAGGATTAGCTGACCAAAAAGGGGGATAATGCTCACTACCAGCGCTCCTACTTCCCAAATAAACAGAATCAAACCTTGTTTGCCATGAAATACGGCGAACTTATTCGATTTTTTGAAAATTATAGCCACCAGACTCAAAATGCTTAAGTAGGCGATTACGGCAAAAAAACGCCCCTGCTCCAGCTCTTCATCATCGGCTTTCATGATTATCCCCTTATTCCCTTTGCCGGTCAATCGCGTTTCAGCTTCAGTTTGCTGCTAAGCGCTTCCAACTCCTGTTGCAGCTTGCACTGCTGGTTATACAGTAAACAGATATAACCAAACAACGCCAACCATACCACACTATATGCCGCAAAAAGATAGCCTAAGTTTTTCATCTATACCCTCCAGCTATAAGCTGTACTTGATTTTCTCCAATTCATATCTTTGATTACCGAGCCTGACCCTTAACACTAATAATACGACATAGAGCAAGCTCATGGCCAGCAGGCTAACCCACATGGTACGCACCATCTGGGGCGCCATGGCAATGCCGGATGACTTCATCACCACCGGATGGATGGTACGCCACCAGTGGATCGAGAAATAGACAATGGGCACATCCACATAACCCACTATACCGAATACCGCACAAAATCTGGCACGTTGTACCCTATCCGGGGCCGCCGCCCGCAACATAAGATAGGCTACATAAATCAGCCACAGGATTAAAGTAGTGGTAAGCCTGGCATCCCAGGTCCACCACACCCCCCAAATAGGCTTGGCCCAGATGGGGCCGGTTAAGAGCACCAGGCTGCAGAACAATACCCCCAGTTCAGCCGCCGCATGAGCCACAATGTCAAACTTCTCATCACCCCGCCACAAATAAAGGATACTGGCTACAAACACTACCGTAAAAGATAGCATGGTATTAATACCCAAAGCAATATGAAAATAAAAAATGCGCTGCACCACCCCCATAACCTTCTCGGTGGGCACATATACAAATATATGCCACAGGGCCAGCGGCATCATCACCAATGTCAACCCGGCAATTAACTTAAACCATAGTCCGTCTTTACATTTCATATTCACTCTCGCATAATCAATTATTGATCAATTTCACCAGTTCATTCACAAATTTTCTGGTTTTTTCTAATACATCCATTACATATTCAGTTTCAAAAACTACTAACTCCAGATAATCACCCTCTTGTCTGGCTTTAAACATCCGGTCGTAAAACTTTCCCCATTCTTTTTGTATTTGACCGGTTTTGATATAATCTTGATGAAATGTGGCTCGGACACCGCTATGTTTCACAAACCGCTTTCCATCTTTAAGCAGCAGTGCGGACACAGCATAAAAACAGGCATAATAAATCCTATTGACCGCAAAGGACAAATCCCCCCCGGTACAGCTCTAACTCAGCAGAGCCAAGGGAATTTTTGCTTTTTTCAAGCCAGTAGGAGATAACCTCGTTCCGCTTTGCTTCATTCGTCATACCAAAACCCCATCTTCCGCTATCTCCTGGTGGATTGGCAATACCGTATACAACCCATTCTCCCATTCATCCTTGGAGAGTATAATAGCACTTATACAAACATCATATTTTAGATTGACTTCAAAAAGCTCATCAGTAATTTTATCACTCTCGTGGCGATTCATTTGCCGACTGGTTAGAATCAGTAAATCAATATCAGATTCCTTGTCCGCATCCCCTCTGGCTTTAGAACCAAAAAGAATAACTTTGGCAATCGAAAACCTTTCACTCAGCACCAAGGAAGCTTCCTGAATGGCTCGCTTCTCTTTTGGGATTAATAAATTTTCTTTTACATTTTTCATATTAAAAGTTTTTCTGTAATATCTTATAATCACCTAATTTTTCTTAAACCATTCGCCAATCGCCGCCACCAGCGCCGGGATGGTATAATCCGGCGGCATAATCTGTGATATAAGGCTATGCTTCTCGGCGGTTTTGGCAGTAATCGGGCCAATACTGGCAATTATAACGCCATCCATCAGGGAAGGCAAGTTATCCTGGCCCAACAGCTCCACAAAATTATTCACCGTGGAGGAACTGGTAAAGGTCACCAGTTGCACTCTTTTTTGTTGAAATAGTTCTTTCAGTTCTTTGGCATTACTTTCGGCCTTAACCGTTTTATAAGTCGGGACTACTTCCACCTTAGCCCCCAATCCGGCCAGTTGCTCAGGCAAAATCTCGCGTGCCGCCTGGGCCCGGGGGATTAATACCCGCTGCCCTTTTATGCCCTGCTGCTCCAAACCACTAATGATGGCCTCTGCCCGATATTCCGGCGGTACATAATCAACTCGTAAATGTAAATCGAGCAGTGCCTGGGCGGTGGCCGGGCCGATGGCGCAGAGTTTCAGCCCTTTTAATTCCCTTATATCCAATCCCTTAGCTTTTAGCCGCTTTAAAAAATACTCCACCCCGTTTACGCTGGTAAAGATCAGCCAGTCATAATCAGCTAAGCGCTTAAGCGCCGCATCCAATTGCCGATAGTCGTCAACTGCTTCTATCCTGATAGTGGGGAATTCAAACACTTCGGCCCCCAGTTCGGCTAATTTTGTCGATAACTGACTGGCCTGGGTGCGGGTGCGGGTCACTACCACCCCTTTACCGAACAGGGGCTTATGTTCAAACCAGTTAAGTTTTTCTCTTAAAGCTACTACTTCCCCCACTACCGTTATAGCCGGGGGTTTCATTCCCGCCTGTCCGGCCTTAGCCACTATATCTTTAAGACAACCCACCACTGTCTGTTGTTTAGGGGTACTGCCCCAGCGAATAAGGGCTACCGGAGTTTCAGGATCACGGCCATGTTTCATGAGTTTTGATACATTATGTTCCAGATTGCCTACTCCCATCAGGAAAACCAGCGTACCCACCCCGGTAGCAATTTTATCCCAATCGATACCGGAGGACTCTTTACCCTCGCCCTCATGCCCGGTAAAAAAGGCCACCCCGGAGGTATAATCCCGGTGGGTAAGCGGAATACCGGCATAGGCCGGTACTGAAATAGCCGAGGTTATGCCCGGAACGATTTCAAAATCGACACCCTGATCGGCCAACTCCTCAGCCTCTTCCGCCCCGCGGCCAAAGATAAAGGGATCCCCGCCTTTAAGCCTGACTACCTGTTTACCTGCCTTTGCTTTATCAACAATCAACCGGGTTATTTGTTCCTGCTTCAGCGTATGCCGGTCGGCCTTTTTACCTACATAGATCAGTTCTGCTTGTGCTGAGGCCCCCTTAAGCAATTGGGGATTAGCCAGATAATCGTAGATGATAACCTCAGCCCGCCGGATCAATTCCAGCCCCCGCAAGCTGATCAGTTGTGGATCGCCCGGCCCGGCGCCTACCAGATAGGCTTTACCTTTATATTTAGATACGGCGCTCATGGTTTATTTTTTTCTAGTTACCAGCAAACAAAAGCCCCGATGGAAAACACCGGGGCTATAAGACATAGCTCGCTCAGACTCAATCGCCCAACCAGCCTATTTTTCCCACCACTTCTTTTTGGGAGCCGGTTCAGCGGCCGCCGCCGAGGGCTTTTCTTCTGTGGTAGCAGCGGCAGCAGTCGGTTCTGGCTTAACTACCGGAACAACTACCGTAGAAACAGGTGCGATTCCCTCCGGCAACAGTTTGATATCCGCCTGGGTCATATCTCCGTGCTTGGTCTGCACCAGTGTCGGCTCCGAAACATAGCCCAACATTTCGGCAGTTACCGAATAGGTACCTACCTTTTCCAATCTTAAAAGATAGCGTCCCAGATTATCGGTAGCTACTGATGAACTGGGAGGATCAGTGGTTATCATTGCCCCGCTGATGGGCCGGTTGTTATTATCTATTACCGTACCCCAAAGCACTCCGGTCTGACCAGCGGCACACCCGCCGGCGAATACCGCCACTACAAACCCTAATAATAGAATACCAAATAACCTATCCCGCATAACTTACCCCCTGTTTTTAATATCCAGCTAAAGATAACAAACCTGAATTAATAATGCAATATAAAAATAAGTATCGAAAATAGATATAAATGTTTGACACAGCTATCGCTGTTTTAGTATAATCTCCCAATATTAGTTGTGTATTATACTTGCCATTGTCTATATGCCCCTGGGAGTGAATAACACATATATTTTAGCTACTTATGAATAGGAGAGAGCAAAGCATGAACTCTAGTGAATTAAAGAAAATTTTAACCCGCATTAGCCTGGCGAGTCTGCTGGCCGCTAATGGGATTGCGCTTATCGGCTGTGCCGGCGGCAGCGAAAGCAACAAAGAGACGGTAAAGACCAGTGAGAACAAAAAAGAGGCGGCAAAAACCGAACAGGAAAAAACCGAGCAGGGAAAAACTGCTTGCTCCGGTGGCTCCGATGGAACTTCCTGCGGGTAACGGTTTGGGATTGAGTTGACTTCTAATTTGCTGGCAGATGTTTATCCCCGGTGTTTCAAACATGTTGGCGAGTCTACGTGGCAAAGGCTGGTTGTGTCTTGTAAAGATGTGGGTTCGGCAACTTTAGCTGAACTGCTTGCCCGGCAGCTTCATGATGATAAGCTGCCCGCCTATCTGCCCGATCTGGCCCGTTTAGAAAGGGCCTACCGGGAGGTAAAGTCAGAAACCATTCCTATCCCTGATGTTGCCCGGCAGCTTATGCTTAATCCAAGCCTTGAACTGCTGCACTTATCCTGGAAGCTGTCCCCTGAAATCAAACTGGCGACGGATTCACCGCCCACCACTCCCCAACCTGATGAAGAGTGGGTGCTGATCTGGCGCAATTCGCAGGCTGAGGTACAACTGCAACAGGCCACCCAGGATGACCTGCTGGCGGTAAAGCTGGTGGCCGAGCGTCTTGATTTTAAAGCCACCGCCCAGGCAAATCAGGTTCCGGTCGGGGTTATTGACCAGGCCGTTCAGCAGGCTATCCAAAAAGGTATTCTCCTTTCTCCGCCGACTCGCATTCGGCGTAATGCTAAAGCCTATTCAACCGAAAACCCACCGGCTGAACAATTCCTGAGCGCCCCTGTTTTTGCTGTCCAGTGGCATATCACCAATGCCTGCGATCTCAGATGCAAGCACTGCTATGACCGCAGTAAAACCTCCCCGCCGGCATTCGATGCTGCGCTTAAGGTACTCGATGATCTTTATGATTTCTGTAAAGCCCGCTTTGTGCGGGGGCAGGTGACCTTTACCGGCGGCAATCCCTTCTTATATCCTCAATTTATCGAACTGTACCGGGCGGCCGCAGAGCGTGGTTTTGCCTTGGCAATTCTGGGAAATCCGACACCCCGCGGAAAAATAGAAGCATTGTTATCGATTCAAACACCCCGGTTTTTTCAAGTAAGCCTGGAGGGACTTAGAGAACATAATGATGAGATTCGGGGAGTAGGGCATTATGATAAGGTAATGGCTTTTCTGCCACTGTTAAGGGAGTTGGGAGTTTTTGCCTCGGTTATGCTGACCTTGACCAAAGATAATATAACTCAGGTGCTGCCGCTGGCTGATAAGTTAGCAGGGGTGGCTGATTCATTCACCTTTAACCGCCTGTCACAGGTGGGCGAGGGCGCTAATTTAGAACTGCCGGAAAAAGAAGCCTATGCAGAATTCCTGGCCGCCTATACCAAGGCCGCCCAGCAAAATCCAATGCTGTATTATAAGGATAATCTATTCAATATCCTGCGTTATAAAAAAGGGGCCCCGCTGCTGGGGGGCTGTACCGGCTATGGCTGCGGGGCGGCCTTTAATTTTATCGCCATCCTCCCCGATGGCGAAGCCCATGCCTGCCGCAAATTCCCCTCACCCATAGGGAATGTGATTAACCAAAAAATTGCTGAGGTTTATGATTCAGCCGTAGCCAAAAAATACCGCACCGGCTGCCGGGCTTGCCATGACTGCACCATTCGCCATGCCTGTGGCGGGTGCCTGGCCATTACGCATAGCTTCGGGCAAGATATATTTGCCGAAAAAGACCCCTATTGTTTTATAGCCAGAACCAATTGATATGTTTGGCATTATGGTTCATTATTAATTAACCCTCGCTCACCGGGAAGTAACCAGAATAATATGAAATATGCACCTAATACCGCCACTAAAGCCATCATGTTCGCTTTAGCATTAACCCTATGTAACTTAGTCTCTGCCCAACAAGCTGGCGCACAGGGAAAATGCTCTCAACCAGCCGACCAAAAAGAAACGCCGCTCGATATCCGTATAAAAAGAGATACTCGTGAAAGCTTATCCCTGTTAACCCATAAGCAAAACTATTTTCTGCCCTTTGTGTATAACATTTCAAACAATAACAGACCGGCTGAAGCCTTTGATGACGAGATTGAGCCGGTTGAAGTAAAATTTCAGCTTAGCGTTAAGACCATGGTTTTAAAAGAAATATTTAAAGACAGCCGCTGGCCGGAATTCTTAAAAAATAATGGTTACCTGTTCTTTGGCTATACCCAACAGTCATTCTGGCAACTCTATGCCGAGTCGGCTCCCTTTCGTGAATCAAATTATGAGCCGGAAGCTATGCTGACATTCTATAGCAAAAAAGATTTTCTCGGTCTGAAAAATCGCATAAATACCATCGGCTTTGTGCATCAGTCAAACGGCCTGGGGGGCGCCACATCCAGAAGCTGGAACCGGCTGTATGCCAGCACCACCTTTGAAAAGGGTAATTTCGATATTGAACTAAAGCCCTGGCTGCGCATCTCCGAAGATGCCAAAGACGATAACAATCCCCGTATAGAGCAATACCTGGGGCATGGTGAGCTAACGCTGAGATATTATTTATATAAAACTCAATTTGGATTAATATTCAGGAATAACCTGCGTTCAGATAATCGGGGATCGATTCAATTTGATTACAGCATCCCCTTACCCGGGGTGGAAAATCTGGCGCTGGAACTACAGTTTTTTAATGGATACGGTGAGAGCCTGATTGATTACGACCACTCAATCACCCGCTTCGGCATAGGCTTTACCATTGTCGACTGGCTGTGATTTTCAGTTACACCGGGGGAAGCGGCGGCGGCGATGAGTTAATAATTAAGCAAGGCGTCCGTATACAGTAACTCTATTATAAATTTTTTATGCCCCTGATATTAGCGCATACAGCTAACTTATGTCCGCAGCGGGCGTTTCTTGCCTTTGAGATTATCTCGACCCTGCCAAAGCCCACCTTTTTCATTAAATCTATAAAATCATGCTCCGGCAACGCCCCGCCGATACAACGGAACCAGTCGTCGATGTTCTCTCTGATCATAACCGGCAAGGCCTCTTTTAGTACGATTTCAGAAAATACGGTACGCCCTCCCGGTTTTAAAACCCGGTAAACTTCGCTTAACACTGCTTTTTTGTCAGGCGAAAGATTATAGATGCCGTTACTGGTAACCACATCCACCATATTATCGGCCAGCGGAATTTTATCCGCCGGGAAAGAGAGCAGCTCAACGTTAGAGACTTCCAACTTATTCAAGTTACTTCTTACTTTAGCTATCATAGCTTCAGATATATCCAGCCCATAATACTTATTATTTATTCCTCCTTTTTGGGAGTATAAATATAAATCCAATCCGGCGCCGCACCCTAAATCAAGCAGGCATTCCCCATGCTGTAGATTCACAAAGGGCTGCGGGTTACCGGCTCCGGTAAAGGATTCACTGATACCGGCCGGTAAATTATCGAGTAATTCTTTACTATAACCTACGCTTTCTGCAAACGCTCGTCCTACCGGAAAATTAAATTTTTTACCAGGCTCACAGGCAACTTGTGAATATTTTTCACCGACTGCCTGCATAATTTCCTTCCCGCTCATTTTTGATAGTTTTTGCTTACGAACAAACATTCCTGATTCTCCCAACTAGCTGTTTATGATAACATGATAATATCTCAACCATATATTTATTGCAATAGTAGTTATTTTTAGTCAATTCGCAACTAAAAAAAGCTACAAAATACAAATATAATATGTTATATTTAACCTGAAAATTTCAGATTTCATTAAGAGTAAATCATATTTAGTTAAAACTATAGCTTTATCAGCTTCAGAGCTATAGCTTTCCGGCAAACAAAATTTTATCGGGCGTTGGATTAAGATACCTTATCCCGGAGAGGGTACGGCTAGTCCAGGGTAAATTTATGAATAGATCGAACTAAATCTATTAATGCTTCAGCACAAAGGCAGACCACAAATATGAGCATAAAAAATATCTCTCAGATTGAGCAGCATTATCATTTCACCAATGAGGATGCCCAAAATCTGCGCGATTTGCAGCCGATTATGGAGCAATATAAGGAGGAACTGGCGGATACTTTCTATAATACCCTGCTTAAATTTCCCGAAACCGCCGGATTCCTGTCGGATGAGAAAACGCTGCGCCGGCGCAAGGAGACCCTGGCCGACTGGTTCATCAACTTATTCAATGGGGTGTACGACTATCGCTATTTATTAAATATCCAACATGTCGGCCGCAGCTATATAAAGATTAAACTTAACGCTCACTACATGAATTCTTCCATGTATTTGGTGCGCCGGTTCTGCCTGGATATTCTGGAAAGACATTTTGAAAAACCCGGGGAAAGGATAAAGCTGACCCGTTCGCTGGAAAAAATATTGGATATCAATCTGGACATTATGTCCAGCGCCTATCGCGAGGAGGAACTGAATAAGGTTTTTCTCTCCCATAAATTGGAGGGCAAACTGATTAGGTTAGCCGAGCGCTTCAGTTATGGCATGAACCTGGTGTTGGTACTAGCCCTTATGGGAATTTCGATAGGCATAATCGGTTTGTTCGGTTCTGATATCTGGAGCTTGCTCACCGGCCGGATGGAACACGGCGTTATCCGTATTTTGGGTACGCTGCTTATGTTGTGGGTAATGATTGAGCTTATGGACACCGAAATCGAGCACCTGAAAAAAGGTAAATTTTCTATTACCATATTTGTAGAAGTAGTCATAGTGGCCGTTATCCGCGACATACTGGTAGGTACGCTGGAGCATGGAGATCCACAGCGACAAATGGTGCTGGTGGGTACAGTACTGGTATTGGGAGTAGTCTATTGGCTCATCTCCCGGGCGGAAACCGGAAAAGGGTAACCGGGCTGGACCGGCTTAATCATTTCATAAACATATCCGCTAAAACATTATATTCGCAACTGGGAGTCTGTCGGGGTTCGTAGGGGATATATCCTCCGAGGATTTTGGCCATCAAGCAAGGTACGCTTTAGTCGGATGAACCCTTCTTCTCCATTAAATGGCCCCCTTGTTAAGGCTGTTATCTTACCACCTCTCAAAACCTTAACAAGTGCTCCGGTTTTTGGGGAGTATTATAGGACATATTAACGCAGATTGCTCCACCGCAGGTGGCACAGGTGCTTAGGAACTGATTATGAGCCGGATAGAGACCAGCAACAAAAAAACACCGAATATCTTCTTCAGCACCGGATTCGGCACTACCTGGATAAGCCGTACGCCAATAAATACCCCCACAATAGCCCCCAGGCTCATAAGCAGCCCGAATTTCCAGTTTACATTATGCAACTGCTGATGTCCGACCACCCCCATAAGTGAAGCAAAGGTAACAAACAAAAGTGATGTGCCCACCGCCTGTTTCAGCTCAAAAGGGAGTGTCGCCAATAAGGGGGCATTATGTAAGACGTTGGTAATATATAGTTGTAATAACACGATAAGTCTGATATAATATGCAGGTAACTAACACACCCAACCCAGGAGAAGTTACATG
>JAJRUS010000105.1 GCA_024277675.1 bacterium | reverse complement strand
TAAAACAAATTTTCCTGGGGTGGTGACTCTTTACCCAGCATAGGTATTATCTCCTTATCTTATGCTGATATAACTTGACTTCTCACCCCTCTATTGTATCATATTTATAGGCTAAATAAAACGATTTGGGCAACGGCCCGTCAAGACCTGACACCTGTTTTATGACACCTGTTTTAGAAAGAAATTTTAATTCCACTCTGATTAAGTAAATGGCGTCGGTGCCCAATTGTTTCATTATGTTGGGCAGAAGTGCCATGCAAGCAGTGAATTTTTCTGCATCAGCTTAAAAATACTTCCATTGCTCACCATAAGATAATCCATTATATTTCAGTAAGTAAAAATTTCATACTATATTTTCGTTTTTCTTGGCATATAATTTGCTCTCCTCCATATCTGTAGTAGACATTGTTTGCGCTTAATACGTGTTTCTCCGACTGCATAAGTGCAAATTAAGTAATTTATTTTTGCCTTGAGCTAAGAGAGGAAGACTTCCCGTTAACAGACCAGGTGATCTAAATTGATTAGATCCGCTGCAGCGAGTCCTTTTCTCCGTTCATTCTTTCTGCAGAATGGATAGTAATCATATCATCTGCTGTCTACCACCAGTGGTATATCAATAAACGGGACTAGTTTTCCTCTCTTTTTTATTGTATAGGAAATTATAAGATAGGACGCAGGTGCAACGCAGATTATTTTTAAATCCTGTAAATCTGCGTTTATTTGCGTCCTATTAAGTCTTTGTTCTTTCTAACCTGAATTACCATCAAATTTCCCTGCCAGTAATAACACCAGGGCCAGCAGATTAAGCAGGCACACCGCCACACAGGTATAAAACACTCCCAATATAGGCAATAGCAGGGCACTGGACACCGCCGCCCCCAGGCACGATCCAGCCAGGTCAATGCCGTAGGTGATGCCTGCGCTATGCCCAATCCTACTCCCTCCGCCAAGATATAATTTATTAGCCAATGGAAATTGAAAGCCGCCTACCGCCCCGGCGATTAAAGTAAGCAGGGGAAACAACTGCTCTACCCATAGATTGAGCCGGCCATAAAGGGGTATGCGGCTGCCGGCCTGGAAGATAGCTATCAAAAGCAGGGAATAAAGCACCACCATCGCCTGAACTATAATAAATATTCGATAGGGGTGCGAAAAGCGCTCCAGCCAGCGGGTGGAAAAATAGCTCCCCAATACCAGGCCGATCATAAAGCCAGCCAGTATAATCCCCAACTTATAATACACATAGCCGAACATAATCTGGAAGGCCAGGATGATTACCACTTCAAAGGTGATTTCGGCAAAACCGGTGCTCATTACCGAGAACAATACCGCCCGACGGCCTAATTCCACCCGTCCCCCAAAAAATTTAGGCCCCACAAAGGCCACCCCCAAAAGCAGCATTAAGCCCAGCCAATCTATCAGCCTTAATCGGCTAAACCAAACAAACAGCCCCCTGAAGCGGGGAGAAAAATTAGTAACCCACAACAACATGTCATAATAATAAGAAACAGGGGAGAAATCGGTGTTTATTTTAACGCCCGTCTGAGCGGACAACACCCCCTTAAGATACTCCACCCGTTCGGTTGACAGCCGATAGGGGATATAATATTCCCGTACATATCGGGTATCCAGTTGGCGCTCCGAAAGCCGCGCCATTAGTGTATTGGCATCAGTGGTCAATACCCCGGCCTGCTTACACCCCATGATAAAATTAGTGGCTCCCGGCAAAGCCACCACCTCGCTAAATACCCGGGCCAGGGTATAGTAAATAGAAGCTAGAAATTGAGCCAGTTCAGGGCTGATATAATTCTCAGAAGAGCTGAAGCTCATACAGATTATGCCCTTTGGAGATAGAATCCGGTGGGCGGCCTGAAAAAACTCGACCGTATAAAAACGGTTCAACTGAGCGGTAGAAGGCGCCGGTAGATTTACCAGAATCAGATCATAAATTTCGCTGGTCTGGCTAACCCAGCGCCGGCCGTCAACATGCGCTATTTTCACCCGCGGATCAGCTAACGCCGCCCAGGCGTCGGCCGGCAATATCTGTTTTCCCATGTTGATGATTAAGGGATCCAATTCCACATAATCCACCCTGGTAAGCGTTGAGTACTTGAGCAGTTCAGCCAGCGCCCCCCCCATGCCGCCGCCGATCAATAACACCTTCTGCGGATACGGATGCTCCAGCAGGGGGAAATGCACCGACTCCTCGGCCGATAAGCGATCGGGATAGCTGAATACCAATAGCCCGTTGGCAAACAAACTATGCTGTCCCTTATCAGAGGTGGCGGTCAGGTTGCCATAAATAGAGTCTCTGGAGCTTAGCACACTAACTCCCGGCCAGCTAAGTTGTCGTAAATATTTATCCCCGCGGGTAGCCAGGCCGGATATTAAACTATAAAACAAGACCAGTGCCAGTCCGCCCAATATCAACCTAACGCTCTTTAATGGCCGGGAGGTTTTGCTTAAGATAAACATGGCGCACAGAATATTAATGGCGGCAAGCCCTAAAGCAATTTGCAGGTGACTGGCCCAAAGCACCAAACCATAGGCAAACAAAATTCCCCCCAGGCTGGCCCCCAGCGCCTCATATAAATAAGTCCGCCCGATGGAGGCAGCTTCCTGGTCGGTAGCCTTAGCATATAACTTGCACCCCAGGATAAACATAAACCCAAGGCTCAGCCCCAGTGGAGCCAGTAGCAAGAATGAACTATAGAGCATAGGCGTCAGACCGATGATTTCTCCTGGAAACAGCCCCCCGAATCCCCTGATACTCCGAATGCCCCAGATTATACCCGGTAACGCTAAAGCCGCCACCAGCTGGCAAATGACCAGACAGAGGTAAGGCTTGCCCCAGCTATCAACCCACTTAGCCGCCAGACCGCTACCCATAGCCGTCCAAAACAGCCAGGCTGCCAGCACAATGCCGGCTGAAAGCTCGTTGCCGTAAAATATTACCAAAAACTCCCGGATGACAATAATCTGGCCTAATATAGAATTAACTCCCAACACCACCAGGGCCAGTATCAAGGCTTTTCTCACTATAACCCCCTATAGCAACGCAGCATAACACCAGATTTTATTATCTGGCTTTTCAAGCAGCTTTGCAACTACATAAATGCCGGCAGAAAACCCATAAAAAATTGCTTGCGTTGTTAAAACTTGCATAGTATAAATAGCAACATATAGGTTTGCTGATAATAATACCCAAATTATCCGGATTTAAAGCGGAGGTTAACTTGGAAATTCCCAGACTGGGTGCGCATATGTCGATTGCTAAAGGCTTACCGCTGGCCTTTGAACGGGGACAGCGGGCCGGTTGCGATACTATCCAGATTTTCACCCGAAATTCAAATCAATGGCGAGCCAAACCGCTTTCGGACAAGCAAGTAACGGCTTTTAAACAGGCGCAAGCCGCGTCAGGGATTGCCCCGGTAATTGCCCATAGCATATACCTTATAAATCTGGCTTCCCCTCAACCGGAGCTGTATCATAAATCAATTGCCGCCTTCCGGGAAGAAATGCAGCGGGCGGAACAGTTAGGCATCCCATATCTGGTGTTTCACCCCGGCTCTCATATGGGCGCTGGAGAGGATAATGGCCTGCGCCGGGTAGCTCAGGCGCTTAATGAACTGTTAATGCGCTGCCAGGATTTCAGGCTGCAACTATTAATTGAAACCACCGCCGGGCAGGGAACCCAGTTAGGTTATAATTTTGAACAGTTAGCTCAATTGTTATCCTATATAGAGCAGCCCCGGCGCATGGGAATCTGCCTGGATACCTGCCATATATATGCAGCCGGCTATGATATCGGCGCTTATGAAGGTTATCAAGCTACCGCTGAGGCATTTGAACGCCTGCTGGGTTGGCCAATGCTAAAGGCAATTCACTTAAATGATTCCAAGCCGTCTCTCGACTCCAGGGTTGATCGCCACCAGCATATCGGAGCAGGAGCATTGGGATTGGAACCCTTTTCGTGGTTGCTCAATGATCCCCGGTTGCAGGATATACCGATGATTCTGGAGACCCCCAAAGGGGTCGACGCCGGCGGAGTGGATATGGATATAGTAAACCTGCGCACCCTGCGGGGATTGGTTAGCCCCTGAAGTTTATCAAACCTACCCCATATTTCCAGCATTCAACAATTTATCATTTTGACCCTATCGCCAAGAATTTTATTTGTCATTATGACAATTCAGGCGGGCTGGTTCACCCCTTTATTTTAAATAAGTCTTTCATTTTCAATGTGTTGGCTTAATGGCATATTTATTGCTCCCTTTATTATACAAAAAGCTGTTTTAATCCCATAAATGAACGGAGAACATATTATGGCGGAGAAGAAGTCCAATTCAGATTATTATTCCAAAGCAGTATTTTACGTCTTATTGGGAGTCGGAGCTGTTGTCGGGTTGCTGTTAATATTCTTAAAGCTTACCGGGACTCTGCGTTAGACTGAATAGTCATAAATGACGGTAGGTTGTCACGGCACTGGGTACTTTGCCTATTATAGTAACATTACCCGCTTACGTTATAGTTGTGTCTTGTTATTGACCTCACCGGCTGAGATAAGCATAACCGTAGAAATATCTATAATAAAAGATGATAGGCATTTAATTTCAGTTGAATTGGATTGACCAATATTTCAGCATTAAAATGCCGGATGAGTTTTCTAAAACGGCTGACTACACCTTCCGGCTTTTGTGAATGCTGCAATTATCCGGAATAATGACCAGTTCTTTTCTGGCAGACCGTTGTCGCGATTGAGTTAAGAAGCAAATGAAGGCGGGAGAATCAGCCAGTTTGGATTTTTCCCGGTAAAACCTTTCGGGGCTTAGATTCAAGCAGCCAAACAGCGTGAGCCTTTCCCGGTTGATCGGACAAGGTATTTTCCGGCAGTCATTTTTGTATCTTCCGGCGGCCATCTTTTTTTACCATCCCTTTACTAGATAAGGTCTATTGGAAAAATACCTGAATCGTGGACAGTTTTACCTGACTTATTGTAAATATAAGCCTGATGTTTCGGCGTGGGGACACGCCGAAGCCATTATAATATATTGTAACCAGTGATGTTTCGGCTTGGGGACACGCCGAAACATCACAAAAGTGTCCACGACTCAGTTATTTTTCCGCTTGAACGGCAGCACCGTCTGTTGTATCATCTTGCCACCCCCCTTTTGTGTTTTTGATTCACCTGATCAATGAGTATTATACCTTACCTAAGCCCTTAATTTAAAAAGATTTTTCTCGTTTTTTAATGGCGCAATCTCTATTTTAAGGCCCAAACGGCATCTGCTGAATAATGGGAGTGTCGCCAATAAGGGGGCATTATGTAAGACGTTGGTAATATATAGTTGTAATAACACGATAAGTCTGATATAATATGCAGGTAACTAACACACCCAACCCAGGAGAAGTTACATGCTAAAGAAAGAGAACGGGC
>JAJRUS010000104.1 GCA_024277675.1 bacterium | reverse complement strand
GTAATGTGTGGGAGTGGACTGCCGATAATTATTTGGCCTATCCCGATAATAAATATGAGGATGAGTTTTACGGCAATGAGCGCTATGTATTGCGGGGCGGTTCGTATATGGATGCCAAGTATGATGCACTGACTGTAATACGCAATAAATTTACCCCATTTACCGATGATGAAAATGTGGGCTTCAGGTGTGCCAAATCGGTTAAATAGTTCTTTAACCCGACAAAGTCGGGCCTTATCACCGGCAAAACCATATTTGGGGTAGCAGCTTAAGTTTGCCGTTTCCGCTTGAGTGGTTTTGTCGGGTTTCCTTTCATTTGTTTGTCCATATTCACTTGCTACATATCCTGTCTGTATAAAATCCAATCATTTCAATTAAATTTCCTGATAGACATTTAACATAAATATTGTCGGGTTGTGCGGCAAATTGTAACAGTTATGGCTAATAGTTGTATTTACTTGACTTTTTGCGTTTTCAAGGTATACTTTAAGATACGTATATGTGTAATATAAATAGAGCTACAATAACATTGAACCGGCAAAAATAAGTAATTTTACTGGTGGTAATAAGCAGGCATTTATTTAGGGAACCCTACAGAGGCATGGCATGCTTGAGAAATCGTTAGAAATTTGCCAGGAACATAAATATTCTTGGGCGCTGGTTTTTATTTCAGTACTGTCGCTGATCGTTATAGCGACTTTCTATAGCAGCAATATTCTGGACTTCTTTCGCTCCGGGCTGCATTTTGTCGAAATTGATCGAATAGAAAACAATATAGCCGGTTTTGAGGATGCAGGCAAAAAGGAGATTATTCGTGTCGGCGGTTCAGATTCGGTTTATCCACTTTTTAATGTGCTGGCCAGGGAGTTTGAGCGCAAAAATCCAGCGTGCAAGGTAGCTTTATTACCGGCCGGGCACACTATAAGTGGGGTTGTGGGGTTAGTCAATGGCGAATACGACATCGGACTGACAAGCCGCCAGCTAAAACCAGCGGAAGAAGCGCAGAATATTACAATGATTCCCTTTGCCCGCGATGGACTAGCCTTTATAACACATCCCTGGGTTCAGATAAAAAACCTTACTTCAAGCCAGATTTGCGATATATATTCAGGCAAGATTTACAATTGGCGGCAGGTTGGGGGAAGAGATGCCGCCATTGTGGTAATAGATCGGCCGGAATATACATCAGCTAAGATTCAGCTCAGAAAAAACCTGTTTCCCAAGGATCTTAAGATTACTCCATCAGCAATTGAAATAGAAAAACCGGGGCAGGTGACCGAGTCAATGGAATATATGGAAAACTCAATTGGCTACACTTCCTTTGGGGAATTGGCCATGAGTAGTTTGAACTTCAATGTAATCAAGGTGAATAATATATATCCTTCTACGGACAATGTACAGAAGAACCGTTATCCTTTTTATAGAACTTACGGTTTAATAGTAGGGCCGAATCCCAAGAAAGAGGTTATGCATTTTTTTGATTTTATATTTGGAGAAGATGGTCAAAAACTTATTGAAGAAAATGGATCCAGTTTTATTGTTATGAAGTTGGTTTTTGCCACTGTTCCTGAGCAGAACATATTGAAGCAGGAAAATCGCTATCGTCCGCTGGTGGAATATTTAGAGAAAAAGCTGGCCATGAAATTTAAGATCCAACTACGGCATTTACCCGGCTACGAAGACATCGTAAATGAGTTTGTAACCGGCAATGTAAATGTCGCCTTCTTCGGCAGCCTTACCTATGGGATTGTGCAGGCCAAAGTAGGAGCATTGCCGGTGGCGCGACCGGAAAAAAACGGTATATCCAGTTATTGTGGGGTGATCCTAACCCGTGCCGACAGTGGCATCCGGAGTTGGCGGGATCTAAAGGGTAAATCTTTTGCCATGATAAAAGCCACTACCGCCGCCGATCTTTTCCCCCGCCTGTTCCTAAAAAGACAGGGGGTGGGGCGAGCCGAAGATTATTTAGGCCGGATACGCTTTGTGGGAAGCCATGATGCAGCGGTGGAAATGGTGCTGAACAAGACGGTCGATGCGGGGGCGGCTAAGGATTTGATCTTTGAAAAACTGGCGGCTGAGAACCCAAGAATTAAACAGGAATTGGTGGTGATTGCCAGGTCGGATCCGGTGCCGGATAACGCACTGATAATTCGTCGTAAACTGAACATTATGTGTTATCACTGTCATCTGGGGGATGATGCTTATCCTCCAAAATCGATAAAAGTGAAGCTCTGCGATTATTTCACTCAACAATTACGAAAATCCCTGCTGAATTTGGATAAGACCCCGGAGGGCAGGCAGGTTCTCCGGAATCTTGGGGCTGACAGATTTGTGTCGACCAGCGATGAAGATTATAAGAATCTCTACAAAATGGTGCGGGAATTAGGTGTGAATTTAGCCGAATATCCACTTCCATGAGAGATTATAGGAAGGTGTCATGAGCAGCTTTTCGAAAATTTTAAGCCGTAGGTCAATCCGGGCGAAGATGTTCATGCCTTTTTTTCTGGTGACCGTAATGTTTGTTTTAGTGGTCATTTTCTGGGCCTCACATGTGATGAAGCAAGATGTCGAACATCGGTTTGTGGATAGTCTTCGTAGCCATCGGCGCACCATTGTACATGAGATTGAGGTGATTGAAAGGCGCTTACGTTTTTTTGGGATGTTCATGGCTGATGTGGAGAAGCTGTCGAATCAATTTCCCAATAGCAAAGTCAGCCGCTCAATTTTGGTCTATACCATCAATTTCCTGCGTTCCAACAATATGTTTTTGTCCTTTCCAGGTTACAATAAATATTCCGAAGAAGCTCGTAAAGAACTAATCCAAAAAGGTCGTATGGGATTACACACCGCCAGCGTTACCGAGTGGGTTACCGGCGGTGAATTTAAGCTTAGTGTCGATGTCGTCAATCCCATTGAAACCCAAAAGGGAATCAAAGATGTAGTGATCATCAGCTATCCAATAACCCAAAAATTTCTGGATGAACTTAAAATCCGTACCGGGGCCGATATAACACTTATTTACAAGGATAAAATTGTGCTTAGTACCTTAAGCTTTTCTAAGGTCTTCCCAGCCGTTTTTGATAAAATCAAACAATTTTCAGTTGAGCCTTTATTGAACGATAATAATACTTATCTAACCGAGTGGGGATCAGGCCAGAATATGCATAAGGTGCTGCTCTTCCCACTGGTAATAAATTATAAAACCTGGGGATTTTTTGCTGTTTCATTGCCTTTAAAAGGGTTATTCCACATCCAGCGGGAGATATATATCTACGTTGTAGGTTCTGCAGTGTTTATGTTGGTTATTATTGGCTTTATGTACAGCGCAATTTCCCGACAGCTTACCTATCCGGTTAAGCAACTTTCAATAGCCGCCGATTATATGGCCAAAGGGGATCTAACCCAAAGGGTGCGAATTTCCTCTGCCGACGAAGTAGGCAATCTACAGAATTCCTTCAATATGATGGCTGAAAACCTGCAACAAACGCATGAGGACCTGAAGAAGTCAAATGCAGAGATTGCAGAATGGAACAAAACTCTGGAACGTAAAGTAGCCGAGCGGGCAAGAAAGCTACAGGAAATACAACAGCAGTTGCATCAGACGGAGAAACTATCCGCCATTGGGGAGTTGGTTTCGGGGGTGGCCCATGAGATAAACAATCCCCTTTCTGCCATTGTCGGTTTTGCTCAGATAATGGAGATGAATATTTCGAATGAACAGGATAGGGCCGATCTTAAAAAAATAGTTCATGAGGCCAAGCGAGCCAGCAAGATAGTAAAAAATCTATTGACCTATGCCCGCCGGGAGGGGCCACAAAAACAGCTTACCCAGATTAACGAGCTTATTGCTCAAACGGTTGAGCTGCGGGCGTATGATTTGCCGGTAAAAGGTATGGAGATTATTCAGGATCTGGATCGCTCCATAGAGGCTACCATGCTCGATCCTAATCAAATTAAGCAGGTTTTGCTGAACATCTTGAATAATGCCATGCTGGCCGTAGAGTCTAAAGGGGATAAAGCGCGGGTCAAGATTTCCAGTCGTCAACGCGGGGCGCAGATTATCATCAAGATCAGTGACAACGGCGTGGGAATTCCCGAAGAGACCCTGCCCAAAATCTTCGATCCCTTCTATACCACCAAAGAGGTTGGTCAGGGGACTGGTTTGGGGCTTTCGGTTTCCTACGGCATCATCA
Organism: bacterium; assembly: GCA_024277675.1. GTDB lineage: Bacteria > SZUA-182 > SZUA-182 > SZUA-191 > JAJRXT01 > JAJRUS01. The sequence continues at coordinate 8,373 of JAJRUS010000104.1, read as the reverse complement.
AAGAACACGACAGCGCTATTGAGGTGGAAACAAAGGTTGACGAGGGCAGCACTTTCATTATCACCCTTCCGGTGATAAAGGAAGCGCCCCCGGCGGTCGAAAAAGCCGCACCGGAGACAAGCGAACAGTTATTGATGGGCAAGTGGGTGTTGGTTGTCGATGATGATGATGATGCGCTGAATTACATGCGGCGTTTCTTAAAATCCTGCGGCTGTATAGTAAGGACAGCCTCCAACGGTTGTGTCGCTCTGGAAAGGTTGCAGCAAGAGGCCTTTGATCTCATATTCTGTGATATAAAGATGCCGGTAATGGATGGGAAGGCTTTGTATGCAAGTCTAAGTATAAAAATGCCGGAAATGTTGACTCGAATCATATTCGCTACCGGCGATCTTGTTAACCGGGATATTAAAGAATTTATCGAGAGTACAGGCGCTGAATATGTGACAAAACCCTTTGACTTGCTTGCCATTAAAAATATATTATGTAAGGTAATTTATTAGCTTAAGCTGAGAGATTCAGCATAAGACATTTAAAGACAAGGAGCAAGATGAAAAAGCCATCAGCCAGCATATTGATTATAGATGATGAACCGTATATCCAGGAAGTCATAAAGCGTGGATTAAATTCTTTTGATTATCATTTCGAGACGGCTAACCATGCGGTGGAAGCCATTGAAAAATTAAGAGGAAAAAGCTTTGATCTAGTAATATCCGACATCAAAATGCCTTGGGGAGATGGCATCTATCTCTTAAATTACATAAAAACCAACTATCCTGATACGGCGGTTATCATACTTACCGCCATATATGAAGTCCAAACAGCTATTAAATGTTTACGTAACGGGGCCTATAACTATATTACTAAACCGTTTGAGGTGACCACCCTGGCTTTCTCGATTAAAGAGGCGCTGGAAAAACGGAGGCTCACGTTAGAAAATAAGGAATATCAAAGAAATCTGGAGGGAAGGCTGTTGCAGCAGACGGAACACCTGCGTCAAATATACCTTGATACAGTAAAAACCATTGCCAATTGCCTGGAGGCCAAAGATGTTTATACCAGAGGTCATTCTAAACGAGTTACCGACTATGCGTTGCAACTTGCCAAGACCACCTCACAATCTCCGGAATTCATGTATCAAATTCAGCTTTCGGGCTTACTTCATGATATCGGCAAAATAGGTATCTCTGAGGCCATCTTAAATAAATCCGGGGAGTTGACTCAAGAAGAATATGATCAGATCAAACTACATCCCAATATCAGCATTCACATCTTAAAACCCATAATTCACGATGGGGAGATCATTGACAACATACAATATCACCATGAAAGGCTTGACGGTTTAGGCTATCCCAATGGCAGGAAGGGCGATGCTATTCCATTAGGCGCCCGCATTTTAAGTGTGGCGGATGCTTTCGATGCCATGACCTCCGACCGGGCGTATCGCAAGGCCATGAGTATGGAGAAAGCCATCAGCGAATTAGAGTCTAATGCCGGCACTCAATTTGATGCCGATTTAATACCCTCTTTTATTTACATCTTAAATTCGGTTACCTCACTCCAGGAACTCTGGCATCTGTCCGGTTTAATCATAGATAATTTCACGCAAGGTTGTATCGAATAATGTAAGGTATTATATTTGCCGATTCAAATTTCCCCCATATATAGCTATAAATTATCCGAGTTTAATTAATGAAATTTTTAATATATTTATTTTTGTTAAGCCTGCTCTATAGCCACCCGGCCCATGCTAAAGACATTCTGGTAGCCAGGGATGGTTCAGGAAACCACGAGAGTATCAAAGCGGCATTGCAGGCGGCTCAGGCCGGTGATACCATTTATGTAAAAGCCGGTGAGTATAAAGAGAGCCTGCGCATTAAAAAAGACAATATCAGTATAATCGGAGCCGGATTTACTAAAACCAGACTGGTGGCCAGAGAAACATTCCCTATAAAACTAAAGGGGGTAAATGGTTTCAGGCTGGAAGGTTTTTTTATTAACGCCTTGACCAAACAGGGGTATTCCGGTGTGTTTATCTCCGCTTCCAGCGGGAGCATCAGCCATTGCCTGATTACTTCCGAGCCGAACGGTTATGGCATATTCTGTAATAAGGGAGCTGAGGTTACCATAGAGCATAATACTATTGTCGGTAATCAAAAGGACGGGGGAATCAGGTTTGATGAATCCTGTAAACTTAATATCAAAAACAATATAATCGTAAATAACAGTTTCGGTATAAAAAGTAAAGCTAAAGCCGATGAGGTCAACATACTTTATAATAATGTATGGAATAACGGCAAAAACTATGTGAATTGCCGCCCGGCGGCGGGTAATATCTCGGTCGATCCCCAGTTTATAGACCCTGAGGCTGAGAACTACCGCCTGGCCCCTGCCTCTCCTTGCCGTAAGGCCGGTGAGCAGGGAGCGGATATGGGGCCCAAAGAACAGCTTAGGCTATTGAAGATCAGGAAAAAGACACCTTCGATGTCATTAGCCAAACCCCCGCCAAAAACAGCGCCGAAAGTGCAACAATCCCCGCAACTGGAGGTAAGTTATGAATTGATAAACGCTGATTCGGAGGGCGGGATAAGCGCCGGTCAGGATATTAAGCTTGGAATAAGGATTAAAAATAGTGGTGGGAGAAAAGCCGAAGGGGTAAAGTTGGAAATTAGCTCTTCCAGCCCCGGCATTAATTCGCTGAGTCAGGAACTGGGCGACATAAAACCTCAAGCTGAAAAACGGCTTCAGCTCAAATTGCCGGTTGATCACAACGCCCTGAACCAGGAAGTGGAGCTTAGCTTACAAATTACCGAACAGCAAGGTTATAACCCCACTATCGAGCATATCGGGTTTCAGTTGAAAAGCATTCTTAAAACCGGTTCATTACAGCTTAACTCCATCCCTGACCAGGCCGAAATTTACTTAGACGGAATCTTAAGAGGGAAAACACCGTTAACCATCGATGAAATTAAACCGGGCAGCCATAAGCTTAAGTTAAGTAAGGGATTATATGGCGCCGGGCAGCAGGTAGAGGTTGAGGCGGGCTTAAGGCAAACGGTTGTTATTCAACTTAAGCAGCGTTTTGGACAGTTGGAGCTTAGTTCCCGGCCGGTGGGAGCCAGGGTATATCTGGATGAAGCGCTCATAGGGGAGACACCGCTGCGGATACCCTCATTGATTGTAGGGGAGCACAGGCTGAAGCTGATTAAATATGCCCCGCAGGCGGTGCTGCATTATGAGTCTCCGCTGAAAATAAAGCTTGGCATAAACCAACTTGAGGTTACCCGGTTCGAAAAGATTATTCCGCCGGCTGATATGATTTATATCCCGGCCGGGGAGTTCAGCATGGGCAGTGTTAGCGGTGAGAATGAGGAACAGCCCGTGCATCGGGTATATCTGGATGATTTCTATATTGATAAATACGAGCTGACCAATGTCCAATATGGCAAATTTACAGCAGCTACGAAGCATAAGCCGCCGGACATTTGGAAGTTCACAGAATTCAACCGGCCACAGCAGCCGGTAGTATGGGTAAGTTGGAAGGCAGCGGCTGCTTATTGTAAATGGGCCGGGAAGAGTTTACCCACCGAAGCGCAGTGGGAGAAGGCCGCCCGTGGGGATAGCGGATATGTTTATCCCTGGGGAGATGATTTCAGCTATAGCCGGGCCAATATTATAGTACCGGGCGACGGCTATCAATATACAGCCCCGTTGGGAAGTTACCCCGAAGGAGCCAGCCCCTACGGGGTGTTGGATATGGCGGGCAATGTAGCTGAATGGTGCCTGGATTGGTATGCTCCCGATTATTACCAGCATGGCCCCGATAGAAATCCCAGGGGGCCGGAGAGCGGGGAGTACCGGGTAGTCCGGGGCGGTTCCTGGAACAGCCCCGGCTATGATATACGCACTACGTCCCGCTGGCGCTATTATGCCGATACCCCCCGTAGTTATATCGGTTTTCGCTGCGTTTGGCAGCCATAAAATGACCAGCCATGAGATGGCTTAAAAACTTGCCTTATTAATTCTCATCTGTTATTATTTCTATAATATCAATCAACTTTTTTCAATGCAGGGGGCCTGGTTGCGGATTGGTATAGGTTATGATATCCACCGCTTGGTGGAGGGGTGCAAGTTGGTGTTGGGGGGGGTGGAGATACCCCACCATAAAGGCTTGCTGGGGCACTCTGATGCGGATGTATTGTTACATGCGCTGATAGATGCTGTCTTGGGTGCGGCCGCTTTGGGTGATATCGGTCGGCATTTTCCCGATGATGACTCCCAATACAAAAATATTTCCAGCCTGATACTGCTGGAGAAAACTTGCCGGTTGGTTATGCGGGGAGGCTTTGCCGTGCAGCAGTTGGATACAGTTATTATTGCCGAGCAGCCCCGGCTGGCTGCATACATTCCTCAGATGAGGGCTAATATCAGCCGTACACTAAAGCTCAATATTTCAATGATAAATGTTAAGGCCACCACCCATGAAGGGTTAAGCCCAATCGGCAAATAAGAAGCAATTGCCGCCCAGGCGATAGCGGTGTTAAAAAGCATATGAGCCAACAGCAGCTAAGAGTCCGTTTTGCTCCCAGCCCCACCGGCGAGTTGCATATCGGGAATGTCAGAACCGCCCTGTTCAATTGGCTTATGGCACGGAAGAGCAACGGCCGGTTTATACTCAGAATCGAGGATACCGATCTCGAGCGTTCAAAAAAGAAATGTGAACAGCCAATTTTAGATGATCTGCGCTGGCTGGGGTTGGATTGGGATGAGGGGCCGGACCGGGCCGGTGATTTCGGCCCTTACCGTCAGTCAGAGAGATTGGAGCTATATCAAGCTGTTGCTGAGCGGTTATTAAAGCAGGGGCAGGCCTATTATTGCTATTGTACCCCGGAAGAGCTGAGTCAAAGGCGGAAACAGCAACTGGCCGGAGGCGAAGCGCCTAAATATGACGGGCGCTGCCGTAAGCTCAGCGCTGCAGAAGGAACAGCCCAGCAAACCCGCAGTATAAATCCCAGCTTACGTTTTAAGATAGCAGGAAATAAAATAGAGTTTGATGACCTTATTAAGGGGAAACTGGAGTTTGATTTAGCCGCCTTCGGCGATTTTATTATCATGCGTGCAACTGGTTGGCCGACTTATAACTTTGCCGGGATGATAGATGATGCATTAATGAACATCAGCCATGTAATCCGCGGGGAAGACCATATCTCTAATACTCCCAAGCAGTTATTACTTTATCGAGCGCTCGGTTACAAGCCGCCGCACTTTGCTCACCTGCCATTAATCCTTGATCATAATAATAAGCCGCTAAGTAAACGGGATTGGTATTCGTCGGTGCGTAATTACCGGCAGGCCGGTTTCCTGCCTCAGGCACTTATAAACTACCTGGCCTTACTCGGTTGGTCGCCTAAAGGCGAGGAGATTATGGGGCTGGATGAGTTAAAAGATAAATTTTCGCTGGCTGATGTAGGCCGCAGTTCCGCCATTTTTGATATAAAAAAGGCCAGTTGGATAAACAGTCAACATATTCGTAAGCTTGAGATTGCTGAATTGACCGGGCTTTGTCTGCCTTATCTAAAACAGGATGTGCGGTTTAAGGAGACATTGGCCGAGGCAAAAACCGGCTGGCTTAAGCGAGTTATCGAAGCCGTCCAGCCTGAGCTTAATACGCTGGCTGAGGTAACCAGGCATGCCGCTTGCTACTTATACGATAGCATAGAACCGGCGCTTGAGCAGGAACAACCGGAGGTTTCCCCCGAAGCGATGGGGGTTATCAAGTTATTGGCGGAAAAGCTCAATGAATTAGAGGAACTTACCGGCGAGAATGTCAAGCAGCTCATTCAAGAGCTAAAGTCGGAAACCGGAGCCAACGGGCGAAAATTGTATATGCCCATCAGACTGGCCGTAACCGGGCAGGCGCATGGGCCGGAGCTGGCGGAGCTTATCCCCATATTGGGCAAGAAACGTTGCCGGCAGCGGCTGCATCAGATGCTTAATTGGCTGCGGGTCAGAGTATAGCGGTGTTTGCCGATAAGCCTCCTGGGAGGCTTATGATTTTCTGAATTTAGATTTTTGTCTGCTCAATCCTAAAAAGTAAAAACCAGCGAGCTGCCGGTGAATATGTCGGTGTTTTCTACGTCTTCCGGCGGTTGATTTACATATTTAACGGTTACTCCGGTTTTGAAACTAATCCAATCGGAAACCTTTACCATTAAGGAAGTATCGGCATTAACCCGGTAATCATTTGCATCATCAAAGTTATGCAGATACTCGCCATCTTGTGAAAAGTCGGTGGTTTCTGTGATGTGAAAAGTGTATTTGGCATAGGCCCGGCCGGATAGAAATGATAAATTATCATCCCCGATTCGATCTTCATAAATATAACCGGGACCGATTTCGCCCTTTAGTTCATGCGTATCCGCTAAAAAGCGATAGCCAACACCCGGATAAGTACTAAAACGATAATGATAGCCTGCTAACTCATTGCCTTCTATACCGATTAAGCCAAACCAATAAGCCTTTTTGGATATATCGCCATTATATTTAGCATTACCGTACCAGTACTCTGATACTGTCTCGCCATCGCTTTTCTCATATATCGTGCCGGTTTTTAATTCCACCTCATTCTGCTCACCCTTCCGGCTTGCATCTGCGGTTACCCCCAGGGTTTGAGAATCTGAATTTCCCGATGCGGTAACATATGAAAGGCCTACCGATGATTTCCAGCGATCCTTCTCGGTTTTTTCTTGTTTAGTTCCTTCCTGGGCATAAAGTTTACCGGTAAATAAAAACCCGGCTATTAAAATGAATATCAGCTTTCTTGAAGTCAGGTGCATTTTCTAGTCTTATTACCTCCTCTTCTTTGTCTTTGGGAAATGTTTTTAATTCTGGTCCTGCTATGGGGACCAGAGGTACATAAAATAGGGGTTCAGGCTGGGCAGTAGCCCGTTTAGATATGACTGGACAGGATTTGCTTGAAATGCCGCTCCCTGGCTTTGAGCATATATGTTGCCCTTTTGGCTAGAAGGTGTCCGGTATATAATTACCCGCGCCTGGGTTAAGCCGGCCAACTGTTTTGCGCTTTCAATGGCATCATCCATATAGCCGATCTGATCGATAAGTCCCAATTCCAATGCCTTTTGGGAATCTAAAATCCGGCCATCCGCAATTTGTTCCAACTCCGATTGACTCATATTTGGTCTTCCCTGTCGAACCACCTGCAAAAACCGTTTTTGCAAGTGATCAACAATCTGTTGTACCAGCTTACGCTCATCATGAGTCATGGAGCGCAACGGAAACAGGATGTCTTTTTTAGCGCCTGATTTTATGGTTTCATCCTGGATACCTATCTTCTGCATCAGCCCGTTTAAGTTCAGCTTAAGTATCATTACCCCCACACTGCCGGTGACCGTAGTCGGATGCGCTATAATATTATCTGCACTGGTGGCTACATAATACGCCCCTGAAGTGCCCATTTCCAGCATGCAGGCCACTACCTTGGCCCCGGTTGCTTTTTTGAATTGGCTGATTTCATGGTGCAGGATGTCACTGGCGGTAACCATTCCACCGGGGCTGTTAATCCTGAGTATTAAGGCTTTTATATCTTTATCGGCTTGAGCTAATTTGAGTTCTTCCTTGATCCTGGCCACTATGCTGGGTTCTTTTTTTAATCCCCCCAGGCTGGATTTATCCTCTGTACTAATGATGCCCGAGATATCCAACATTAAAATCTTGTCGGTCCCTTCACCCGCAATCACCTTTTCCTGCAAGGGCCGGCTGGGGGGTAAAAGCGGCATGCTGATAACGGCACAACCCGTCAGGCAGGATATGAAGATTGCTATAATGGCCGATATTTTTTGGTACATAAGGCTATCCTTTTGTTTTAAACTTGATTTATGCACATAAGGGTGCTAGTTTAGTGCTATGAAAAGCTATTTACTAAAGCGCTTATTATTAACTATTCCGGTAATCATCGGCGTAGTCAGTCTGGTATTTTGGCTCATACATCTAATCCCCGGCGATCCGGTGGAGTTGATGTTGGGTGAGGCCGCCCGGGCCGCTGATAAGCTTAGTTTGCGTCGGGAACTTGGTCTGGATAAACCGTTACTCAAACAATATCTGGATTTTATTTCAGGGGTTGCACATGGCAATCTCGGCTATTCCCTACACACCGATCAACCCGTATTTCAAATAATCCTACAGCGCCTGCCAGCTACCATCGAGCTAAGTCTGGCGGCCATGGTAATAGCCTTACTTATCTGTTTTCCCTTGTGCATTGCCTCCGCTATGAAGCAATATTCTATGATAGATAACAGCTCCATGGTGCTGGCCCTGCTGGGTATTTCGATTCCCAATTTCTGGTTGGGGCCGATGCTG
>JAJRUS010000103.1 GCA_024277675.1 bacterium | reverse complement strand
ACTCATTTATCAAAAATATATCGAGCATCCATTCTCCCCTTTAGTATATACAAATTCTGAACTAAAACATCGGCTAAAGCTTGGGGATTTTTTCCTTAAAGAAATTATTGAGCAAGGCAATATCCTTTATGAAAAATAGCTATATATTGGAAGAATGGTTAGAGAAAGCTTCGCATGATCTGAGCGCAGCTAAGTTATTGCTGAAAGAAAAACACTACCCGGATATTATCGCCTTTCATATTCACCAGGCATTAGAAAAATATCTAAAGGCGTATTTAATATATCTGGGATTAATCCCCAGAAAAACACATGATTTAACCAAACTGTTACAAGAAATATCAGCCAAAGACTCTTCGTTAAAAAAGCATGAGGACATATGTTTGAAAGTAGATGAATATTATATTGAAGCTCGTTATCCATTGGATAGTCCACAAGATTACAGTTATAATGAATTGGCTCAGTCATTAAACGAAACAGAAACCATTATAAATATTATCAAGGATAAAATTCATTATAAGGAGCAAGCATGATTTTGCGCGGAAATGCCCATAAATATGGGGATAACATAAATACGGATGAGATTATTCCGGCCAGGTTTTTAAATACCATCGACCCCAAAATCCTGGGTCAGCATTGTATGACCGGGCTGGATGAAGAGTTTCCCAATAAGGTTAAAGCCGGTGATATTTTAGTGGCCGGTAAGAATTTCGGCTGCGGTTCATCCCGTGAGCATGCGCCCATCAGCATCCTGGGCGCCGGAGTGGGTGCGGTAATCGCCAGGAGCTTCGCCCGGATATTCTTTCGTAACTGTGTTAATATCGGGCTGCCCATACTGGAATGCCCTGAGGGTGTGGACAAAATAAAGACCGGGGATAAACTGGAACTGGATGTGGAGGCCGGAATCATCAAAAATCTCTCCAGCAATGAAAGCTATAAGACAACGCCCCTGCCGGCTTTCATGCAGAAAATAATCGCCAGCGGGGGGCTGCTTAATTATGTGATAGCAAAGCAGGGAAATTCTATAGGCCACAATGAAAAGGGTGAAAACCTATGCCTGAGAAGGAACAGCTTATCTTACTAGCCAAAGAATGCGCCGGGTTTTTAAAAAAGAAGTATAAGACCAAGAGAGTCTTTCTTATCGGCTCGCTGGTAAAAGGGGTTTTTCATGAACGCTCGGATATTGATCTGGTGGTGGAAGGATTGCCTGCCGAATTCTATATTAAGGCCCTGACGGAGCTTTACGATATTTTGCTTCCTGGTGTAGAACTAAACCTAATCCCCTTTGAGGATGCCTTTGATAGTCTTAAGCAAAAGACCCTTTCCGAGGGAGAACTGATTCGTGCATAATGAATTAAAAGGGCGAGTCGCCATAGAGTTTGAGAGCCTCTATAGATTGCTTAAGGAAATGAAGCTCCTGTTGGCCAAGGATGAGGCAGAGAAAAGTTTTCTGGAAGTCAGGGCAGCGGGAAGCATCCTCCATGATTTCTATGGTGGAGTGGAGAAGATTTTTGAACGCATTGTGGTAGTGACAGGTGAAAATTGCCCCGCGGGAGAAAATTGGCATACAGAATTGCTCCATCAGATGGCAACCCCCGTTAAGGGGAAAAGAAATGCTGTAATCTCACAGGATATGATGCAGAGCTTGAAAGAGTATTTGCGATTTCGCCACCTTTTCAGGCACATATATGGATTTGAGCTAAAATGGAATAGAATCAAACCGTTATGCCTTGATATGGAAGCTTTGCTTGAAAGATTAAGGCAAGAAATGGACAGGTTTTTCTCAAACGTTTCAACTGATTCACCTGTTCGCTCAGACTGATAAAATAAAGGAGCAACAATGTACAAGATTGCAGTGTTACCGGGCGATGGTATCGGCCCAGAGGTGGTTAACGAGGGTTTGAAGGTTTTACAGGCGGCGGCTGATGTGTGCGGCTTTAAGTATGAAACTAAAGATTATGATTTCGGCGGTGAGCGTTATTTGAAAACCGGCGAGGTGTTGCCCGATTCAGCGCTTAACGAATTTCGCCAGTTTGACGCCATTTATTTAGGCGCTATCGGCCATCCCGATGTAGAGCCTGGTATATTGGAGCGCGGTATTCTACTTAAAACCCGTTTCGAGTTGGATCAATATATAAACCTGCGCCCCATAAAATTATATCCCGGCGTTGAAACACCAATAAAAGACAAAGGGCCGGAGCATATTGATTTTGTGGTAGTGCGGGAAAATACCGAGGGCATGTATGCGGGCTTAGGCGGTAATTTCAAGGTGGGCACCCCGGATGAGGTGGCCGTGCAGGAGATGATCTGCACCCGTAAGGGGGTGGAGCGTTGTATACGCTACGCTTTTGAACTGTGTCAAGCCAGAAATAAAGACAACACGCTGCATCTGGTGGATAAAGCCAATGTACTGACTTATGCCTTCGGCTTATGGCGGCGGGTTTTTGCCGAGGTAGCCAATGAGTATAAGGATATTAAAGCTGAATACGCCTTTGTGGACGCTACCTGCATGTGGATGGTGAAGAATCCGGAATGGTTTGATGTGATTGTAGTGGAAAACATGTTCGGCGATATCATTACCGACCTGGGGGCTATGATCCAGGGCGGCATGGGAGTGGCCGCTTCGGGCAATATCAATCCCGAAGGGGTATCCATGTTTGAACCGATTCACGGCTCGGCCCCTAAATATACCGGTAAGAACGTCATAAATCCGCTGGCCGCTATCTGCGCCGTCCAGATGATGCTCGATCATTTAGGAGAAAAACAGGCCGCCCAAAAAGTTGAGCAGGCCATAGCAAGCGCGCTGGGTAGCGGTAAGATGAAAGACTTATCTCCCCGCAGCGGCTTAAAGACATCTGAAATCGGGGATATGATAGTGGAGTTGATCAGACAATAATGGGCGATATAAGTAATACTATACTACAGATTATTATCTATGCCCCGCCGGTTTTACTGGCTATTACGGTGCATGAGTTCAGCCACGGCTGGGTGGCTAATAAATTGGGTGATCCCACCGCCAAGCTGGCCGGCCGCTTGACGCTTAATCCCCTGAAGCATCTGGACCTGGTGGGTACCCTGGTGTTTGTGATAACCCGGCTGATTGGTTGGGCCAAGCCGGTACCGGTAAATCCACATAACTTGAAAAACCCCCATCGGGACATGCTGTGGGTTTCGCTGGCCGGGCCGGGCTCCAACCTGTTGGTGGCCCTGGGCAGCGCTTTTTTGTTTCACAGCCTTAAAGGACTGCCAATTTCCGGTTCAATAAGCAGTGGGATTTTGCTACCGTTATTTTATATGGCGCAGATCAGTGTCAGCATTAATATTGCGCTGGCTATATTCAACCTGATTCCGGTGCCTCCCTTAGACGGCAGCAAGATTTTAATGGGTCTCTTGCCGCCGGCGCAAGCCTTAAGCTATGCCAGGCTTGAACCTTACGGTTTTATAATCCTGCTGGTATTGATTATGACCAATGTTTTCGATGTGGTGCTCTTTCCCATTATTATGGGAGCGATTCATCTTTTCTTAGGGAGCTAAATAGTGCGCATCCTGTCCGGCATACAGCCTTCGGGCAAGCTACATATCGGAAACTACTTCGGCGCCATAAAGCAGCATATACAGTTGCAGCAGGATAACCAGGCGATTTATTTCATCGCCGATTATCATGCGCTGAGCACCGTGCAAGACCCTCAGGCGCTTAAAGAAAATACGCTGGATGTGGCGCTGGATTACCTGGCGCTGGGGCTTGATGCAGAAAAAACCATCTTTTTTAAGCAATCCGATGTGCCCCAGGTAACCGAGCTGGCCTGGATTCTCTCCACGCTCACCCCGATGGGATTATTGGAGCGTTGCCATTCCTATAAAGACAAAATAGCCCGCGGCATATTTCCAAATCACGCTATTTTTGCTTATCCGGTGTTAATGGCGGCGGATATTTTAATCTATCAATCGGAACTGGTACCGGTGGGCAAGGATCAAAAGCAGCACATTGAAGTAACCCGCGATATCGCCTTAAAATTCAATAACCTGTATGGGGATATATTTACCCTGCCCAAAGAACTCATGGTGGAAGAGCATGAGCTAATCCCCGGCATCGATGGGCAGAAGATGAGTAAATCCTATAATAATACCATCGGTATATTCGAACCGGAAAAAAGTATTAAGCGCAAGGTAATGAGCATGGTTACCGACTCAAAGACAGTGGCCCAACCGAAGGACCCCCAGCAGAGTAATTTGTTTACGCTATATTGCTTATTCGCCAATCCTAAAGAGCGGGAGACTATGGAGCGGAAATTCAGGGTTGGGGGTACCGGCTACGGGGAAGTTAAAAAGGAGCTTTATCAGAAAATAATCGACTATTTCGCTCACCATCGGGAGAGAAGGCAGGCTTTAACAGAAAACCCGGAATATATCGAGAACATCTTGACTGCCGGAGCTGATAAGGCCGGCAAAATAGCTGCCGCCACCTTAAGCAGAGTAAAACAAGCCGTGGGGGTGGCTTGACAAGGGGCTTATAAATCGGCTATATCTATACTCCCCTCAAATATCTCCTCAGCCGGGCCGCACATATAAATATGATTATCCCCCGGCGACCAGAATATTTTTAATGGACCCCCCGGCAAATGTACCTCCACCCGGCGCTCGGTCTTATGATTCAACACCGCCGCCACCACTGAGGCACAAGCCCCGCTGCCACAAGCCAAAGTCTCCCCGGCCCCGCGTTCCCAAACCCGCACTTTGATCTGCTCTCGATTTATAATTTGCACAAACTCTACATTGGTACGCTGGGGAAATAGTGGCTGGCGCTCAATTTTCGGCCCGTATTCAGTCACCGCAAAGGCTTCCACATCATCCACCAGAATCACACAGTGGGGATTGCCCATAGAAACACAGCTAATATTGAAGCGGCTGCCATTTAGTTCCAGGGGCAATGAGATAATTTCCCCCGTCAGCTTAACCGGAATTTTATCGGCCGCCAGTATGGGTTCTCCCATATCCACTTCCAGTTGGTCTGCCACCCATTTGGTCTTGACCACCCCGGCCAGGGTTTCTATGTGCAATTCATTTTTAGTAGCTACTCCCTTATCCCTTATAAATTTGGCCAGGCAGCGCACCCCATTGCCACACATCTCGGCCTGACTGCCGTCGGGATTATAGATCAGCATCCGGTAATCAGCCGTTTTAGCTTCAGCCAATATCAGAAGCTGATCAGCCCCTATACCAAATCTTCGCCGACACAGCCTGGCGGCCAATCGACCAAGATTTTCACTATCCACTCTCCTGCCATCGACAATGACAAAATCGTTACCTAAACCATGCATTTTGGTAAATTGTAGTCGGCTCATTTACGCGCTCAATTTTATTATATTTTAGGGTGCTTATGTTTAGGGTTACCGGGTTGCTTCTTAAATCGCTCGGCAAAACCTTTCAGGAAATGTCTTTTTTTATAATGAACTATTCTCCAATTTAGGATAACTGTCCATAAGAAAAATATGGCGGCGCCTTTAACGGCATAGGTGAAAATTTTATAATTATGCCCAGACCCATACATCAAGGCTATAGCTATCCCAAGTCCTCCGCCGGCAACCAATCCCCAACCGGCAGCACAGACCCCGACCACTAAACCGCCGGTCAACCTCATTCTCACATACTCTTTGAGTTTGCCCAGCGCCAGTTTTTTGCGGGCCACCGCCGAAAACTTGGCTGTTTTAAGATAAGCGGCGGCTTCATTGGCCAGACGGTCAGCATCAACAAAACCAAAATACCCTTGAGTTGCATGTTTTTTTTCCGCTACAAAGTATTTAAAACGGGCATTTTTATAATCCAGCGGATCGTACTGCTTGACCTCCAGATTCCTGGCCTCCTGAAAGGTTATCCGTAATCTTTCCAGCTTCTGATCAATATTCTTTTTGTATTCTTTGAGTAAATTGTCCAGAAAAAAGTTTAGCTCAACATCAATTTTTGAAAAACCGGGTTCATAGCAACAGGCTATCAGGTAATCACGGTCTTGCTCAATAACTGATTGAAGCTGGGCCAATGCGTCCGGCACCAATCCCTTTTCAACATAAAGCAGCACCAGCAAATAACCGGCCTGGGGCAGTTTGGAACTCATCGACTTCTGGGCCAGAATAATCGCTTGATCTATTTCCCCTATACTCTGGTATACCCGCGCCATCAGCAAAAAGGCTACGCTACGGTAATAATTAGCCGGGGCTACCTCCGCCGCCGACTCAAAGCCAGCCAGCGCCTGCTTCGGCTCTAATTGTTCTATAAGAGCATACCCTTTAATGACCAACGCCCGGTAATCTTTAGGATTTTTTTCCAACACCAATTTCATTATTACTACTGCTTGCTGATATTCCCTTTCCTTGAATTTTTCGTACCCCATTTTAAATAGTTGTTCCGCCTCTATAAATTCCGGATTAGAGTATATATCGCTGACCCCCGTCAGTAAGCCTGATTGAGCTTCGGCCTTAAGTAGCTCATTCACATGTAGAGGCCGGAAAAAATAGATCAGCCATGAATAATGTCGGGGAACAAACAAATTTTGCCTTAGGGCTTCCAATAATTCATCTATCGGCGTATAACCCCATTTCCTAATTCGCCTTTTTCTGTCCCTGTCCAGCCCGCTATCCAGCTTAAGCTTACAATCCGATACCGTATGATTCTCATCCATACAATAAAAACAACGACCCATGCTAGCCCCTCAATTTTAACGCAAACCAACTTATTATTTCGTTTTCGTTAAATACAACGCCAGTAGTTTCATCTGCATAATAGTAAGTTGAAAGCCGCTTCAGTTGTGCAACCAACAAATCACCGCTATCCAATGCCCAATGTTCAGTTCGGTCATCTTCGCTGATTTTAAACTGATTACAGCAAGTGAGTTTCGCTTTTCTGGACCAACCATCTAATCCCTTATACCATCCATCCAAGCCATATAATCTGCATATTAATGGCCGATAGTCATATAATAAGCATAATTTACTCAGGCGATCAAAAGCGGGACAAACAGGTATAAGACGATCACATCTTTCAACCCCCGGCTGCTCTTTAATTTTAGCATATGTTTCAGCCACTCTCCTATTTAACAGGCTCTTGCCTGACAGGGCCTCGCTGTATATTTTTCTTCTTAACTCCTTGTTAGAAGGGGAATTTAAAAAACTTGCCATGTTCAAATATTCAATAGAATAAATAACCGGATTCCCTGTTTTTTTCCCATCGCAACACTCCCCGCAGCTATTACAATACGGCTTGGGAACTTGCCGGTATATTTGATTAAGTTTTAAGATGGCCCCTGCCAGCAGCGTCCCGGCTTCGACTTTATTCTTAACGGGTTCGGTCTTCAACCTTACAATTACGGGATTATTTTTTTTATCTAATATAACTCCTTGCATTTCTTGTCAGTCCGCACTCAGTAATATAATGTTATATTAATTACAGCATCAATTTCAAGTAAAAAAGCTAAAGCTTGCAAAATAAAAACAGCTCCCGGCATACCAGATTCATTCTCAGTGACCATTGCCAAACAAGGGCGGTTATCTGCTAGTACCGTGTAACAGTTATAATTTCGGATAAAGATGCTTCAGTTTAATTCGGGCGTCCGAGGAGGTAAATTGCCAAACAATTTTTCTTGCGCTGTTGTTTCGGTCTCTTTCCCATGCGGCTACCCCAGTCTGCATAGTT
>JAJRUS010000102.1 GCA_024277675.1 bacterium | reverse complement strand
GAGCTGGATTAGCCGGCGGGGATAGACAGGGGAATGATAAAATCGAATCGGATAATAAACAGCAAGTCCAGACTCAAACAGCTACGAGAAACAGGCAACTTAGCAGCAAACAAGCCGGGCAGGAGCTTAAAGGGCGAAACAGGGATATGCAGTCAGGAAGACCAAATAACCTTGGAGAGTTAGCTCAGGAAATGGATCAACTATCGGAGGAACTGCTGCAATTTACTAAAGACAAAAAGGAACGGCGATTGTTATCCCGGCGTAAATCAAACCGCAACAATTATAAAAATCATAATCAGATTATGGATGAGACGCCGGATCCTGATGGCGGTTCCAGGCAGCGGAGCGATTTGTCTCAGGTGGCTGAAATAAATGATAAATATGAATCCATAAAACATGACATTAAGACCGAGCTACAACAATTGGCCGACGAATTAGAAGAGTTAGCCAGAAGTGACAATATGGATGATAAGCGCCCAAAATCAGAAGCGATTGTGGAGGAGAGTATTCAGAAAATAAATCGGTTAAGCGGTAAAATGAAAAACCAAGTAAAACCTTCCCCGAAGGCTGAAAAGATAACCAATAAACTGGATCAGTTAGCCCAGGATCTGGCCCGGGTTAAATCATCTCTTTCCCCAGCATCATCCGGGTTGGAGGGAAAGCTTCCGCCTGCCAGTATGGAGCAAACAGCCTCCATCCAGCCGGCCGGCTCCCAGGATGGTGAAAAGTTGAATTCATCCCAGACTAAAAACCGGGGCCGAGAATATATGCAGGATCATGATACCGCTGCATCTCAGCCTAAAGATTATTTACCGGATAGTATTAACCAACAACTGGCTTTAAGGAGATTGGATGCGCTTATCGGCAAGCTGCGCCAAAAACAAGCTATGCAGTCGGCTTCAAGTAATACCGCCCCCAAAGGGAATGGAACTTCAACCAACCCCCGTCAACCAGCAACTGATTTATCTAAAGGGATAAATCAACAAATAAAGCCAAGGGGAGGAAGCGAAATGAAGCGCCTTCCCAGCGCCGAAGTAATCTCAAGCCCATATCCCATGGAAGAGAATTTAACTAAAAGTGATATATTCGAGCGTATAATCCGCCGCTTAGAAAAAAGCCGCCGCAAAATCACTCAGGCCGGCGTGCGTTCCGGGCCATTAGCGCATAATTCAGGGCATAAGCTAAAACCCAGAAAGGAAGAATTCTCTCAGCCCAAAAATCTGCCTGAGATGAGGGAACTCACCCCATTGGAAAAAGCCCGGGGGGTAGCCAGAACTAAAATTATTGCTAAGCCGCCAGCTTTTCCTCCAAACAAGTTGATTTCTTTCATAGATCCGCTATCAAAAAACGGCAGGTATGCAAAAGTATCTACCCGTACCAGGACAACCAGCCCGAATTCATACCGTCGGATTGAACCGAAGACTTCTCTGCCGACTGTTGATCAGTTGAGTTTGCCGACGGCACAAGCTGATGATAGCTCGGTACGCCAGCAAACCATTCCCCGGAGCTATCAAAAAATTATTCGCCGGCTTTTTCCAAAAAAATAGAGTCTTAGGGGGACCGGCCCTGGTCGATATAAACAAAACATCTATTTAAATCATAGCCGGCGGTGGTGTCAGTCACCTTAAATTTGCTGCAATTAAGCTCGATATAATTGCGCGGGAGCCAGCGGATTATAGAAAATTTACATCGCGCTCACTAAACGAAGAAATTTTTAAAGGTGGATAAGGCTCGATGATGAGCTAAATTATCAGTCGGCTGAGCCGGATCATCCTGATTTATAGGGAGATATCTGAGATTAGAATGAGAGCCTAGTTCCGCTTCCGCCAGGTTCAGGGCCTTGGGTAAACACCCTGGTTTAGCCAGTAAGCATTTAATTATTAATAGCCAGAAGCGATTTCCTTTTCCTTCCGTCTCCAGCCTGACTATTTCTTCTAATGTTCCTAACCTTTCTTCTTTGCCCATGCCCCTGATTTCCAGCGCCAGGTTTTTTAGAACCTGCATAGATTCTTGATGAGAATAATATTTTTCTTGCATAATATCCCCCTGCTAAAGATTGAGGTTGCTTTTAGCTAATGGTTTGAGGTGGTCCGTCTAATATTATTCTGGAGTAAATGCATTATAACATATCTCCAGTAACATGTGTATCAGCATATTAACAATTGCAATGGCTTGGCTGGCTAATTTTTTTAATCTACGGAATTATAAAATAATTATGGTTTGTATAATGTTATATAAAACAACTTAATTTTTAGAACATTAAGAGTGTGATAAATAACAATTAATATGTATTATAATGATATGTGCAGCTTGGATGTGGTAGCTGAAAATATGATGGTTGAGATGAGATACATGATAACAAGCTGTAATAACGGCAGAATATAATAAAAAAGGGATTGTTTGTGAAGCTGACATTAATGGAAACCCAGCTTTGGGCGTTGGATTCAGCCGTCAACTCCATAATTGGGGCCAAGGATATAGAGCAGTTGATGAATGTTTCTTTACAAAAAGCCAGCCAGGGGTTGGGAGCGCATACCGGGGTGATGTTAATTTTCCCGGAAGACGGCCAGGATACCCGGATAAAGGTAATCAGCAAAGGCAAATTGGGGGGTGGGGAATTGTACAAACCGCCGCAGAAGAAGATTAATAAAATTATACAGGCGGGGGTGCCGTTGGTATGGGAGCAGGCAGCGGATGTCGGCCCTATTCTGGGGGTTGATCTGGATTGGCAAGCCGGATCGGCGCTATATATTCCCCTGATGGTGGGAGATAAGGCGTTGGGCTTGTTGGGGCTGGTCAGCCCGACGCCGAAATTCTTCCGAAAACGATGGCTGTCCTGGTTTAGCTTATGGGGCAAGCAGTTGGGCCTTGCTATTTATAAGGTTAAACTGGAATGGAAGTTGAGTAAATCTAAGCAAACCCTGGCCGCCTTGAGCGAGATTACTACTATTGCGGGATATTTGATGGAATCAAACGACATGCTTCAACTAATATTGGATAAAATATTAGGGCTGTTTGAGCTGGAATCAGGGGGGATTTATCTGCTGGATGAGCATAGCGAAAAATTGAAATTAACCGCCAGTAAAGCCCTTCCCAGTTTTTTACTGGAAGCGATTGAACAGGAGCCTGAACAAAGTAAATTTAAAGATCAGATATTACATGCCGATACTCCGGTAGTAATAACCTCCCTTTCCCAGGCGACTCAAGCCGATAATATATTTCGCCAGAGTGGTTATTGCTCTTTTGTGGGGATTCCAATAAAAAGCAGAAAAAGAACCTGGGGGTTAATCAGTTTACTCAGCAAGAAAAAACAGGCTAAGTTTTCTCCATCAGAGCTGGACTTTTTGTGTACTGTGGGCAATGGGATTGGTGTAAGTATCGAAATCAATACTTTGTTTAATCAATTGCTACATGCCAAAAATGAGTGGGAAGAGACATTTGATTCGATAACCGATATGGTAGCCATTTTGGACCAAGATCTCAACATCCTGAGAGCCAACAAGGCCATGGCGGACAAATTTCAAAAGCATCCCCGCGAAATTCTGGGTAAAAAATGCTTCCAATTACTTCATGTCGGTACGGATCATCATCCCGACTGTCCCCTTGTCAAAACCATGAAAAGCGGTAAGCCCTGCACTAAAGAGATAAAAATGTCCAATCTGGGGGGTACTTATTTGGTTTCCAGCTCTCCTATTCGTAATGGAGAGAAGAAAACAAACCGCTTTGCTTGTATTCTCCGGGATATTTCAGCGCATAAAAAGTTGGAGCAGCAGTTACTCCAAATGCAGAAAATGGAATGTATCGGTACTCTGGCCGGCGGCCTGGCACACGATTTCAACAATCTGCTGGAAGGTATTTTGAACTATGCTTATTTTATTAAGCAGGATATGTCAGTTGACGATGCCATGTATAAAGAAGTGGAGACGATAGAAAATATAGCCAACAAAGGCGCAAATCTTATCCATCAGCTTATGGATTTTGCCAGGCGGGGTGAGGTTATCCTGAAACCGGTCAATTTGAACAACATGGTGGACGAAGTAACCAGATTGCTTTCACGCACTATAAATAAAAATATTACTATAAATAAATCCTTAAATAAAAATTTGTTGCCGATAAAGGGGGATGAGGGACAGATTCAACAGTTAATCCTTAATATTTGCCTGAATGCCCGCGATGCAATGCCTGAGGGCGGCAAGATAAAAATTAGTACCCGAAAGGTTTTTCTGGATGATGAAATCACCGAGATTAATCCATGGGCGGAAGCCGGTGACTATGTCTGCCTTTCTATTGCTGATACCGGTTGTGGGATGGATGCTGAAACCCAGGACAAGATATTTGAGCCTTTTTTTACCACCAAGCAAAAGAATAATGGTACCGGTTTGGGGCTGGCCTCCGTTTATAGAATTATGAAAAACCACCGAGGCCATATCCAGGTGAAAAGTCAGCCGGGCCAGGGAACCGGCATTGAGGTTTATCTGCCGATATTAAAGCGGCCGCGGGAAAAAACAGCCAGGAGATTCGAAACGATACTGATTGTGGATAATGAAGGCATAGTTTGCCAGCGGGCGCAAGCAGTATTGATGAGGAAGGGATATAAGGTACTAGTAGCCACCGATGGCCAAACAGCGGCGGATATGGTTAAGAAAGAGGGGCAGGCTATAGATCTGGTGATTCTGGATTTGGTGATGCCCATGGTAAATGGAGAACAAACCTATAAGCTGCTAAAGCGCATCAGGGCCGATATCCGGGTGCTGCTATCCAGCCACCAGCGCTTAAGTGAACACACCCAGAAAGCCTTAAGCCGGGATACCGCCGGAATTCTGCAAAAACCTTATCAACCCTCAGAGCTATTGCAGCAGGTTGAGCAGGCGCTGGATAAAGAGGATAAGTATGGGATTATGTAAATTTTATACAAGATTTTCTTGAATTAGATAAAAAAACAGGTTAAATTAAGCCTGCTATGACCATCAAACAGTTGACAAAACTACTGGAGAGCCAGAAGGCCTGCTTAATACAGGAAATCAGGGAAACAAAGGAGCTTCAAAGGCTGTTGGTCAAGGGTCTGCGACAACCGTTGACTGATAGTGAGCGGCGAAAGATCAGGGGCCAGCTGCTGGATATTTGCCGGACCATTCCGGCCCTGTCACTGGCGCTTGGCGCTCCCGGAGGGGCGGTATTGTTGGTGCTGCTTTACCGTTTTTTGCCGAAGTACTTGGTGCCGACGGCTTTTCGTAATGAAGCGGTGGTTACCGACCAGGCGGCAGAGTTGTTTTGTGTGGTGGACGAAGATGATAAGGTTATAGGCACTGCCAGCCGGCAGGAGTGCCATGGTAACCCGCTGCTTATCCATCGGGTGGCACATGTGCTGGTATTTACTCCCACTGGAGAGTTGCTGCTTCAACAGCGCTCACCAAACAAGGATATTCAGCCCGGCAAATGGGATACTTCGGTGGGCGGGCATTTGATGCCGGGCGAGGATTACCGGACAGCCGCCTATCGGGAGCTTGAGGAAGAGCTGGGTATTTGCAGGGTAGAGTTGAGCTCCCTTTATAAATATCCATTGCGAAACGCCACCGAATCAGAGAACGTAGCTACTTATAGTATAATATACGACGGGCAAGTCAAGTTTGATCCCAAAGAGATAACTGCGGTACAAGCCTATAGCACAGATGAGATTTGCCGCAAATTGGGTTCCGGCCTGTTTACCCCCAACTTCGAAGAGGAATTTACCCGCTATAGAGAGTGGCAGGCCGCTCAACTTAACGTTACTTAATTTGGCTTGCCCGGTTTTGCGGCAAAGTTTCGGATAAAGGAGAACAGGTGGGTTTTTTGAACATTTGGCGCTTTTAGCAGATATATAAAAAGTAAGACAAATCCCCACAACTTCTTGTATAATCGGGGCTGCTGTTTCAGCTTTGATTTAAAGGCGGCCAGGATTATTTCCTTATTTTCTTCCTTGGAAAAAGCCACCCCCAGACCGGTTTCAAAGAGGTATCTGATGTCTCTCACAGATGAACAATCAAAAACTCTGGTAAAGAAGGATTGGACATAGAACTGTTTGGCGGTTTTTTCCAGAACTCTGGCGGGAAGCGTTTCGGTGGAGAATAACGGGATATCGTCATTAGTTATATTTTCAAACCCGGCCTTATAGTAGCCTTGTTTATTCCAGGAGAAGTCCTGGGGTAATATATGCTGCTTTTTGGCTATTTCATATAAAGTGGTACCGGGAAAGATCATGGTTGGCGCAAAGCCTACATGGTCTGCCCTGAGTTCAAGACTGAGCTGGAGGGTTTCTTCCAGTTCCCGGGTGGTTTCTCCGGGGTGCCCCACCATAAAAAGGGTGCCGATGCTCTTGAAATTTACCTTCTTAGAAATATCCAGCGCCTGCCGAATCTTGTCCTTAGTAATGTTTTTTTCTATTGTTTTGAGAATTTTTTCATTACCGGCTTCAACGCCGAAACGAATCTTATCGCAGCCGGATCGCTTTATCAGCTTAAGCAGTTCCTCATCAATAGGGTGGACTCTGGCCAGGCAATCCCATTCTATATTAAATTTTTCGCTAATTATGCGTTCACATATCCGGGTAGCCCGGTTTATGTTACAGGTAAAAGTATCATCCTTAACGTGTACCGGCTTTTTACCGTAAGTCTTTAGCAATTGCTTTATCTGGTTTATGAACCTGTCGGCTGATAAAAACCTGAGCCTTCTGTGCCATAAAAATGGACTGGCGCAGAAAATACAACAACTGGGACATCCCCGGGACCCCATTACCGCATGAAAGGGGTACTCATCCATGGGCAGCAACTGCCAGGCCGGGTCGGGCAAGTCATCCAGCGTGGGTACCAGTGAGCGGGATTTATTGACAACCACCTTATTACCGTCTCTAAAAGCGACACCGGCTACTTCGGCTAAAGGGGTATTGTCGGCCACCGCCCTTAAAAGATGCAATAATGACACTTCCCCCTCACCCATTACTACATAATCTATGTTGGCTATGTCCGTCAATATTTCAGTAGGGGTAAAGCTTGCATGAGGCCCGCCGACCACTACCCGGGCGCCTATTTTTTTGGCTGCCTCAGCTATCTTGAAGGCGCTGAAGCGATTATAGGTAAACATTGAAACACCCACAAAATCGGGCGCCTGCTGCTTTAATACTTCATATATCTTATCGTGAGGAAAGCCCAGCGCCTCGGCATCCAGGATTTTTGTTTCAATGCCGTTTGCAAGCAGATAGGCGCCCAATGAAGCCAGACCCAGGGGCGGCTCATATTTCTGCATAAGCGAGGGGGGATTGACTAAGGTAATTTTCATGTTTTTTAGTGAGTGGGGGGCCTTGATTAAGAAATTGAGTTCATACACATAATCTATAACGGTGCGTTTATTATAGCGAGAGAAAAAAAAATGTCAAATATCAGCCAAAGAATTCGTCTGTTTTTTCAAGGGAAGGCTTGACTGTTGCTCTGGCATAGGGTATTTTTTTTATATGTTTAGTAATAAAAAAGCTAAATCAGCGCATGCTTATAAAGTAATCGGCCTTATGTCGGGTACCTCGGCCGATGGGGTGGATGCGGCTTTGTTGGAGATAGGGCCTGGCAGTCCGCCGGCCAGGATAAGCTTAATAGCCTTTTTAAGCCTTGCCTATCCAGCCGATATCCGGCAGCAGATATTGGCAGCCTCCGATCCCCGTAGCGGGACGGTAGATAAAATCTGTAAGCTTAATTTCTTGCTGGGTGAATATTTTGCTGAAGCGGCCAAAGAGGTAACCCATAAGGCCGGGCTTGATTTAACCCAGGTTGAGCTTATCGGCTCGCACGGTCAGACTATTCAGCATTTACCCCGGACTAGAGCTTACGGCCCATATAGCCAGAACTCGACCCTGCAGATTGGGGAAGCGGCGGTAATCGCCGAGCGCACCGGGGTAACCACGGTGGCCGATTTTCGTCCCGGTGATATAGCCGCCGGGGGACAGGGGGCGCCGCTATTACCCTACTTGCATTATCTGCTGTTTAAGGATTACCCCGAAACCGTGATGGTACAGAATATAGGCGGGATTGCCAACCTGACCCTCATCCCGCAGCCGGCCGATATGGATAAGGTAATTGCTTTTGACAGCGGCCCCGGAAATATGCTTATAGATGGAGTCATGGGGCAGTTGACCGGGCAGGAACTCAGGTTTGACCCGGAAGGCGCCTGGGCGGCCAAGGGTAAGCTTATCCCGGCGCTATTTGATGAACTTGCGGCACATCCCTATTTTAAAAAAGCCCCGCCAAAATCAACCGGCCGGGAGGAATTTGGCTTACAACTGGCAGAAAGAATATGCCAGCCGGGGAAAAATAGGGGGCTTGCCTCCCAGGGGCATGCCCCTCAGGATATAGTACATACGGTAACCCGTTTTGCCGCGGCTTCTATTGCCGATGCTTATAGCCGTTTTATTTTGCCTTGTCATCGGGTTAAACAGGTGTATGCAGCCGGTGGCGGGGCCGATAATCCGGTGCTTATGTCGATGCTGGCTGATGAAATCAAACCCTTGGAGCTACATCGAATAGATGAGTTGGGCTTCCCTTCCCGGGCCATAGAGGCCATGGGGTTTGCGGTATTGGCTTATGAAACCCTGCACGGCCAGCCCTCGAATCTACCTTTAGTAACTGGAGCTCGCCGGCGGGCTATTTTGGGCAAAATAACACAGCGAGCCTGACATCCTTTATTTGCTGTAAATCCCCTCAAAGTCAGTGTAAAAATAATTTAAAAACTAAGTTGACATTTAAGTCCGGCTATGTTACAATATGTAACATATGGGAAGGCTGCCGGGTTTTGAATCTGTCAGCAGATACTTATGTTTTAAGGAGCGTAAGCATGAACGAGACTTTTTACGATATTCATTGTCATGCCATGAATTTGAGTCACCCCAATTTTTCCGCATTTATTCAACGGATAGATATAAACCGGCTCCTGCAAAGATTAAAATGGCTGAACCGCCTGAACGGAATACCGATAGTATCCTCGATCAGCTCGTTCTTATTAGGGCGAAAGCTGGATGCGATAAAGGGGAAATTAAACCGGGTAAATAATCTGTTATCCGTTATGGAAAATGATTTGGGCAGTTACTTTCTTTTGATGGAAAATTGTCTTAAAGCCGCCGAAAATTGTCAGGAAAAACCCGATATGCCGCTGTTGATGGAAGCCGGGCTGCATATCGGCGGAAATGTTTATCAAAAAGTTGTTTTGACGCCGTTAATGATGGATTTTGGCTGTAAGGATATAAGAAACTCCAATATTCATTATGAAAAACCCAACAAACCTATTGCGGAGCAGGTGACCGATGTATTTAACGGCATAAGGAAATATAAAGAGGCTAGCGCCGACAAGCTGTTTGAGATATATCCTTTTCTGGGGCTTAACCCTAAAAATTATACTATTGATGAGATAAAAGAACTGCTGGATAAATATTTCGCTGATTATAGGGGTGCAAGAGACGACCTGCGTGAGAATATGGGTAAATTTGACGGCAATATAGACAATATGAAAAGCAACTTTTTTGCCGGGGTAAAGCTGTATCCGCCGTTAGGCTTCGATCCCTGGCCTGATGCTGAGAAATATGGGGCGGAAGCAGAGAAGCTTGATTATCTGTATGAATATTGTACCGGCAAAAAAATTCCGATTACCAGCCATTGCAGCGACGGGGGATTTGTTATAGACAAAAATGCGCTGAAATATACCAACCCCTCAAAGTGGGAGGGGGTGTTGCAAAGGTATCCGAAGCTTAAGCTCAACCTTGCGCATTTCGGGAAGCAGCGGGATTCGAGCATTAAGAAAATATGGCAGCTTTTCTCGACAGAGGAGTTATGGGTTGAAACTATTTTGAGGCTGGTCGCATCATATGACAACGTATATGTTGATTTTTCCTATAACGGTGTGGCTTACGAATATTATAGTTCATTACGGGAATTGATCGACAAGCAACCGGATACATTGAAAAACCGGATACTTTTCGGGACTGATTTCATGATAAATTTGAAGTCGATTGAATCATATAATAAGTATCTGGATATTTTTTCAAAAAACACCATATTATCCGACACGGAAAAGCATAGTTTCGGTTGTGTTAATCCTGAACAATTTCTGTTCGGCTGATAGCTTTCACGTTACTGTTCTCTTGCTTGACATTCAGAGTGGTGAATGCTAATTTCAGCTATAGGGTTCTTATTTGGAGCGGATTATATAGAGGAGGGATGCCTATGCCGGTGGAAGCGGCTGGTTTTAATTTGAGGATGCAGGGGTTCGGGGATATAGCGGATATTACCGTACAGGTGCTTGATGCGGTACGTAATTCAAAGCTAGGTAGCGGTATTGTAAATGTATCCATTGCCGGTTCAACCGCAGCCATTACTACCATTGAATATGAATCGGGCGTAGTGCGGGATTTACAGGAAGCCATCGAGCGCATAGCCCCCCAGGGGATGAGTTATCATCATGATGCGCGTTGGGGAGACGGCAACGGCTTTGCCCATGTGCGGGCGGCGCTGATCGGGGCCAGCCTCAGTGTGCCGTTTACCGATAAACGTCTGGGGCTGGGCACCTGGCAGCAGATTGTACTGTTGGATTTTGATAATCGCTCCCGCTCGCGACAGGTAAACCTGCAACTGGTAGGCGAGTGAGCGTGGATCAGGAATATCTGTCAGCGCGGCTAAGTGCGATTACCGGCCAAACGGTTTTAAGTATTACCATTGAAAAACTAAAGGGGGATGCCTCGGAGCGCAATTTTTACCGGCTGCGGCTGGATGAGCGACAGAGCCTGGTGCTGATGGAGTTTAATCCCCCCAAACCGGACAGGCAGCTTGATGTAGAGCTGGTAGGGGGGTATTTTTATCGTCATCAGTTGGGGGTGCCCCGGCTGTATTATCATGATAAGCAGAAGGGGTTGCTATTCTTTGAAGACTGTGGCGAGCTTACCTTAGAACAACTGGTGCATAATGAATCCGCTGCAAACTATTATCCCTGTTATGAGCAGGCGATTGACTTATTGCTTAAGATTCAGCAGACCGGAAGGGATAATATAGATACTAAATGCCCAGCATTTGGACTGGCCTTTGACACGGAAAAACTGTCTTTCGAACTGGATTTTTTCTTACAACATATGCTGGAGGGGCAGCGGAAACTGGAGTTATCCCCGCAGGATAAGCAGGAATTAAGGGCTCATTTTCTGGATTTATGTCGGATATTGGCTGCCGAACCTCGCTGTTTAACCCATCGCGACTATCACAGCCGCAATGTAATGGTTAAAGACGGGCGGATTAAACTGGTAGATTTTCAGGATGCCCGCATGGGGTTGTGCCAGTACGATTTGGCGTCGCTGCTTAGGGATTCATACGTACAGCTTGATGATGGGCTGGTCGATAGCCTGCTTGAGTATTATATCCGGGGCAAAGAGCGGTTGGAGGGCGTTTTTGTTGATCGGGAGCGCTTTCGGCAGGTTTTTGATTACACCAGCATCCAGCGCAACTTAAAGGCGGTGGGCAGCTTTGCTTATTTAGCCGGTTGCCGCGGGCTGTCTTTTTACCTTAAATTTATTCCCCCTACTCTTGAATATGTCAGCCAGAACCTGAGCAAGTACCCTGAGTTAAAAAAAATTAAACTTTTATTGAGTAAATACTTGCCGGAGGTGAGTGCAAGTTGAGAGCGCTTATCTTAGCGGCGGGCCTGGGCAGCAGAATGCGCCCGCTGAGTAATTACCTGCCTAAGCCCTTATTCCCCTTCGCCAATACCCCGCTACTCGACTATCATATAAAGCTGTTAAAAGACCAGGGGATAGACGAGCTGGCCATAAACCTGCACCATCTGCCGGATAAGATTAAAGAGCATCTGGGAGACGGCAGCCAGTTCGGGGTAAAACTGCACTATTCATATGAACCGGAGCTTCTGGGAACTGCCGGGGGAATAAGGCAGATGGCGGACTTGCTGCCCCGTGATACGTTGGTGGTGCTAAATAGCGATATGCTGACCGATATAGATTTAAACAGCGTATATGAGTTTCACCGGCGACATAGGGCATTAGCCACTATGGCGCTGAATCCCGATAAGTTACCGGATGCCGGTCGGGGAGTAGCGCTGGATGAGCAATATCGCATAAAGCAGATAGCCGGGCGGCCCGCAGCGGTAGCCCATGGATTGGGGCAACTGGATTTTATCGGCATTCATATAATAGAACCGCAAGTAATAGACTATATTCCGGGGGGCAGGCCCTGCTGCATCAACCGGGAGATATACCCCCCACTTATTGAACAGGGTAAGCGTATATGCGGTTATCCCATAGAAAAAGGTTTCTGGCGGCACGTAGGTACTCTGGATAGCTACCTTGAGGCGCACCGGGATTTTTTAGACGGTAATCTGCTAAAGCTAAAACCCGGAGGCGGGGGGGGCGGGGGCAATGCCCATTTTTTCACGCAGGCCAAAATAATCCCCCCGGTGCTGATAGGCGATAATTGTCATATAGCGGCTCAGGCGGTAATCGGCCCCTATGCGGTATTGGGAAATGGTTGTATAGTAGCCGAGCAGGCGGTGGTGGAGCACAGCGTACTGTGGGATAGGGTAAGCGTAGGGGAAGGGACTAAGCTAAATAAATGTGTGGTAGGCCATAAGACAACCATCAACCCGTCACAACAACTCACCGATCAATTAATTGCCTCATAATCCGGTCTGTTAATAAATTATCCAATGTTGAAGAAGCTCTTCAAAATGGTGAGATACTTGAGCAGTACGCTGATACAGGCAGGGGTGAGAGTTGCTTAATTGTGGGGTTTGCGGAAGCCATGCCCATTCATGCTGTCTGCGGATGGCGTGGAGAAAAATTAGTGCTAATTACCGTTTACGTACCTCGTCAACCAAAGTTTATTGATCCCTGGACAAGAGGAGGAAAAACTAATGGGTAAAATTCAGTGTAATTTCTGTGGGAGTGAGCGCTATGAAGAGCGCCGAATTGAATATCTATACAGCCATCAGGGTAAGTACCTGCTGGTACCCAACACTCCGGTTGAGGTTTGTCTTGATTGCGGAATGATTTATTATGATGCAGCGGTGCTTAAAGAAATTGAGCGCCATTTCTTCGCCATTTTGCATAATGATGAAAAACCTGATAGTTACATTGAGATGCCGGCGAAGGCTTATGGTTAAAAAATAAAAAATTAATTGGCCGCAGATAAAAGCAGATTTACAGGATTTTTAAAAAACTAATCTGCGTAAATCAGCGTCCTGTTTTTTATAATTTCCTATACTTTTCAATTAATTATTTAATCCCCTTTAAAATCTTCCCCTGGTGTCCTGGTGAAAAAATCTTTAGAATTTATTAATACTCAATGCCGGGGCGGGCTTTTATGCCTTGTTGATACGGGTGTTTTATCATTTCTACATTACTCACCAGATCGGCCAGTTCAATCAACTGCGCCGGGGCCGGCTGGCCGGTAAATACCAATTCTACCTGCGAGGGCTTGGCTTTAATCAACTGCTCTAGCTGTTCCCATTCAATCAACCCCAGTTGCAGCGCATTTACCGATTCATCCAGGATAAAAATATCGTATTCCTCCCGCTGCATCAGTTTTTCTATCCGGTTTAATTCCTGGCTGTAAAGCGCTTTGTTCCGTTTTCGCACTTCTTCGGCTATAGCGCCCAGGAAGGAATCATCACTTAAGCGAACCAGTTTAAGTTGAGGCGCCAGCCGCCGGGCGGTATTCAGCTCGCCGGAGACGGCTGATTCGGGCTTTAAAAATTGCACAAAATATACCCGCAGTCCCATACCTACCGACCTTAAGGCCAGTCCCAGGGCGGCAGTGGTTTTACCCTTGCCGGTTCCGGTATAAAGTTGTATCAGACCTGGTTTTAATTTGTTCTGCATAGGCTTATTTTCGAATTTTCAAGCTATGGGTAATTGTTGTTTTGGTAGATAATACAAGGTGATATTAATTCAATATAACATAAGTTGATTATATGGTCAATTATACCACTTTTTTTGCTTCCTTTTGAGTTGAAAATCTGCTAGGCTTCTGCTAATCTGACTTTTGTAAGGGTAAACGAGGGATTACATAGAAAATTTCAGAGGGATTATTTTAATGAGCAAGGGGCTTTATGCCACTGAATTGCCTGGATTGAAACTGCATGCACGGGGCAAGGTGCGCGATATATATATGATAGAGGATTGTTTGCTCTTTATAGCCAGCGATCGCATTTCGGCCTTTGATGTGGTATTGCCAAATTGTATTCCCCACAAGGGGTCTACGCTGACTAAACTTTCTGAGTTCTGGTTTACCCATACTGTTGATATTATTCAAAACCATCTGATAACCTGTGATGTGGCGGCGTATCCTGATTCGATTCCCACCGAATATCAGGCACAGCTAAAAGAGCGGAGCATGTTGGTAAAGCGGGCGGAACCCCTGCCGGTAGAGTGCGTGGTGCGGGGGTATTTATCCGGCTCCGGCTGGAAAAAATATGCTGCCGGCGAGGAACTCTGCGGAATACGCTTAAGGAAAGGCTATGTGGAATCGGATAAATTGGATGAGCCTATATTTACCCCCACCACCAAGGCCACAAGAGGTCATGATATGGATATTCCCTTAAAGGAAGTGGAAAATCTCATTGGCCGGGAAACTACTGATAAGTTGGTAGCAACCAGCCTTAAAATATATGAAAAGGCAGCCAGAAAGGCCGAAGCCAAGGGGATTATTATTGCAGATACCAAGTTTGAGTTTGGTCTCAGAGACGGGGAGCTAATACTGATAGATGAGCTGCTCACCCCTGATTCTTCAAGATTCTGGCCGGCGGCCGAGTACTGTCCCGGAAGACCACAAGCAAGCTTCGATAAACAGTTTGTCAGGGATTACCTGGAAGGGTTGGATTGGGATAAAACCCCGCCGGCGCCTGAATTGCCGGATGAGATAATCCAGAAGACAAGCCGGAAATATTTACAGGCCCTCCAACTTCTAACAAATTAATAAAATAAACAATATATTCTAGGAATAAAAAAACGTGAATCCATTAGCTAAAGAGCTTAATGATATTATCCGGGCAGAAGCCCCGTTTGTTTATCAAATGCTGTCCGAACTGGGCCGGGAACTTTATTTTCCTAAGGGTATATTGAGTCAGACGGCGGAGGCTAAAACCAAGGCTACCCGCTATAATGCCACTATCGGAATCGCTATTGAGGATAAACAGGTGATGTACCTGCCGTCGGTGATGAAGCATTTCTCCGGAATGCTGCCCGCTGAAGTGCTGCCATATGCGCCCTCTTACGGAAAACCTGAATTGCGAAAGCGCTGGCGCGAAGAAATATTCAGCAAAAACCCCAGCTTAAACTCAAAGAGCAGCAGCCTGCCATTAGTAACTAACGGCATTACCCATGGGCTGAGCCTGGTGGGTGATTTATTCATTGATGCGGGGGATGTGGTTCTCTTGCCGGATAAGATATGGGGCAACTACCGGCTGATATTCGAAGTCGGGAAAAAGGCGGATATCCGGCAGTATTCCTTTTTTAATGAGCAACAAGGCTTCAATATAGAGGCTTTTTCAAGCAGTCTGCTTGAGGCTTCCCCGAAGGGCAAGCTTATCGTAATCCTTAATTTCCCCAATAACCCCACCGGATATTCGATCAGTAAGTCGGAAGCGCCGGCCATTCGCGATGCTTTAATTAAAGTAGCCGATAAGGGTTGTAAGCTGGTGGTGGTTTGTGATGATGCATATTTCGGTCTGTTTTATGAAGAAGGGGTGCTTAAAGAGTCGCTATATGCTTATCTGGCCGATATTCATCCGCACATATTGTCCATAAAGCTCGATGCAGCCACCAAGGAGGATTACATGTGGGGCTTCAGGTTGGGCTTTTTAAGCTATAATGCGGTGACTCAAGGTCAGGCCGGGGTGCTGTATACTGCTTTGGAGAAAAAGACTGCCGGGGATATAAGGGGCAATATCTCCAATTGCCCGCATCACTCGCAGTCAATTTTACTGAAGGCTATGGCCAGTGGTTCATATGCCCAGGAAAAAAGGCAAAAATATAAAGTTTTGCAGGGAAGGGCAGCCAAGCTGAAAGCGGTGCTGGCTGATCGCCGATTCTCATCGGTCTGGGAGTCGTATCCCTTTAATTCTGGCTATTTTATGTGCCTCAGGCTTAAAGGCATCGATGCTGAAGAATTCCGGCTCCAGCTACTTGAAAAATATGGTATAGGA
Organism: bacterium; assembly: GCA_024277675.1. Lineage (GTDB taxonomy): Bacteria > SZUA-182 > SZUA-182 > SZUA-191 > JAJRXT01 > JAJRUS01. The sequence goes on along the minus strand of JAJRUS010000102.1, from coordinate 9,234 downwards.
GTAATCTCGATTGGAAAAAGTGATATCCGTATAGCTTTCTCCTGTATTGAGGAGCAAGACCTCCCCGAACTTTTTGACTTGATGTTTCAGGCAGCCCGGGATTTAGTGGCTTAGAAGGAAGCTAATTTATTGGAATTTAATTGTCAAATCAATTATCTACATAAATAGCATAGTTATAACAGGAGTTGCTTAAATGAGCGATAAAGCCAAAGTCTTGATAGTAGACGATGAAGAGATAGTCAGGCTGAATATTGAGCGCATTCTGGAGGCGGAAAATTATATAGCTAAAACCGCTCAAAATGGCGCTGAAGCCATTCAAATGGCGAAGCGGGATGAATTCGACCTGGTGCTCACTGATTTGATAATGGAAGATATTGACGGCTTGAGGGTTTTGGAGGAGGTTAAGCGTGATTGGCCGGAAACAGTAGTAATTATTATCACCGGTTATGGTTCTTTGTCTTCAGCGGTGCGGGCGATGCAGCGGGGGGCCTTTGATTATATAATAAAGCCTTGCGAAAAAGAAGAGCTGATAATGCGGGTCAGGAATGGGATAGAAAAACGTACCATGGAAAAGAAACTGCTGGAAATTAACAAGATGGAGGCCATTCTGTCTAATATCGGTCTGTTTATACTGGATGATAAAGGGGTAATTACCTCTGCCAATAGTGATATAAGTAAAAAGCTATGGGGCGATATTCCCATAGTGGGTAAGAAGCTGCTTAAGCTGCCGGGAGTGGCTAATACCGGGCTGGTCGATTGCCTTAAGCAACCATTGTCCGGTGAGGAAGGAAATTACAGAGAAAACATTAAATTTTATTCCCAGAAAGATAGTTCTGAACTTATCCTGTCGTGTCATTTGAGGCCGGTTTCGTTTAAGAATGGTAAGCCCAAATCCATAATGTTGGTTATTGAGGACCTGACTAAGAGAACCAAGGTGATGCAACAGATTGGCCAGGCCGAGAAATTGGCGGCGCTGGGAAAGCTGGCGGCCGGAGTGGCGCATGAGATTAATAATCCACTGAATATAATCTCGTTAGATGTAGAATTCCTGAAGAGCCAGATCGATGCTCATAGCCCGCTTATGGAGAATTTACAATCTATAGCTGAAGAAGTGGACCGTATTGCCCATATTGTTAAGCAATTACGGGATCATGCCAAGCGGGAGGATAGCGCTAAGGAAAAAATAAGTATAAACGATGTATTGAATAGCCATATTTTTTCAATAGCTTTCAGTCAATTGATTAAGAAAGGTATACAGGTGGAATTCGATCTGGAGGAGCGGCTCCCGCCGGTGCTGATTCCCCGAACTAAGATCACTCAGGTGCTTATGAATATAATTAAAAACGCTGAAGATGCCATGCCTAATGGGGGAACGCTGAATATTTACAGCCGTCGGATTGCTAAGAAAAAGGATATGGAGCTGACAGGGGATGTTAAGACAGGCTCAGGAAACCTTAAGGATTTAGTGGAAATTGTAATTGAGGATAAGGGGATAGGGATTAAGAAGGAAGATATTAAGTATTTATTTGAACCATTTTTTACCACCAAGGGATTTGACGGCACCGGCTTGGGATTGTTTATTTCCTATTCCATTATTAAGAGTTATAATGGAATGATAAATGTAAGCAGTGAAGTCGGCCAGGGAACCACTTTTTCCATTATCCTGCCGGTCGCTTATCATAACCAGGAGAGCGAAGTTGCTGCAACCGAGAAAAGATAGAATCCTCTTGATAGACGATGAGGTCAAGTTATTAAACAAGATGAAAACCTTGTTGACTGAAGCGGGTTATGACTTAGTGGCCACCCGACGGGGGGATGAAGGGATTAAGCTGTTAGAGCAGCAGTCATTCGATTTGGTAATTACTGATTTGGTGATGCCGGGGGTGAATGGCCGTGAGATTATGTCTTATGCCAAGAATAATTGTCCGGAAACCCTGGTGATTGTAATTACCGCCTATGCTTCCATAGATGCGGTTATTCAGGCCCTGAGGGATGGAGCGTATGATTTTATTACTAAACCCTTCCAACTCCAGATAGTGAAGGCCGCCATAGATCGGGCATTTGAACGAATTAATTTACAACGGCAACTGGTTAACGCCACTCATAAATTACAGCTTTTAGCGATTACCGACGAACTGACCTCATTGTATAATGTACGTTATTTTAATGAACGATTGGCGATTGAGTTTGAACGCGCTAATCGCTATGTGCAACCCCTGTCTTGTATAATGATGGATGTAGATTTCTTCAAGAAAATAAATGACGAAAGCGGACATCTTAAGGGGGATGAGGTATTAAGGAAAATTGCCGGCATTGTGAGCGATTCTATTCGGACTTCGGACTCCGCCGCCCGCTATGGAGGGGATGAGTTTGTGTTGCTGTTACCCCAAACTGATGAGGAAAGAAGTTATATGCTGGCCGAGCGTATCAAGCAAAGTGTGGCAGATTATGACTTCTCTGATATAACCGGCAGCTTAGCTGATCTGACAGTGAGCCTAGGGATATGTACCTTTCCCAACAGTGAAGTAAAGCAGGAGCGGGATTTAATTAAACTGGCTGACGATGCCTTGTGCACCGCCAAACAGGAGGGTAGAAACCGGGTTGAAGTAATTAAGTGATACCCTTATAGCTGAATGAATATAACTGAAATTTATTATAGTATTCAAGGGGAGTCTTCTTATGTAGGGCTCCCCTCCATTTTTGTCAGGCTTGCGGGTTGCAATCTGAACTGCTCATATTGCGATACCTCCTATGCCAGGCAGAATGGTTATAAGCTTGAGTTATTAGAACTTTATGCCCGACTTGAAAAATATAGCTGTAAGCTGGTGGTAATCACCGGCGGGGAACCGTTGTTGCAAACTGAGGTTTTGCCGTTTTGTGAAGGGTTAATTAAAAATGGCTATCGGGTGCTGCTGGAAACCAATGGCAGCCTGGATATAAGCCGCCTGCCCCGGGAAGTGATTAAGGTTATGGACTTAAAGTGTCCGGATAGCGGGGAGTGTGAGCGGATAAGCTGGGAGAATCTGAAACACTTAAACCCTGATGATGAGCTTAAGTTCGTGATTTGCAGCCGCCGGGACTATGAATGGGCCAGGGGAATTATGAAGCAATATAACTTAAAGCATAATATCTTGATGGGAGCGGCCTACGGCTGCCTGGAACCTAACACGCTGGTGGAGTGGATACTTAAGGATAGCTTGCCGGTGCGCTTTCAGTTACAGATACATAAGTATATCTGGCCGCCTGATACAAAAGGAGTCTGAACCATTATGCCCGAAGATAAGCGGCAATTATTTGCTAAATTAGTGGGCATCATGCGCACTCTGCGTAGTGAACAAGGCTGTATGTGGGATCGCAAACAGACCCATGAATCGCTTAAACCCTATCTGATTGAAGAAGCGTATGAAGTGCTGGCGGCTATTGACCAGCATTCTACCGAGGGCGTACGGGAGGAATTGGGGGATGTATTGTTTCAGGTTATCTTTCATGCCCAACTGGCGGCTGAACAGGGCAGCTTTGATATTTACGATATTTTAGATTCCAGCATTGAAAAAATGACCCGCCGCCATCCGCATGTATTCGGCGATACCAAGCTAAGCAATACCAAGGAGATACTGGCGAATTGGGAGCGCATTAAGCAAGCCGAAAAAAAGCAGTCAGCCGCCTCAGCGCTGGAAGGCGTGCCGCATGAGCTGCCGGCGCTGTTGAGAGCCCACCGTCTACAGGAGAAGGCGGCCCGGGTGGGATTTGATCACACCTCGCTTAAGCAGGTTTTTGCCAAGCTGGAGGAGGAACTGGCCGAGTTTGAGGAGGCCCTGAAAGCTGAGAATCCGGCCCATATGGAAGATGAGTTGGGCGATTTATTGTTTTGCCTGGTAAATGTAGCCCGCTTTATCGAGATAAATCCTGAAGAGGCGCTGCGCAAGACAATCATGAAATTTATTAAGCGTTTTCGCTATTTGGAGGAGCGGGTAGTTAATGCCGGTAAAAGCTTAAATGAAGTCAGTCTGGAAGAATTAGACCGCTTATGGGAGGAGGCTAAGCGTGAGCCTGATATACCTTAACGGGCAGTGGTGTCCTAAATCACGGGCCAGAATATCGGTGTACGATCACGGCTTTCTGTATGGGGATGGGATTTTCGAATCATTACGCGCCTATGCCGGGCAAATATTTATGCTGGACGAACATCTTAGCCGCCTGCAAAATTCAGCCGATGCCATAAAACTTGTACTTCCGCTAAGCAGAAGCACGCTAAAAAAACTTTTATACGAGAGTCTTGCCCGCAATAATTTACAAAATGCCAGGCTACGCCTCACTATCTCACGCGGGGCAGGGGAACTGGGTTTGGACATGGATTTATGCCCTGAACCGACCATAGTGATTATGACCAATGAATTTAACGGGTACCCGGCCCGGTTGTATCAGCAGGGCATAACCGCCGCTATTGCGGCTACCCGCCGGATTTCCCCGGCGGCCCTGAATCCGGCCATAAAGTCGCTGAATTTTTTAAATAATATTCTGGCTAAACAGGAAGCAAAGGCCAGGGGCGCCCAAGAGGCGTTGATGCTAAATACAGCCGGTGAGCTGACCGAGGGCACCACCAGTAACCTGTTCTGGCTTAGTGGTAATAACCTTAAGACCCCGGCGCCCGACTGTGGATTGCTGCCGGGAGTCACCCGCCAGTTGGTGATTAAGCTTGCCCGCCGGAATAAGCTCAATGTAGTAGAAGGCAAATTCCCCCCGGCGGATTTACTCACCGCCGATGAGGCATTTTTAACCAATACCGGCTTTGAAATAATGCCGCTCTCGCAGGTGGATGCAAAACCTATAGGGGATGGCACTCCCGGTAAGTTTACCAAAAAGTTGCATGAATCGTTTACTGCGCAAACCAAAAAACTATAGGCTATGCCCCTAAATTCGGCTGTTGGCTAACATTTCCCGGGCGTGTTTTAAGGCGATGGGAGTGATTTTTTCACCAGTCAGCATGCGGGCTATCTCAGTTGTTTTTGCCTGCTGATCCAGTTCTTTTATAGCGGTAATTGTGCGGCCGGCGGCGACTGTTTTTCCCACCGTAAAATGCAGCTCGGCAAAGGCGGCAATCTGTGGTAAATGGGTAATACATATAAGCTGGTGACTCTTGGCCAACGATTTAAGCTTCTTACCCACCACCTCGGCAATTCCCCCGCCGATACCGACATCAACTTCATCGAAAACCAGGCTGGGCACCCGATCGCACCCGGCCAGCAAACCCTTCAGCGCCAGCATCAGCCGGGAAATCTCGCCCCCGGAGGCGATTTTGGCTAACGGCTTGGCTTGCTCGCCCACATTTGCGGTAAATAAAAACTCCACTTGATCAATCCCCTTGGCCGCTCCGGTATATTTAAGCGAGGTTTCCCCAGCTATATCATCCGGCAGGTTATTTATGGGGGTGATGCGGGTTATGAATTTGCTATTCTGCATTCCCAGGTGTCCAAGTTCCCGGGACATTAAGCGGTCGATGTGTTTGGTGATCTGCTTTCTTTTGTTTGAAAGCTCGACGGCCAGTTTATTTATTTGCTGAGTCCGGGCGCTAATCTGTTGGGAGACGGCTTTTATTTCTTCATGCAGGCTGCTTAAGTTTTGTAGCTCGACTTCAATTTCCCGGCGATAGTTGAGCACGCCGCTTAAGCTGCCGCCATATTTTCTTTCCAATTTGTCGATTTCTGCCAGCCGGGTTTCTATTTCCTGCTGCCGTTCAGGGTCATATTCTATGCTTTCGGTATACGATCTGAGTGAGAGCGCCAGATCATCCAACTCGCATTGGGTTGATTCCAGGGTGTTGAGATAAGGCGTAAGGCCGGCATCAATCCGCTGCATTTCCGCTAACCTGCTTTTTGCCTCAGCCAGTTTTTCAGTTACCGAGCCGCTGGCATTATATATACTTTCATAAATAAATGAGCCCGCTTCCTGCAATTTACCGGCATTTTGCAGTATGGCCCGTTCTTTGAGCAATCCTTCTTTCTCAGTCTCATCCAGTTGCAGGCTGTCTATTTCCTGTATTTGGAATTGCAGTAATTGCTTTTTTTGCGCTTTTTGCCGGGTATCGTTCAAGAGTTGGGTCAGATGACTTTGGTCAGCCTGCAGGGCGGTGAAATTCTCAGTTACCTGCTGTTGCAAATTAAGCAAATTTCCGAAAGCATCCAGAAAATCTATGTGCGTATCAGGTTTAAGCAGCAACTGATGTTGATGCTGACCATGAATATCGATTAGCTCCTGGCCCAGTTGGGCAAGATAAGCCAAGCTGATCAACTCACCGTTTGCGTAACAACTGCTTTTACCGGCCTGCCTTAATTGCCGCTTCAGAATTAAGTTGTTATTCGGGCAGTCTATGTTCTGAGTTGCCAGCAAGTGTTTTATGTTGTCAAGCCTGGATATATCAAAGCAAGCGCTTACACTGGCTGTATCTTCACCGGAGCGGATATATTCCGGGGAGGCCTTATCCCCTAAAATCAGGTTAAGGGCGTTTATAATAATGGTTTTCCCGGCGCCGGTTTCGCCGGTAAGCACATTTAAGCCGGGGGTGAAGCAGATATGAAGCTCATCAATAATAGCGAAGTTTTTAATAGCCAACTCACAAAGCATTTGATTCCCCAGGAAACAGGAGGATGAAGTGTTGATTGCAGTCCTATTTTATCAATATATGGGGTATACAGTCAATGCTTTAAGCAGGGCCGGGCCGGATGCGTTGGCAGGTCAGGGGATGGGTAGCTTAAATAAGCTGAATCAATTGATCGTATACGTAATTATGGGCACCGGAAATATCGGTCATGTGGTCGGGTTAATTAATTGATATAATTAACATATATCGGTGTTTGTCAAAAGTTTCGACCTGCCCCCGGGGCGTATTCTTTTAAAAAACCCTGAAAATCTGCGTTTGGGTCAATGACCCTTATCTGCATCCCTTTTTTGCTTTTGGGGTTCTGGTAGCAATGGCCTGAGTTAGCCTTGGCGGCCATTCATGCCGGTCATTTATGACCTTGACAAAATCCGTTATCGCTTTTATAATATTTTCATTGTGTTAATCTCATATTTTTGTCTCCAATATGACATACTGTAAAGGAGGAGAAAGGCCATGAATGATGATCAGATAAAGGAGTACCTGTGTGAGCATGATGAAGAATACCGCCGCTTAGAGAAAAAACACCGCCAATATAAACAACAATTAGAAGAAATTGCAAACAAGGTATTCCTTACGACTGAACAACAAAAATAAAAAAAAGATATTAAAAAATTAAAGCTTAAAGTTAAAGATCAGTTACATCAAATGATTGTGAATTACCGCAAACAGCTGGAAAAATAATACATTTTAAAGGGGACTGTGTTCTCTCCTTCAAGATGATGCTCTTTTATGTATAATATTTGGGAGTAAAAATGCGTAGTGATGTGATTAAAAAAGGGGCCGAAAGGGCTCCTCATCGGGCCTTATTGCAGGCTACCGGTTTGAGCCGGGCGGCTATGGACAGGCCTTATATAGGGGTAGCCTCCAGCTTTACCGACCTTATTCCGGGGCATGTGGGGATGCGGGACCTGGAGCGCTCTATTGAAAAAGGCGTCCACAGCGGCGGCGGGGTATCCTTTATCTTCGGTATACCCGGTATTTGCGATGGGATTGCCATGGGGCATCGGGGGATGCATTATTCGCTGCCGTTGCGTGAGTTGATTGCCGATAGTATCGAGTCGGTGGCCGAGGCGCATGCGCTGGATGGCCTGGTGCTTTTGACCAACTGCGACAAAATAACCCCCGGTATGCTGATGGCGGTCGCCCGCTTAAATATACCGGCTATTGTGGTTACCGCCGGGCCGATGCTCTCAGGCCACTATAAGGGACAGCGCCGGTCGCTGGTGCGGGATACCTTTGAGGCGCTGGGGCGTTATCAGGCGGGTAAAATTACTGAGCATGAGCTATGCGCACTGGAAGAAGAGGCTTGTCCCGGCGCCGGTTCCTGTCAGGGGTTATATACGGCCAACACCATGGCCTGCGTCACTGAGGCCATGGGAATGTCGTTGCCGGGTTGTGCCACCGCACTGGCCGTATCGGCCAAAAAACGGAGGCTGGCCTTTGAGAGCGGAATAAAAATAGTTGAGTTAATCGAGCAAGATATAAGCGCCAGAAAAATAATCAACCAGTCGGCATTGGAGAACGGCATTCGGGTGGATATGGCCCTGGGGGGGTCTACCAACACGGTTTTGCATATTCCGGCCATTGCACATGCTGCCGGTATCAAACTGCCGCTTAAAATATTTGATGATATAAGCCGCCAAACCCCGCATATTACTAATCTGCGGCCCGGGGGTGAGCATTTTATGGAAGATCTGGAATATGCCGGCGGTATTCCGGCGGTATTAAACCGGCTGTACGATAAACTCGAATCAGCGCTTACGGTGGATGGTCGGGATATAAAGCAAATAGCGGCCAATGCAGGGGTGGGGGATGAAGGGGTTATTCGCCCGCTGGATAGGGCTTATCATAAAGAGGGCGGGGTGGCGATATTAAGCGGCAACCTGGCGCCCGATGGGGCGGTGGTCAAGCAGTCGGCTATCTCGGCCGGGATGCTCAAATTCGAGGGTACTGCCAGGGTGTTTGATGTTGAGGCAGAGGCCATGTCCGCCATTATGGATAAAAAGATAAAGCCTGGGGATGTGCTGGTCATCAGGTATGAAGGCCCCAGGGGCGGGCCTGGTATGCGGGAGATGCTTTCGCCTACGGCGGCGCTGGTAGGCATGGGTCTGGGAGAGTCGGTGGCGCTTATTACCGATGGGCGGTTCTCCGGCGGCACCCGCGGGCCTTGTATCGGGCATATTTCACCGGAAGCCGCCGAGGGCGGGCCGATTGCTGTTATTAAAGATGGAGATCGGATTGTGCTGGATATTCCCAACCGGCAATTGAATTTGCAAATAGGTCAGGCAGAAATAGAAAAACGGCTGGCCACCTGGAGTCCGCCGGAACCCAAGATAACAACCGGCTGGCTGGCCCGCTATGCCAAATTAGTTAGCTCGGCCAGCACTGGAGCGGTGTTGGGGTAAAAGGAAGTTCAGAATGGCTACAATATATGAGTAGATATAAGCAAGTTGTTCAACAAATATTGAGCGGTAGAGCCGATGCCAATATAGCTTTTGATGATCTTTGCAACTTGTTGCGACACTATGGGTTTGAGATGCGGGTTAGCGGAAGCCATCACATATTCAGGCGGACAG
>JAJRUS010000101.1 GCA_024277675.1 bacterium | reverse complement strand
TCGGTTTCTTAAACAACACCCAACCGGCACCGCCGAATACCTCTACATAGCAGGTATGCTCCGGCAGCATACTTACAATATCTTTAGCCAATAAATGTTTGCCGCCAACCCAGGCGATAAAGCTGTTCATAGCATCCTCCCCGTTTAGGTTCGGCACAGCTTATCAGGCGTAAACAGCGACATTCCAGGGTGGGGACGTCATCTTTTGTTGACTATACGGCGGATATGGCGAATAGTTAAGCGTTCGCCTCGGGCCAGGTATACTATGGTCTGAAGGTCTGTGTAAGTAAAATGCGGCACCTTGTGGTATAGGACATGCAGCAAGGCGTTGCGCTCACGCACCGCCAGCTGATCCTTCTTGGGCACATATACCCTATGCCCACCGAAATATTCAGACACCTTGCGGGCTATATCTACCCCATACGTACGGATAAAACCCTCAAAGGTGGGATAATCTACATCTGACATGTTCCAGGCCCGGATGCACTTTTCCCGCACCTGTATTTCTGATATACTGGTATTTGCCTGTGCGCAGGCGGGGGAGTAGCACTTAATTGTGTGGCCTGGGGTTAACAGGTCGGGTTGGGGTCAAAAGACCCTTGGGAGGTTGCCGCCTCCCGCCTTGCTCTCCTATAATCCTTTAGTTCAACTGTATATAGTTTTGGCGAGCCTTTTGTTGTAATGCGGTTATATCAAACATACCCTCATCACCATCAACCGTTTTCTCTAAAATCTCGTCATAGCTGAGCATTCTCTTATAGTAGTTGCGCTCTTTCTCTTTCGCCCGCATAGCTTCAAATCGCATCACGGTATACAGCCATTTGTTATTTAAGAAAAGCGGGTGCCCGCTCAGTTCATATGCTCGAAAATAAAGCGTGGAATACGCCTCATGATAATCACATAGGTTAAAAGCTCTCAATGACACTTTTATGATTCTATCCACATAAGCCAGATTATCGATAAAACTGCCAACATCAATTTGAACATCTCTTTTTTCCCAACCATAACGGAAATACCCCCGGTTTTTTATCTTCCAGAATTTGAGGTAAATATTAGGGGGTAGGTTATTGAACCTAAGAGAATCTATGGTTTGAGGAATAACACCCAGTTTTTTAAGCAGATACAGTAAAGCGGTATCAGATATTTTTCTGACGTCTATTTCCACATACCTGCGGCCGTTAGCTTGTGAGCCGTTTTGCTTCAAATAGCGGGCTTTGACATCCGCTGCCAATATGCTTAAGCATAACTTCAAGGCTGCCGGTAAATCATCGGCAGTGCATGTATCCGGCTTAACCCAATAATACCCCTGCTTATAAACTTGATAGAACCAGGGGGCTTGTTTAAATTTACGTTGTCCGGGGCTTTTTATATCCTTTGGAATCCTACCTGCCGCCTTCAGCTGGTCAAAGAGTTCTTTTTTACTCATATGGCTTACACATACCTTTTCCCAACCTATTCTCGGCGGCATCTACCTAATCCCCTTGATAAGTTGGTATGTATTACCGTTTGACGCAATATCTTGCTGCACCATATTGACGATCACTTCAGCGTTTTGGGCCAGGGCGTTGTTTATTTGTTGTTGCATATACTCTTCGGAAAAGGCGTTTACAATATAAGTGGGGCTTTGCTTTTGGGGTTTTGTTTGACCGCCTTCAATCCTTACCGGCACCGCCCCGCCTTTTAAGGGGATAACCGCTTCCGGGGTACCGGCTTCCGCTATCAGTCCCAATGTGGGCCTGCTGTATACCCCACCATGCTGCATGGGGGTAACGGGGGTAAAATGCCCCGGCATAATACCGCCTTCGGCAAAGGCCAGGCCGCCACCAACCCCCATCAACCCCTGCATTGCCGACATAGTCGCCATGCGGGCCATCATGCCGGCGATATCATCCAAAACAGCTGCAGCCATATCTCCAAAGGCTTCCTTAGCCGATTTGGCGCCCTTGCCAAAATCGGTGAGCGCATTACCCAGGTTATTCTCCAGCGAATCAGCTATACCGCTTCCCAAATCCTTTATGCCTTGTAATGTTTCGTTTGTATGTTCGGCAAGGCTGGTTTCCTGATCCTTCAATTTGTTGATGGTTTCCTGATGAAGCGATTCCCGGTTGGCAGAAGCTCCCGCTTCCATATTTTCCAGCCGATTCAGGTGCTCTTCTCTGAGCCTGGCCAGCTCATCCAATTGCTGATTTTCCTTTAGCTTTTTATTCTCCAGCTCTTCATCATAGGCTTTCTTCATGGCTTCCAACTGCTCCCCGGTGGGGCCCACTATTTCGGTTCTATCCATCATTGCGGTCGGAGACGGCCCCCAGTCTACCGGTCCGGCTACACCTATTTCCGGCTGAGTGCTGACCGCATTATTTAACTCTTTTTGGGCATCAGCGGCCTGCTTGGCGGCATCGGCTTGAGTCTTTATACTTTCCGCCGCTTCTTTATTGGTAGTCAACATCTTGTAATTTTTTTGGGTAAAATCCCAGGTGGTATCAGCCCATTCTTTCATTTTGGCAGCCGCGTCCTTATATGCATCGCCAATCTTCGGAAGATAGCTTAAGGCTTGATAAATATATTGCATCATCTTCAAGAAGCCGGTGATTACCGCTCCGATCAAGGCCAATACCGCCTCCAGCGCTTTAACCAAACCGAAGCCGATCTTCTCGGTAATGTCGCCCCACCAGTTGGACAGCTGTTTTAGTTGCCCGGCATAGGTTTCTATATCAGCCTGGGCCGCCCCGCCGAAGCGTTCGTTGATCAACTTCAACACCGCCTCAAATTTCTTGCTTTTTTCCACATTATCATCAAGCACAATACCATAGCGGGACAACGTGCCGGTTTCCCCCACAAAGGCTTTGCCCACCAGTTCCGAGGCGGTGCGCAAATCGATCTTCTTGGCGGTGGCTAAATCCATCGTGGCCTTGACGGCTTTTTTTAAGGTGTCTATCTCCATACCGTGGCTTTGCAAATTAGCCATTACCGACAGGGTTACCTCATCACCGTAAGTGGTCACCTGCTGTAAGGCCGAGGCGTATTGCTTCAAACCTTCATAAGCTTCATAAGCTTCATAAGCTTCATAAGCTTCCTTAGTATAAGTCCCGGCGTTTTTCATGGCCACCGCCAGGTCATTCTCAGCCTGTTCCTGCTTCATAAAAGCCGCCACCGAATCTTTGGCCAGCTTAATTACTCCGGCAATCGCCGCCGCCAGTCCCATCCAGCCGGTTGTCATCTGTTTTAGCTGGGACATAGTGTTTGCCCCGGCTGCCTTCAACCTGCCGAAAGCACCGGAAACCTTGGAAGTGCTGCCTTCCAGATTGTCCAGTGCATTTTGAGCAGTTTTTACCTTTTGGCTTACATCTTGTGTAGTCTGCAGTTTTATGGAAACCGTATCAAAACCCATCAGCTACCTCTTTTGGTCAGTGACTCTTGGATCAGCGGCCCTTTAGCTTTTTTTGTCTTAAATTTAAAAGTTCCCGCTGAATGATCATCAAGCCCTGCCATTCTCTTGGGGTAAGGTCATTCAAGCCGAACTTACAGCCGCTTTCTTTTAAGTTCCACAGCATAAACAGATGCTCCGTCCAGGGATCATAAGCGGCTTGCGAGATACCGCATTTTTCGCATTCATCGGGACTGATCTGTTGATAGATACAATCATCGGAACAATTTAATGCAGGTGAGGCCAATGCCGCCACCACCCGCTGGGTCAGTTTTTTACCTCATCCTCTTCCGCCGGGCTTACCTCGCCAAAGGAACCGATTACCTCGGATTTATGCAGGGCGGGTATTTTATCCTGCCAACCGGTTTTATCAATAGTCAGCGGTTGATTTGTTTCGGCGTCCCAGTAGCCTTCGACACTTGTAACCAGCTTATCGTACAGATGTATGCGGGCCTCCAGCACCCGGCTCTTATACTGCGTCTTTCGGCCCTTGAACTTCACCTCGTTTACCAGCCGGTCGTACTCGATCCACTCGGCCGAGCTTGGATAACGCAAAATATGGGTCAGTTTATGTTCCCGCCCGTCCTGGGAAGCGATAAGTTCGACTTTGCGTTCAGTCAAGCCAACCTTAAAACCTTGCGCTTGGGTCATTGACCCTTGGGACTGTGCCCCTTGTGTTTTCGCCATGATAAGCCTCCTTTGGGGGACATGTCCCCATATGGTTGTTGACCCGTGGGGATAAGTCCCCTGGGGATTTATCCCCTATGCCAGATAGCTGGCCTGGGTGTTGGTTACTTTAAGCTCTATGGGGCCTGAGATGCCGGAATCATAGAAGACGTTGCACTCCAGGCTGTAAACCTGTTTCTGATCCTCTATGCCGATAGGTACCAAGCTGTATTTAAGTTTTGGTATAGTCAGGATTAGTTGATGATAGGAAGTGTCTTCAATTAAATCTCCCGTCGTTGAAAGGATGGCCTTTAATTCCTGGCCGCTCTCCAGATGGTCAAGCCCCACATCATCGGATTCTTCCAGCTCCAGAGCGAAGTTAAAATCCACTTTGCGCTTGCCGTATAAACATCGCCCGCGATACAACCCCGAACCCGGGTAATAGCCGTCCTCCTCAAACAGGTTGTTGCTTACTTTAAGCGTCCATTTCTTAAGCCTGGAGGATACATCCACCTCGGAACCGGCTATACCCACCTGCAGAGTGGTACCCGACATGCGCAGGAATTTACCAGCGGTTAGTGTTGGCATGGTAAGGGTGCTGACTTCCTTAAAACCCGATCCCACTAAGTTCATCTCCAGGCTGAGCCGGTTTTTGCCGGAACCTTCAATAGTGAAATCGCTCACTACCAAGTCCCTGACTTTTCGCTTTATACCGGATGAGAGCCGCTCCACCACGGTGGCAATAGGTAATTGATGGTTATCCACCGCCGGGTCTGAAAATTTACAGGTGTGTTCATAGGCCAATGATGTACTGACCAGGGCGCTGTTTACCGCACCCAAACCGAAAGCGCCTATCCAGCCAGCCATAAAACTGGTTAAATCAAAAGAGCGTTTCAGCTTGGTATCCCAACGCTCCAGTTCCTGCCGGGTGGGCCACTCATGCCCCTTACCAATATCATCTACATCAGGAATAATTTCAGGCGTATGTTCTAAAATATCCGGTCCCTTAAAGGGATAGGCCAAAGTTAAATCGACATCACCCAAGGCTGTGCCGTAAGCCTACTGTTTCTTAGTGGAAAAAGCCCACAATACATCGTAATCTCGTGGCATAGTTTAATCCTCCTTAAGGACATTGTCCTTGGAAACGTTCTCTCTTTCATATTCTTCAAAGTAACCGCAGGGCCGTACTATTTTCTCCCACTCACTATCATCACACTGATAATATTTTTGTTCACCCCTGGTGAAGGTACGAATGAAATCGCCGTGAGCGATAGTTATTGTCGATGGAGCGCTTTCTTTGAAAATAAATCGCACCGCATCTCTCCTTTTAATCTAATAACTGGTATAATCTATATCAGCACTGTAGGTGGCAGCGTAAACCGCCAGAAACCGCCCCTTTACCTTACCCACCAATACCGGTTGCTCCCGAACGAGAGACAGGGGCGGAATCTGCAAATCCAATTGATTGCCGGTGAGTATTTCCCGCACATCTTCCAATAACTCATAAACTCCAAGGGTTCGCTGCTTCTCGCCCCGCAGTGAATTGGAACCGATAATAATGTCGAAACTTATACGCTGGATATACACTTCATGCGGATTCTCGGTGTAAGTATTGCCGGAAAACACTACCAATACAGCCGGGAAAAGCACTATCAACCGTTCAGGGTTCTCCAGGGCATCTTCCAAGTCACCCTGGTAAGCATCCAGGGTTTTAACCCGATTATTTACCTTTAAATCTCTCAGTGAGCTTAGAATTTTGTCTTCTATTTGCTTAATGGTATAGTTCATATTCTGTTTAGTTCTGCATTAAATATTTGCGTAATTTAAGACCCAGGTATCTCAGGTCTTCATTTTGGAATACCAGATAAGGCCGGGCGGGTATGCTTACCTTGCGTCCTCGACCAGCCATGCCGCCCAGTTGATGGATGCGGCTGTAAATTACATTGGTGCCGATTGTCATGTAATTGCTGCCTGCTTCATAGGTTATGCTGCTGTGTAATCTTCCGCTTTTTATCAGCGTCTGGCCGCCTTTTTCCTTCACCCGCTTGGAGGGTTTCCACTTCTTCGGGCGGCCGCCTTCCTTGAAATTCTTGGCGATTGAACGCTGCATGCGCTCACCAAAATCACGCAACACCGGCTGCAGGTTTGGTTGGCGGTCTGTCCCGGCCATTTGCTCTTGCCGATAGTTCTGATATAGCCGTTATTCTTTAAATGCCTGACATAGCGTTTGATATAGTCATAACTTGCGCCGGTGGTAACCTCCAAACTGCGTATACTGAAATTCTTAGCAATACGCATGGCCTTCCAGATTTTTTCCTGCACCTTACGATTACGTTTGGGTTCGCCGACCCAGGCATAAAGCCCAGGCTCTTCCAGGCTTTTTATATATCCGCTCTTTATGAGTTCTCTGATGTCTATGTCAGCCTGGGTATGGGTTAACCCCAGTTCTTTCCGCATAATGGATATAAATGCCTCTTTATGCTCTTTAAAATATTCCCTGACTTGGCTTAGTCTGCTCATGGGGACATGTCCCCTTTTTTAAGATAATTGCCGCTGTGCGGAGGCTGGCCTCCCCGCTTTCTTGTTTCGGCGGATGACTTTACTTACCACCGCTTCCACCATAGATGCAGTGATAGTCTTGGTCTTATTGGTGTTGGCTGCTTGTTCTAAGTGATACAGCGCCACCGTGATATGCCTGAAATCACCCTCGGTGTGTTTGCAAAGCAGCTCGGCCGCTTCAGGCTCGATTTGCAGTCCGGCCCAAACATTTGCCAGCATCATAATTTCCGGGGCGGCAAGCGATGCAAATTCTACAATCTGGCTGATCCGGCTCCAGAACTGCCGGTGTCGGACAAGTTTTGAGCAAATCTCCTCCATGCCCACCAGGATGATAGGGGTCTTGGTTATATCGTGTAAGTCACGCACCGTATCCAACATACGGGAATCCCTCAAT
>JAJRUS010000100.1 GCA_024277675.1 bacterium | reverse complement strand
GACAAACTACTTGCAGAAAAGGTTTGTAAGTGATTGATTTTACGTTTTGGTGGACAAACTAAAAGGGTGCCAATAAAGTCCTATAAAAGTATCGAAAAAGTTCTTATATAACATATAATTGTTAACATAAACCCGCATTCATCTAGGGATGACAAACTACATGCATATATACAGCCTTCGACTCCTAAAACGGATCGCACAGCTCGGGAAAAAACTCCCACTACTGCTCCTCAAAAGTGATGGGTGGTGAGGCGTTTTTGTTGACAACATACACAATGCGTTTTGAAAGCGGTTTGCGTTTAAGATTACAAGATTATTGGTGTTATTCCAGAGATACGGTTGGCTGGCTTCGACGTTTTTGTATCAACTTCCAAAATTCAACAGACAGTTGTTTTTCAATCACAGCCAAAATTGTCTGCTGCTGAGGCATCCGGCGGACCTGGAAGTTTAACCAGCTTGATCTTTTTTATACTGCGCCCATCGGACTTTAACACGGTTAGCTCCAGGTTGCCGATGGTTGTCTTATCACCGGGATCCGGTATTTTCTTCATCAACTGCAATACCAACCCGCCCAGGGTTTCAAAATCCCCTTCCGGGAGATCCAGCCCCAGCTTTTCACGTATATGGTCAATTTCCATGCGGGCGTCCATAATATAAGAACCATCATCCAGCACCTGATAAAGCTGGCGTTCAGCGTCATACTCATCCTGTATTTCGCCCACGATTTCCTCCAGAATATCCTCCAGCGTAACGATGCCCTGGCTGTTGCCGTATTCATCCACTACAATCGCCAGTTGAATCCCGCGGTGCTGAAACTCCTTGAACAGATCGCCTATGCGCATGGTTTCCGGCACATAGCAGGCCGGAGCAACAAAACGGGTGAAATCCTGCTCTCCCTCCTTGGCATAGATGAGGTCGAAGGCATTGATTACTCCGATGATATTGTCCACTCGCTTATAAAATACCGGGAATCGGGAGAAGCCCTTGTCTTGTACCAGACTAATAACCTGGTTTATGGTAGCCTCCCTGGCCACCGCCACCACATCAATCAGCGGCACCAACGCTTCTTTAACCAGGGTATCGCCAAAATCAAAGATACGGCCGATTAATTCACGTTCTACTTTTTCCAGCATTTCTCCATGCTTATCCTGAGACACTAACGATCTCAGCTCTTCCTTGGTGACAAACAACTGCTCCAGGCCCACTTCCGCTTTAAACACCCTGAGCAATAATCCTACCAGCCCATTCATCACCAGCACTATGGGAGACAAGATCAGCGAGATGACCTTCAGGGGGTAAGCCAGCAAAATAGTAATCCTGTTTCTGTGCTGATGATAAAGGGTCTTGGGTATAATTTCACCAAAGATCAGGGTCAGGGGAAATATGATCAGGGTGGCATATAGCCCGGCCCGCCCGTGATATGTCCGGGTTAGTATGGTAGTGGCCAGGGCAGCCGCCACAACGGTACAAATGTTAGTGCCCACCAGCGTAGTGGAAAGTAGCTTGGCCGGCTGCTGCAACATGCGTTGTATCAACTGGGCGGCCTTAGAACCGCTTTGAGCCAGATAATTCAACTTGATCTTGCTGGCTGAAACGATGGCAATCTCAGCCCCGGAGAAAAAGCCTTCCGCCAATATGCAGATAATAATAGCAATTACGAAAATCCAACCCGACATTATTAACTACCTTTTTTTGACCAACACTTCATCAATATGGCGCCGCTTAACCTTGCTGATAGTAAACTCCAGATTATCAAAGTGAATCTTCTCCCCCTTAGCCGGGATGCGCCCCCATAAATCCTGCAGAAATCCGCCCAGTGTCTCAAAATCCTGCCGGGGCAAGCTGGCTTTCAGGGTTCGGTTAAAGTCGTCAAGCTGCATTAAGGCCGATACTTTATATGTGTTATGGTCAAGTTGGCGTACCAGCCGCTCTTTAACTTCCGATTCATCAATAATCTCGCCAAACAACTCTTCCAGAATATCATGCAGGCTGATGAGCCCCACGGTTCTCCCTTGCTTATCTACGACTATAGCTAAATGAACCTTATGTATCTGAATATCCCGCAACAACTCGCCGACTTTCTTGGTCTGAGGCACCAGTTGGGGGGGATGCAATATCTCTTTTATGGACTTATAGGGTTTTAGTTTGTTCTGGTGTATGAGCAAATCTTTGGTATACAAAAGACCCACTATGTGATCCATGCTTCCTTGATAGACCGGTATACGGGCATATAGGTTTTTCTTGATTTTCTTAATTACATTGTTTAAGTTCTCGTCAATCGGCAGACAAAACATATTCTTGCGGGGTAGCATAACCTCAGCTACCGTGGTTTCGGCAAAGTCAAATACGTTGCGGATCATCTCCCGTTCGGTATCCTCCAGGATACCCCGGTCTTTACTGACATCCAGTATGGATTTGAATTCAGCCTCCGTAATGGCGGTATCGGTGGAAGCTGCCGCAAAAGGAGCCAACAGCAAATCCACTAACCACTGCAGGACTTTTATTAAAGGCGAGATCAGCCGGGAAAACAGCTGCAGGGCGGGGGCTATAACTGAGGCAAAGCGCAGCGGGTTATATACGGCTATGGTTTTTGGGGTAACCTCACCAAAAACGAGCAGCATAAAAATCATGGCCGATATGGCAATACTAACCCCTTTAAGGCCGAACAGCTCAATCGCCAATGTGGTGGCGATAGCGGTAGCAGCTACGTTTACCAGTTCATTGCCCAATAAAATGGTAATCAATAAACGCCGCGGTTTGCTCAGCAGGCGGGTTATGGCTTTAGCTTGCGGGTCATCTTTTTGTTGTAGCTCTTTAAGCTTTATCTTCTTTAAGGAAAACAAAGCCGTCTCGGAGCCGGAAAAGCAGGCCGACAGCGCTAACAGAAAGGCAATTAAAATTAATTGTGAAATTATAGCGGGACTCAAAGGCTTAAATCCTACCACCTGCGGTGGAGCAATCCAGAGCTAATATAGCCATAGGGAATAATGATCATTGGTTAACAAGCTACCCAATAAATAAAAGGAGTCATTGACCCCCTGGGGGACTGGTTCCCCCTAACCTACGGTAATCCGGCCCTCAGGGTATTTGTAAGCGGGCGGGGGTTTAACCCTGCCCAGCGCCAGCGCCAGGGTCAAGGGGCCGATGCGGCCGATAAACATAATCAGGGTGGTCAGCAGGCGGCCCGGGATAGATAGCTGGGAGGTGATGCCGGTAGATAGCCCCACTGTCCCGAAGGCGGATACCACCTCAAATAAAATTCGCACCGGATAGCCCCGCTGAACGCCAAACAGTTGATTCTTTTCCGATAGTATCAAAGCAATAGTGGCCGCCGTTATCAAAAAGGCTGAAAGCCCGATAATGGCGGCTACCTTATGGATGCTCTTTCGGGGGATAGTGCGGTGGAAAAGATGTACCTGCTCCCGGTCATAAATCATGGAACGCAAGGTAGCCACAAAAATGGTAAAGGATGTAGTCTTAATTCCCCCACCGGTGGAGCCTGGCGAGGCGCCGATGTACATCAGGATTATTATAATAATTAACGAGGTAGTGCTTAAACTCCCGATAGGCAGGGTATTAAACCCGGCGGTACGAGCGGTTACCGATTGGAAAAGACAACTCAAAAATGTAACCTTAACTAAGCTGCTGTTTTGCTCCAGCAGCCATAACAAACCTGTGCCCGCAACAACCAGGCCGATACTTGTAGACAGTACGACCTTGCTTTGCAGAGAGAGCCGGCAGGGTTTGTTTTTTAATTTCAACAGAAAGAATCTGGTTATATCCATCAATACCACAAATCCCAAGCCCCCCAGGATTATTAAACTGATCATCCCCAGATTTACCATTATATTATGTTGAAACGGTATCATGCTGTCTGAAAACAGTGAGAAACCGGCGTTACAGAAAGCGGATACTGAATGAAACAGGGCGTAATATGCCGCCTTCCCGACCCCTAAGTTAAGTCGCCAGCTTAAAAACA
Source organism: bacterium (assembly GCA_024277675.1). Taxonomy (GTDB): domain Bacteria; phylum SZUA-182; class SZUA-182; order SZUA-191; family JAJRXT01; genus JAJRUS01. The sequence continues at coordinate 32,308 of JAJRUS010000100.1, read as the reverse complement.
GGGGAATCGACCCCAACAGCTCTATACTTAAAGTAACCAATAAAATGCGTTTTATCAGCCGACCGACATTCTCCAGTTCAAAATAATGCAAGGCATCCTGCATTACCAGCTTATCCGCCATACTTATGCGCTTGCCCATCAAAACGGTGAAGAAAATGGAAAAGGTCATGATGCCCAGCCCGCCCACTTGCAGCAGAACCAGAATTACCAATTGTCCGAACAAGGTAAAGTGTCGTCCGGTATCCACTACAACCAGGCCGGTTACACAGGTAGCGGAGGTGGCGGTAAACAGGGCATCCACTATATTAAGCCGCTGGTGTCGGCTGGCTATCGGCAAACTTAACAGGATGGTTCCTAAAAGGATGACAATTAGAAAGCTAAGAGCTATAATGGTAGGAGAATTCGGTCTGGAAATTGGTTTTAATTTTTTAAGCACCTGTTTTTTCCACCCGCATGATTCGGGTCTTATTAGATGCAAACCTGTATTTGATTATATCTGCTTCCTGACCATGGTTTTCTGGTCAATATAGCAGCTTGTGGTGATTTTTTTAACAAATCGATTCTATAGCTTAAAATAACATTTATATTTGAAACTGTCAATAATTCCGGAGCTTCCAGTTGCGGGCTGTTTTAATTATAATCATTATCAACCTTATTATATGATACGGCTAGAAAATATTAATTTTAGTTATAAATTGAATAGCCAACATAAACTGTGGGCTATTCGTAATCTAAGCCTGGAGATTGCCCGGGGTGAGTGGGTGACGGTGCTGGGGGCCAACGGTAGCGGCAAGAGTACCTTGAGTAAATTAATAAGCGGCGTATTGCTAGCTGACTCAGGTGAGGTATGGCTGGCCGGGGTTAATACCGCTAAACAGTATGACTCCGGTTGGTTAGGCGTGGGCCTGGTTTTATCCAGACCGCAGGAGCAGTTGATCGCTCCCACCGTAGAGGAAGAGTTGGCTTTTGGGCAGGAAAACCTGGGGCTTGAAGCAGCAGAAATCAGGGCCAGGGTGGAACAGGCATTGGCTTGGTTAGGGCTGGAGAATTATGCAAAAAGGGCAGTGGCCGATCTTTCAGGCGGAGAACAGCAACGGGTGGTACTGGCCAGTGTGCTGGCTATGAACCCGCGTTATTTAATATTGGATGAACCGGCGGCATTTTTAGCCCCTGGCGAGGCGGAGCAATTGTGGCAATTGATATACCGCTTAAACCGCCGGCAGGGAGTAACCATTATCTGGCTTTCCCAGAGAGTGGAGCAGGCCAGGGGAGCCAAGCGAGTGCTGGTGCTTCACCAGGGCCGGTTGTGTGCGGATGAGCCGGGCGATAAAATGTTTTCCGATAGCTATGATTGGGAGGGTTGGGGCTTGGAACTGCCGCCGCTTATAACCTTAAGTCAGAAATTATTGGCTGAAGGCTTTTCGTTAAACCTACCCATCTTTACAATAGATGAGCTGTTGAGTCAATTATGAGCTTAAAGGTTTCCGGCTTAGCCTATAATTCAGCGCAAAATACGCCTATCTTAAAAAATATCGACTTTCAGGTAGCTGCGGGTGATTTCTGGGTCATACTGGGAAACAGCGGGGCGGGCAAAACCACGCTGCTGCAACTGCTGTCCGGTCTGCTGCCGGCCTCAGCGGGTGAAATACTTTACTCAGGTAAAGCTGCGCTCAGGCAGCATATGGGGTTGGTGTTTCAATACCCGGAACAACAATTTTTTCAATCCACGGTGGAGGATGATATAAGTTATGCCTTACGGCAGCAGGGGTTGGAAACGGCTGAAATCGAAAGCCGTATAATTCGGGCCTTAAATGGCGTGGGGCTGGAATATGAGGAGTTAAAGCGCCGCTCACCCGTTGAACTATCCGGCGGTGAGCAGCGTAGGTTGGCTATTGCCTGCGTGTTGGTAAATCAACCGCACATATTATTATTGGATGAACCGATCGCCGGCTTAGATGCCAAGGCCGCCCATACCGTATTAAAATGGATAGAGAAGCTTAATACAGAAACGAAACTCCCAGTGCTACTTACTGCTTCCAGCCTGGAGGAGGTAAATCACCTGGCCCAAAAGTTGTTGATACTGAATAAGGGAAGGCAGCTTTTCTGCGGCGAAGTAAGCCGGTTGGCTACCAGGCCGGAGATAATGACTGAAGTTGGGCTACGCTTACCCCTGCTATTGGAATTAGGTCATAAATTAAAAGCGCAGGGTTATCGCATAGAGCAGCCTTTTAAGGGAATCGATGAGGCGGTAGGAGAACTAAGCCGTATATTTCGGGGTACTTAGGAGTCGTGCAGAAATAACCTGGGTCAGATATAAGCCGTTGTTTTTAAATCTGGATAATTACCGTATTTTTCCCGGTATCGCTCTTTTAAGCGCTGCACTATATCAGTAGGTATGGATATTCCCATCCCTAACCGGCCCAGTTCGATTTTTCCATCCGCTCGATGAAAGTCGCTGCCGGCAGTAATCAGCAAATTATGTTTTCGGGCCATATCCCGATAAAAATCGATTTGGGATTGATCGTAACCACTGTATACGGCTTCTAAGCCTTCCACTCCCTGGGCCAGCATATAATGGATCAGCTTAAGCTGATCCGCAGCGCTTTCCGGCCGTCGCTCATCGGTCAAAATTGTAGGATGGGCTAAAACTGCTATGCCCCTGGCGGCCTCAATCAAGGCCACTCCCTCTATAGGAGAAAGTTTCTTTTTGGGTACATTACAGGGCACTAAATAGCGATCAAAGGCTTCCTGCTGGTATTCAGCATAACCCTTCTCTATAAGCAACTGGGAGATGTGGGGTCTACCCACTGAACCCTTGGCCTTGGCCCGCAGTTCCCCAATATCCAGCGGTGCTTTGTCTTCTTTTTTTAGCAGCCGGTTGATTTTCTCTACGATCATTTCTCCCCGCCTGGCCCTCACCCGGCGCAATTCGGTTAACGCCTCATTCAGCTTGGGGGTGCGCCAATCGAGGTAATAACCCAGCAGGTGAATACCAGAATATTCCTCATAAGTTAAACTGAGTTCTACCCCGGGAATGACTTCTACGCCATATTCTTTGCCGGCAGCTACCGCCTCGGCCACCCCCTCTACGCTGTCATGGTCGGTTAAGGCAATAACCTTAAGCCCCACTGCTTTGGCATTACTGACCAGTTCCCTGGGGGAATACGCTCCATCCGAGCAATTTGAATGTAAGTGTAAATCAACCGCAAAGCTCAAAACATATTATCCTTTTTTGGGTATAGAAATCAGCTTAAAACGCATCTGCTAAAAATACAAGCCAAAACTACCGGCTATACAGGCGACGGTGTCAACCGCAACGGTTTTGCTATAATAAGGGGTCGCGCCTCACATAGCGGGGAACCAGTTCTTGAGCCGATACTGTCCGCCCGGCTTTAAGCTCTCTTAGGCCTAGCTGAGCCACCTGGTGCGCCCTGGGAAAACACAAATGAGCGGGGGCAAATCGAGCCTGCTTGCCCAGGGTATGCTGTAGAAATTCCCCATATTCACTTACTGCATCGCCTAAAAATATTACCGGTTGGTCAATTTTAGCAGCCAATTCAGCCGGCGTGAGCAACAAATCCGGCGTGAGCTTGGTCCAGCCTTCAGCTTCCCAACGATACAGGGCGCTATATAACTGCTTTTTTCTGGCATCCAGGATAGGGCATAACAAGTGTTGACTATAAGGGGCGGCCTGAGCCAAGGCATCCAGGGTGGGTACGGAAAGCAAAGAAATATTAAGCCCTAAAGCCAGTCCCTTGGCAGTACTTAATCCCACCCGCAACCCGGTAAATGTGCCCGGTCCTACAGCTACTGCCAGTCCGGCTATTTCCTTTAAATCCAGTCCAGCCCGCTTTAATAACTCATCCAACATGAATATTAAACGCTGGGAATGTGGCGGGCCTGTATTTATAAAATACTCCCCCAATAAACCGTGCTCATCTATTAAGGCGACACTGCTAGCCCCGGCAGAAGTATCCAAACCCAGCACTATCATAGATTGGTTATCCTTAAAAGGTGCGGCTTGAAACGGAATAAACCGGCAGGACAATACTTCAACTTTTGAGGGTATGGATTCGCTAAAAAAGTTTGGCCTGTTCACCGTCATATTCGGGCGGGGCCACCATCATCACTTTTCTGGCTATTTTGGGGTATCTGGCAATAAAGCGCAACTCGGCGTCGGTTAGCGGTTTTTGAGTGTGAACATTGGCATAGCGTACCAGCTCCAGTATCTGCTGGGCTTCCCGGTCATCTCTAAACTCGATTTCCAGTTTATCGTATACATTTCTAAACCCGCGAATCCCGCTATATTCCCCGGTAGTAATCTTACGTCCCGTGTCCACTAATATGGGGTCTCCCAAACCCAGCTCATGATAGTCGTATAGCTCATAATTATGCGCATCTTTTAATGCCCCATCAGCATGAATGCCTGATTCATGGGCAAAGGCATTCCTGCCTATTCCCACCTGATTAATGGAGATCGGCAGTCCAAAAGCATAGGCGGCATATTGGGCAAGCTGCCAGGATTTAGAAAGATCTATCCGTTCATCCAATAAATTCAGCTGCGCCATACCGCTTGATTTGCGCACCGCCAAAATAGTGGATACCAAATCGGCATTACCGGCCCGCTCACCCACGCCATTAACACAGGTATTGATATAGGCATCTACTCCCGCATCAATCGCCCCCTTGGCGCCGGCTACCGAACAGCCTACCGCCATTCCCAGATCGTTATGGCAGTGGATCTCCATCGGTATTTGCACCTCCTGAGCCACCTGCTTTATCCGCTCGTAGATGGTAAAGGGATCATCATAACCCAAGGTATCGCAATAGCGCAGTCTATCCGCCCCGTGATCTTTGGCTACCTTAGCAAACTGGATCAGGTAATCCATATCGGCCCGCGAAGCATCCTCAGCATTAAGCCCGATGGTCTGTATGCCGTGTTGCTTAGCATAATCAATGGCTTGGGCCGCTGAATCCAATATGTCCTGCCGGTTCTTGCGGCCCTGGAACTTGCCTTTAATCATTATATCCGACACGGAGATAGAAAGGTTCAGATGCTTTACCTTGGTTTGTCTGATTGAGGTTTCAATATCCTGTACTACTGCCCGGCACCAACCGGAAAGGACAATGGGTTTAAGTGCCCCCATTTCGACCAGATCCAGATTGGCGTTTAAGTAATTCACCTCATGGTTGGTAAACGGGAAACCAAACTCGCTCTGATAAACCCCCATTTCATTAAGAAACAGGTTCAATATGGTTTTTTCCAGCTTGGCCAGACCAATCCTGGAAGTCTGCACTCCATCGCGATTAGTTACATCTACTATATAAATTTTAGGCATTAAGCACCCCTACCCAGATATTATGTAATGGTTCATAGTTGAATTGCGAATATACTTTATATCAAAATTTATAGTGATTGTCAACCAAAATCATGTTTTCTGAGTCAGGGACAGTTTTGCCGGACTACTTTGATGTTCAGGCACCCAAGTAGCGAACAGTATTTTTCTACCCAATATGCTAAGAATTTCCAACCCCTCTAATTCTAAAAAAAATTACTTTTTATCCGGTTCGCTGCTTGGTACAATTATCATGTTGATATTGTTGCCCGATTGCCATCGGAGACCCTCAGCTTAATGAACTCAAATTACAGTAAAACACAGAGATTACATTGACATGTTACATATAATAGTAGTATATTGAATTTACAATTACATAGAACTTCAGCAAAACTTATTTTAATCATACAGAAAAATGGAGATTATTAAAAAATAAATAGATAAGCAAAAGGATAATAAAATGGATGCTGGAAACAGGAGGAAATTTGAGCGTTATGACGCATTTATTCAACTGAACCTTTTTGTTCCCATTTCATTAGGTGAGAAAGCGTTTGAATTGACTGGCTGGATAAAAAATGTTTCCCGGGATGGGATAGCGCTGGAAATTTATTTCTTTTCAGCTGACGAAATCGAATCTCTATCAAAGTTGGCGGCGGGTAAGCAGCAAATCACGGCTTCAATTTTATTTCCGGATGATTCTCCTATAAATGCAGAGTGTAAAGTTGTATGGGGAAAGCTTATAAAGGATAAAAAACTTTTTGTTATGGGTCTCCACATATTAGCCATAAATCCACTTCAAAAAGACAAGTGGGATTCCTTCATCGAAAAACTTTCTCGCCTGAGCTATTCATGAATTTGCCCTGAATTCGCCGAACCCCCCATGAAATCAGGTTTTTAATCCAAACTATTTTAATTGTTTGGATAGATTCACTTAACCAGCCTGGGATACCCCGGCAACTTCAAAGCTGGACATCTGGGTCAGGATTTTCACTCCCGCCTCTACCAGGCCTATTCCCAGCACGGCGCCGGTGCCTTCGCCCAGGCGCAGTTTAAGGTCAAGTAGCGGTTTAAGCCCCAGATGCTCTAATATTATTTTATGGCCCATTTCCACTGAACAGTGGGCGGCTATTAAATAATCTTTCAGCTCAGGTTTTAGCTTGCAAGCTACCAGTGCGGCAGCGCCGGATATAAAGCCATCCACCACTACTGGTATATTATAGGCGGCGCCGGCCAGCATAACGCCCGCCAAACCGGCAATTTCCAAACCGCCCAGCTTGGCCAACACATCCAGTGCATCCTCAGGTGAGGGATGATTTATTACGATGGCTTTTTCTATCACCGTAGTTTTATGTTCCAACGCCTGATCGTCAATGCCGGTACCCCGCCCGGTAACGTATTCCACCGACCTTCCGGTAAGTACGGCGGTAATAGCGCTGGAAGGGGTGGTATTGGCAATGCCCATCTCTCCGGTAGCCAGTATATCAAGGCCGGCAGCCTGTTCTTCCTCCACGATACCAATACCTACCTCGATAGCCTGGATGGCCTGCTCCCGGCTCATAGCCGGCTCTTGGGCCATGTTTTTGGTGCCGTTAGCTACCTTGCGGGCTAATAATTTGGGGTGAGCTTCCAATTCAGCCGCTACCCCGATATCCACCACCGCTACCTCAACACCGCTGTGCCGGGCCAGTACATTTATCCCCGCTCCGCCTTGCAGGAAGTTAAACACCATCTGTTGGGTTACCGCTTGCGGGAAGGCGCTTACCCCTTCTGCGGCTACCCCGTGATCCGCCGCCATGACCACCGCTAATTTATCTTTCAGGGTTGGCTCCAGGGTTCCCTTTATCAGCGCATATTGCAGCGCTAACTCCTCTAAGCGTCCCAGACTTCCCTGGGGTTTGGTTAAAAAATCCAGTTTATGTTGAATAGCCGCCTGTTTTGAGCGATCCAGCGGTTTTACGGCTTCCAGTATTGAATTAAGTTTTTGCATGTTTTTTCTCCTTGATCCATTATTCCAACAGTGGCGATTAGTATATTGAGATGCAACAGATTTGTCAACTGAGTCGTGGACACTTTTGTGATGTTTCGGCTTGTCCTCAAGCCGAAACATAAAACATTTGGGAGATACAATACTAAAAGCCATTTGGCTGCCCCTACTGGAACCCCTAACCTGAAACTGTCCACGACTCAATGAAAGCCAGCGTATTGACATCTATCCCTAAAAACGGTAAAATTAAGCTGGGCATTATTACCGGTAAAACCATATTTGGTTTAGCAGCTTAAGTTTGTTGGCTTCCATTAAGGTAGTTTTTGGGCAAACAAGGTTTTTTAAAGGAAGTTGGCTTTAAGTTCCCATCCAATAAGCAGGCTACGGCTAGTTCCACCTTGACAGGCCTCATAGCCTGAAAAAGTTAGCTGAATTTATGAATAGATTGGGTTAAAGAGGCTAAAGGTGATAGAAAATAAAATTATTTTCGAGCGGTTAGTGGAAAGCATGACCGAATCGGTCATATTTATTGATGCCGATAATCGGTTTGCCTTCTTCAACAGCAAAGCCGCCAAATTAGTTCCCGCTAATCTGGATAAGTTGATAGGGAAAAATATCATGAGTTGCCATATGGTCGAAAAACAGTCCACTGTGCTTAAGATAATCCAGAACTTCAAGACCGGCAAAAGAACTAACTATCATCATACCAGATGTATGAAGGGCAAGTATTATGAAGACAGCATTTCAGCGGTAAGAGATCCACAGGGTAAATACCTGGGGCTGGTTATTGTAGCCCAGGATGTAACTAAAAAAGTTAAGCTGGAAAAGCAGACCAAAGCGTTGGCGATTAAGGATGGGCTTACCGGCTTGTATAATTTACGCCATTTTTATCAAGAATTAAAACGCGAGCTAGCGCGAATTAATCGCAAGATGAATAGGACTATATCGCTGCTATTCTTTGATATAGACAATTTCAAGCAATATAATGACCTCTTTGGTCACAAGCAAGGGGATAAAATAATTCAGCAGGTGGGAAAGATAGCGGCTCAGACTACCAGAAAGAATGTTGATTCAGTATATCGATACGGGGGAGACGAGTTTGCTGTTATCCTGCCCGGAACTGCGGAAAAAGCGGCGGTGGTGGTAGCCGAGCGATTAAGAGAAACTTACGAAGGGTTGAAATTGCATAATACCACTTTAAGCATTGGCGTTATTTGTTATGATCATAAATTGGGAATTGACAGCCTGGTAGAGAAAGCCGATGAGGCGATGTATGCCGCTAAATATGCCGGTGGCAACTGCATCCACGTTTACCAATACCCGGTTAAACCTACTAAAAATGCCAAAACCCAAAAACAATAATAGCTGTGTCATCCCAGCTATTCACCAACTACCGCCGGCACCTTAAACGGGTTGCCGGTAGATGTACGGTTAAGGAGGTGTCATCCCAGCTATTCACCAACTACCGCCGGCACCCGGAGCTGACTTTTTACGGGTGCATCATTTACTTCTGGGATAATAACCGGATCAGCTTGTTTTTAAGCTGTAGCAACTCCTGCTTTACCGCCGGAGATATGCCAGGATAGGGAGAGACGCCTTCCAGATCGGCGGCTAAAATTTCCGGGCTGTAACTGATTAGACCCAGGATTTCTTCGGCGGGAAAATGGCGCTTAATAATTTGAGCATCGTCGGCAGACTTAATTTTATTGCCCACCACCAGTACCCTTTTTAGTCCGATATCCGCCGAGAGGTGTTTGATGCGTTTCGCCACCCCTATGCTTCGCTGCCCAGGCTCCACCACTACCAGCAAAGCATCCACTGCCTGAATCGTGCGCCGGCCCAAATGCTCCAGCCCAGCCTCCATATCCACCAGCACTACCTCTTGTTCTTCCAGTAGTAAATGTGAAAGGAAGGCCCGCAACAGCACATTTTCGCTGCAAGCACATCCAGCTCCGCCACTGGTGATGGTACCCACAGTCAATAACCGGATGCCTTTATAAGTGAAGCTTATTCTATCCGCCAGATCATCCACTTTAGGGTTTAGCTTAAAAAAACCCCCGCCGCTGGCGCCAACCCGTTCCTGAATCAATTCCTTCATTTCAGCCAACGGGGTTAATTGAGCTACCTGGGAACCGGGAACACCCAGCGCCATAGCCAAGTTGAGGGTGGGATCGGCATCCACCACACTTACTTGATGGTTCTCGGCCAATATGTGGGCTAATAAAGCAGTTACCGTAGTTTTACCCACTCCGCCTTTACCGCTGACGGCAATCTTCATCATTCTTCGGCTTCAGCTTCGGTTTCAGCTAAGACGGCCTTAGCCTTCTCGATGATGCCCTTGGCCTTGGTCTTGCCAATGCCGGATACGCCGCTCAGCTCTTCAATTGAGGCTTCGGCAATCCCTTCCACAGAGGTATAGCCCTCTCCTATCATATCCAGGGCGGTTTTTTCTCCCACCCCCGGCAAGACAGAAATAGCCTTAGCCAATTGTTGCCGCTTTTTTTGATCTTTATCTTCTTTTAGCTGGCTATCGCTTTTAATATCTATTTTCAACCGGGCTAATTTAGCCGCCAGGCGAACATTCTGACCCTTTTTGCCAATGGCCAATGAGAGTTGATCATCATCGACCACCACCTCCATAGTTCCTTCATCTATTTGAGTGATATTTTTTATTTTCGCCGGGCTTAGGGCGTTAATGATGAATTCCCGGACGTCCTCTGTCCAGCGAATTATATCTATCTTCTCACCCTCCAACTCCCTTACAATAGATTGCACTCGCGAACCCTTCATGCCGACGCAGGTGCCCACCGCATCTATTTTGCTGTCGTTTGATAATACCGCAATCTTGGTGCGTCTGCCGGCTTCCCTGACAGTCCCCTTTATCTCCAGCAGGCCTTCATATATTTCAGGTACTTCCATTTCAAACAGCCGGGTAACAAAGCCGGGATGCGCCCGGGATAGAATCAACTGCGGCCCCCGCCCGGTTTTATTTACCTCAAGCAGAATGGCACGCACCCGATCCCCACGGTGGTATGCTTCTTTGGGAATCTGCTCGCTATAAGGCAAAATGGCCTCGGTACGCCCCAAATCCACAATTATATCGCGCCGTTCAAAGCGTTGTATAATGCCGTTTACCAATTCTCCTTCCCGCTTTTTGAATTCATCATAAATCACTTCCCGTTCGGCCTCTCGCAGCCGTTGAACAATCACCTGCTTAGCGGTTTGAGCAGCAATACGACCGAAATCGTGGGATTCCAGCTTGATTTTCGCTTCATCCCCCACTTTTAACGAAGGGTCTATCTTTTTGGCCTTGGCTACTGAAATATCTTTGGTTTCATCCTCTACTTTAGACACCACATTGTAAACTTTATAAAGCTCAATTTCCCCATTTTCTTCATTTAAATGGGCGCTTATATTTTCTTCTAATTTATAAGATTTTTTGGCCGCCGATACAATTGCGGCTTCCACCGCCTCAATGAATATCTGCTTGTTGATGCCCTTTTCCTTACTTACCTGTTCAATAACCCGGATGATTTCCTGACCCATGGGTATACTCCTTATTATTTAAACCCGCTAATATCCTGTTTAGCTATTTTTGCAATTAGTCTTTTGTTTACGTTTAGTCGGAAATTCTACTTCTAAACGAGCCTCTGCTATGTTGTTATAAGGAATGCTAATTACATTCCCTTTATATTCTAGGTTAATGTTTTGATCTTCAATGCCTTTAAGCCGGGCCTTAATTACCCACTCTCCATTTAATGCCGGTTGGAGTTTTATCTTTATAAGCCGCTCTTTAAATCGATCAAAATCCTCTAAATGTTTCAACGGTCGATCTAATCCGGGAGAAGATACCTCCAGCACATATGCGTGAGGGATAATATCCTCCACCTCCAACACCGTGCCCACTAACTGGCTGATGTGCCGGCAATGCTCATGAGTTATCCCTTCGGGATGATCGATAAATATCCGCAGCAACCAGCGGCCGCCACCCCGCTTAAGCTGCAAATCCACTAGTTCCAGCCCCTCGGCGCTGACCAGGGGCGCCACTAGCTTTTCGACGGACTCAGCTAAATCCTGATACATATGATTTAAAAAACCTGACCATATAAAACAAAAAGCGGGCCAGCAACATAAGCCCACTTTCTTATTAAAAGGAAAGTTGAACAAGGATAATATAACATAACGCCTTAAAGAACGCAAATAAAAATTATAATGTCATTTTCACCCAGCCGGCTAAAAACGCTAATAGCCACTTGCCGTTGACAGCTTATCCCGTGGGTGTTACCATTTAAAAATGGTATCTTTTTTAAACTATCGACGGATGTTCAACTTGCCGATCTGGTTACTAGTGACGCTTATACTAGCCTGTGCCCCTGAGCCAAAGACCGATGTTCAGACGCTTACTATTGCCTTAGCCGCCAGCCCCACCAATCTGGACCCCCGCAAAGCCACCGACGTAGCCTCAGCCAGGGTAACCCAACTGGTATTTTCCGGGTTGCTTAAAAAAGACCCGCAATCAAAGCTAGTACCCGACCTGGCGCTGTATTGGGAACAACCGGACAGCACAACTTATTTGTTTCATTTAAGGCCGGGGGTAACCTTTCATGACGGATCGCGTTTAACCGCCCGCGATGTAAAATATACCTTTGAATCCATAATGGACCCGGCCTTTAAATCTCCCCGCCGCGGTAGCTTCGAGCAACTTGAGCAAATTGAAGCGCCGGACGATTACACGGTTAAGTTTATATTGAAAAAACCCTTCGCCCCGTTTTTGATAAATATGACGCTGGGCATTGTGCCTGAACATATCGCAAAGACAGCCGGCAGGGAATTCTCCCGTAAGCCGGTGGGCAGCGGCCCGTTTAAGTTAATAGACTGGCAGGCCGATGATAAACTGGTGTTTAGCGCCTTTACTCAATATTATGCGGGCCGGCCAAAATTAGAGCGCATTATTTATAAGATTATACCTGAGGATTCGGTGCGCCTGTTGGGGTTGGAAAAGGGAGACGTTCAGTTAGTACAGAATTCCATCCCCCCTGATCTATTGCCGCGCCTTAAGGCTAATCCCAAGCTTAAAGTAATCACCTCCGCCGGAACTACCTATGCCTATATCGGATTTAATATGGAAGACCCTGTGCTGGGAAAAAAGCGGGTGCGCCAGGCCCTGGCGCTGGCAATTGACCGCCCGGCCATCATAGAACATCTGCTGGGTGGCCTGGCGACTCCGGCCAGTAGCCTGCTGCCCGAAACCCATTGGGCTTATGCCCCACAGCTTACCGACTATAATTATAACCTGGAGCAAGCCCGGAAATTACTGGATGAGGCTGGATTTGTCGATCCCGACGGCGACGGGCCGCAACCCCGCTTTCGTTTAAGCTATAAAACCTCACAAAATGAGCAGAGCCGAAGGATCGCTGAAGTGCTTCAGTATCAGTGGCAAAAGCTGGGGATAAAGGTAGATGTCAGAAGCTATGAGTGGGGTACTTTTTTTGCTGATATAAGTAAGGGTAACTTTCAATTGTATAGCCTGCAATGGGTGGGTATAACCGAGCCGGATATCTATTATTATATTTTTCACTCCTCATCGATCCCGCCCCAGGGAGCTAACCGCGGCAGATACATAAATGCGGAGTTGGATAAGCTGCTGGAAGCGGGCCGCAATACGCTGGATACTGAAAAGAGGAAGGCCATATATGGCCGGGTACAACAAATATTAGCCGATGATCTACCGTACATCAGCCTGTGGCATATGATGAATGTGGTGGCTATGCGAAAGGAGGTATCAGAATTTGTGCCCTATCCCGCCGGTGATTTTACTTCGCTTAAAAATGTGTTTATCAAACCGGTTGCCAAAAATTAACCTGAATCATGGCTCCGATTCCAAATCTATATTTTGACGCAGCTTCTTCTTCTCGGCTTGCCGCTTTTTGTCTCGAAGTATTTTTTCTTTGGCCCGTTTCGATCTTTTGCGTTTCTGCCGCTTTAGCTTTTCTATAGCCTTTATGCGCTCGCTCTCCCGCCCCAGGATCATGTCTTCTATCTTCTGTACCAGCAGGCGTCTGGCTAAAAAGCGGTTTAAGGCTTGCGATCTTTCTTGCTGCAGCTTAACCTCTATCCCGGTGGGCACATGTTTTAAATAGACACAGCTGGCAGTCTTATTCACCTTTTGTCCGCCCTTACCACTGGAGCGGATAAATTTCTCGATAATATCCCCATCACGTATGCCCAGCTCCTGCATCCGTAATAATAAGGCTTCCTCTTTTTCCGAACTTACCATTATTAATTCCTCAATAGTCTCCAACTTCCGGCAGCCCGCCCCTGCTGATATTATAAATTATACACCATAAAGCCGGATATTATAAATAATCAGCAAACTCAAATATCTCTGGCAATATATTGTCTGCTTTTTCAAGAACATAAATCATGAACACCATTAATGAAAAATGGAATTTTCGGGCCGGCTGTTTATTGTTTTGCCAACTGCCTTGCTTCTATGATAAACTGAGTGTCCGTTTTAGGTTTATTAAGGCAACATTTATATCTCATTCTAATGGGAACCTTGAAAAATTGCCTTTTCATTCAATCTCGGCGTTATGCTAAAAAATTTAATCCTCGGACTATCAACTCTATATGCCTGTGGTTAAATTTTTCGCATGCCTTGATATTAAACGAAAATTCTAACTTTTCAAGGCACCCCAATAAGTTACTGAAAAACTAAATTCGTTATATGTCCGCTAATGCTAAAGAGTTTTATGGGAATTGGACTGATTCCGAAAACCATCCTCTGGGTTTAATCAAACAGTCAAGGCGACTGGCGGTCATAAAGAGCTTCTTGAAGAGGAGCGATTTCCCCAATTTGTTGATCGTCGGCTGTGGTTTCCAGACAGATATTTTTATTTCAGCCGACGAGCAGCATCCAACAAATAAAAGAACCATAATAGCCTTTGATTTATCTTATAAACGGGTTTCTCTCGCCAGAACGCAATACAAAACAAACAAATATCTGGTAGCCGATGCTCAGCATCTGCCATTTAAGAGAAATGCTTTTAGCTGTATAATTTGTAGTGAGGTGTTAGAACATTTAACTGACCCCCGGGCCGCCATTCTGGATTTTCATCAGGTATTATGCGATAATGGGCGATTAATAATTACCACTCCCAATTGGGTTTCATGGTATGGTCTGGCCAGAAAGGTAGCCGAGCTACTTTTAAAAAAGCCGGTGACCAGCGCAGGTCAACCTATAGATAACTGGTATACTTATAATAGCTTGAAAAAATTGCTGATAGATAAATTCAAGATTAAATCCAAGCGGGGAATTTGGTATTTCCCTCCCACCGGCCGGGGAATGAAGGTAATTCCAAGTCAAATAACGGTGCCGCTTTACCGGTTATTTCAACCCGTGGAGCGGTTATTGGAAATAACACTGCCCCATTGCGGACACATGTTGGCCTGGCGGTGTATAAAAAGGCAGGAAAATGGCTAAATTTAGTCACAACACCCCCTTGAAAGAGGCGAGTATTCCGACCAAAGGCCAGAAAATGGTTGCGGTCGGTCGTAATGATCCCTGCCCTTGTGGCAGCGGGAAAAAATATAAGCAGTGTTGCTTACTGAAAAAATCGTCCAGCCCCTCTCAAAAGCTGCTTAACTGGTTAGTGAGCAAACGTCCTGATGTTTTCAACTTAGTCACCTTTGTATTTATCGTAATTCTGGCCGGCGCAGCTTATAGTAACTCCTTTTCGGTTCCCTTTATATTTGACGATGGTTCCAATATAGTCCACAACCGGGGGGTACACCTATCCAGTTTGAAGATAGCGGATGGGGATCTAATCAGATTAAAATCCTCCATTGCCAAAAACGGCCGCACCATAAGTCAAATCAGCTATGCCCTTAATTATTACTTTGGCGGGTTAAACACCTGGGGCTACCATCTGGTTAATCTAATCATCCACATCCTATGCGCCTGGGCAATATTCAAATTTACCCTGTTAACCCTTACCCTGCCAGCCATGAAGGACAGGTACGGCTCATGGGCCAGGGAAATTGCGGCGGCCTGTGCCATTATATTTGTCGTCCATCCGGTAAATACCCAGGCAGTGACCTATATCGTTCAGCGGGCTACCAGCCTGGCCGCTTTATTCTCTGTAATATCTCTGATTTGCTATGCCAGGGGGCGGCTCTCTTCCGGGTCAAATTCCTGGTGGTATTATTTAATCGCCTTCGTCTGTTTTTGTGCGGCTTTCAGCAGCAAACAAAATACCATCGTAATTCCCATCTTAGTGTTCCTATACGAATTTTACTTCTTCCAGGAACTTGATCCTGATTGGCTGAAAAAGAAATGGCCATATCTATCGGGCATTATATTTATTATATTATTAATATTTCTGGTATACACCAAATTTGAGCCTATTGCCTGGTTTAAGACTAATTATGCCCGCCGGCCATTCACACTTTTCGAGCGGGTTTCCACTGAATGGCGGGTGATTGTCTATTATTTTACGCTGTTGTTTTTACCCCTGCCTACTAGGCTGAACCTGGATTATGATTTTCCGTTATCTTATTCCCTGCTTAACCCGCCGGCTACCATAGCCAGCTTGCTGATTATTGTTGGCTTAATATATCTGGCGATTTATATAGCCAAAAAAGAACCCTTGATTTCTTTTTTTATACTATGGTTCTTTGTCAACCTGGTAGTGGAATCTACTATTGTGGGGTTGGATCTGGTTTATGACCATCGGCTATATTTGCCCGGCATCGGCATTTTTATCATCGTGATATGGGGCATGGAACGGGCTATTCATCACCTGGCGCCCCGCCTGCGAACTCCTTTAAAAATAGGGGCATTGACTGTATTGGTCATTAATCTTTCCATGATGACCTATCAGCGTAATGAAGCCTGGCAAAGTGTAATCAGCATTCTTGAAGATGTGGTTAAAAAATCCCCCGGTAATGCCCGGCAACATGTAAACCTGGGAGTGGCTTACAGCGATGCCAAGCGACTTAAAGATGCCACTAACGAATACCTGATCGGTATAAAACTGGATCCCAATTACCCTGAAGCATACAATAACCTGGGAAATGCTTATAACCGCCAGGGCATGTATAAGAAAGCGGTAAAGGAATACCAGCAAGCCATCAGGATGCGGCCTGAGTACAAGGAAGCCCACAATAACTTGGGTAGCGCCTATTGTAATATGCGGCAATATGATAAGGCTATTGCCGAACACTTAATCGCCTTGAAGATAAATCCGGAATGCGAAAAAAGCCACAATAATCTGGGGGTAGCCTACAGCTTTAAAGGGTTGTATGATAAAGCTATAGCTGAATATACCCGGTCACTGGAAATTAAACCCAGCTTTTTAAAAGCCCGCAGTAATCTTGCACTGGCTTATAGTTTTAAGGGCATGTACTACGAAGCAATAGCAGAATTCAAGAAAGTATTGCGAGCTAACCCCAATGATGTGGCGGTTAATTACAACCTGGGTAATGCTTATAACAGCATAAAAGATTACAAACAAGCGGCAGCGGCCTTCAGCCGGGTAGTAGCTGCTCAGCCGGACTATGCTGAAGCGCGCAACAACCTGGGATTGGCCTATTTAAACACTGGGAATTTATCTGAAGCGCAAGCATTATTTGAAAAAGCCATTAAGCTGAAACCTAATGTGGCTGAATTCTATTTTAATTTAGGGCTGGTATATAAGCAGAGAAATCAACCTGCCAGAGCAAAACGCGCCTTTAAGCAGGCATTACGGGTAAATCCCCGCTTTGCCTTAGCCCATTATCATCTGGGAATAATGGCCGAATCCAGGGGAGATTACAATTCGGCGCTTACGAGATACCAACAGGCTATTCAAGTCAAACCCAGATTTGCGCTGGCTTATACTAATGCCGGCCTCTTATTAAACCGGCTGGGCGATTCTGAGCAAGCCATAGCGTATATAAAGCAATCGCTGAAACTCTTTCCGAACCAACCCAATGCTCAGAACTTAAATAAACTGGTCAAGCGGTTAGGTGGATAGGAGTTTGCCGGATTATTTTTTCTCCTCCAGGATAATTTGCTGGTCCGTTTCCTGAGCAATCTTTTCCCGGTATTCTTTATACTGCTGATAGTCCGCCACTGGAATTTCCACCTTCTTTATTATATTCCGCTTAAAATAATAAATTGCGCCATCCCGCTGCTCATAGTATGACCAGTAGGAAACAGCCGGCAACTCCAGTTTGATTTCCTCCGGCAGGTAGCGCACCTTGTATTCGGGGGGAATTTTTATGGTAGTATGTACTTCAGTCCAGGAAGTACTGCCAAATTGAATGGGATAGGTTCTATCCTCACGACTTACCGCCCTGGCGCTGCTGCCGATACCCGGCAACTGGAACAGCCTTAAATCCCCGGCAGTTTTAAGGTAGCTGGGGCCGGTATAATTCAAGCTGATAGTAACCGGGCCATCCATTTCCTCCAGGCCGGTAAAGGAATAATCCAACAGCTTGCCGCCGGGATACATGCCGTTTACCAGTCCCTGTAGCATATGTTTGCGTTTTATGGGTTTGGTATACTTAAATCCCCGGTAACTGACGCTATAATCACCAGCGGTAATCAGTTTTGAACTGCCATTTACACTACCGTCAGCTTTTATCTTCAATTCCACCTGCTTCAGCATTTTATTCTTCTCAGGCGCTACCTGCGGACTGGTTATAAAGCGGGCGCCATCCTCAAACATTACCAGGGTCCGGCGCTTTTGGTTGCCGTCCGGTATATCATCAAGCCCGCAGGTATCACAGGTGGGATCAAGCCAGACCAGCCTATCTCCCAACCGGGCCGCCACAATACAATGATCGAATTGCAACATGGGGATATCCTCTTCCACCCGGCCGTTATCCCGGGTGCTGAGCAATACCAGGTAAGCCGGCACATCCACCTCGCGCAGCATTGATACTAAAAGCGTAGCTTGATCCTTACAATCGCCATATTTGTTTTTGAATATTTCAGTAGCCTTATGCGGCTTATAACCGGAGACGCCATATTCTAAGCCAACATAGCGAATCTCGCTGGCTACAAAATTAAATATGCGCCGGGCCTGCTCTTCCGGAGTAGCCGCATCGGCAGTAAGTTCAGCCACTTTTTGTTTTATGGCCTCATCCGGCTGAAATTGATCTTTAGCCAGTTTTTGAAACCAACGACTGATCTCTGCCCAATCGCTGAAGCTGGAAACCATAATAAAGGGCGAAATATCAGCCCAGGGGGGCATCAACGGTTCAGAAATTATCTCCGGCATATCCTTCACTTCCCAGGTATACACCCGCCGCCCGTCTTTTTGTTCAAGCTTCGGGGAAATATCTTTCAACCGCAAGTATTTGATATTGATCTGCCGGGATTCAGGCACATCCAGGATGATGCGCTGCAATATTTGAGGCTCATAAGATTGCAACCCCACTCCGAACTGAAAATCATCTTCATTCAGCAACTCGGACGACTCGATGGTGGCAATATACTCAATAAATGAACCGGCCATCACCTCCGGCATAGAGATGACCTTCACTTTCGCATTGCTGTATAGTGGAAAACCCGACCAGGGAGTAAGGTCACGCATAGATTTTTTACCCACATTTACTATAGCGCCGTCTTGTTTTATAGTTCGCGCCAGGTCAACTTTAACCGTCTGATGACTGGAATCATAATCCAACTTCACCTCGCCAAAACGCTTACCCCGTTCATTTAATACCTTGATCAGCCGGTGGATGCGGGTGGTCATGGTATGATTATCATGCACCGTATAGCGGACCTCATCCAGCAATATTATGGCCCCGGCATTGTGATGTTCTTCAGCCCCCGGGGAGTTTTTGATAATCTGCCGTACCTCCTCATCCTTGATACCGGCCAGCGTTAATACGCCACCGAAGGCTTCCAGGGCCGCCAGTCGCTGCCTGGCATCTTCCGCCCATTTGCTGTCAGGCATTGATTAGATTACCTTTTGGTAATGCTCCAGCGCCTCTTCATATAGCTCTTTTTTCTCCTTCAGCAACCCCAGATAAAACTCAACTTCGCCATCCTCAGGCTTAAGTTGGTGCAGCTTGTTCCATTCCGATAACGACTGGTTAATCCGGCCGGCATTGAAATAAGCCAGGGCCAATAATCTCCGGGCTGCCAGTGGAGAACCTGGTTTATCGGTTAACGGCGCTAATACTTCGATGCACTTGGCATACTTTCCCTGCTGATAATAAATATCTCCCAAACTAAGCCGGGCCGCTTTAGAATTTTCCGAATCTGCTATAGCCGCTTCATAGGCCGCAATACTCAATCCGGCCAGTTGTCGGCTCTTCTTTTGATAGGCCAGTCCCAGCAACTGCTGCCTTTCCGGGGCAGGATTCATGGCCGCTGCCTGCTCTAACCGGGCAATGGCCTCATCCAGCTTTCCGGTTTGGATTAATCTGGCTGAATCAGATAGTGAGCCTGCCTTACCTTCCGCCGGGGTATCTTTCACCTGCCTGGGAACACAATTACACCCACCAAACGATACGAGCAACAGGATAAGCCCCGCCGATTTTAATAAACGATAGTTTTTACTTGTCATATTATGTCCCATAAACTATAATTTATCACGATCCTCATCCCACCACAAGCAATAACCCGAATAATTCGGGATTAATGATAAGTAAATTATGCAATTTGGTGAATTTAAATTACAAATAATTTCTGCCGGTCATTTTTCTTTAGATGGGGGAAGCGTCTTCGGTTTGGTGCCGAAGGCTATCTGGAATAAGCAAATAGCGGCTGATGAACAGAATAGAATACGGCTGGCGCTTAATTGCCTGCTGATTCAGCGCGCTGGAAAAAATATTCTGGTGGACTGCGGCCTGGGTGATAAGTTCGGACCGAAACAGCGGGATATTTTTAAGCTGAATCAGGAGCCGACCCTGGAGGAAGCCCTGAACCCTTTCTGCAAGCCGGAGGAAATCGATTATCTGCTGTTGACCCACCTGCATTTTGACCATGCGGGCGGAGTAAGTCGCTATAATGCCGAAGGTCAGTTAGAGCTTTGCTTTCCCCGGGCCAAGGTAGTGGTACAGAAAAAGGAATGGGAAGCCGCTTGCCATCCCAGCGAAAGGAATAAGGGCAGTTACCCGGCCGATAATATCACCCCGCTGGAAGCAGCCGGTTGTCTGCAACTGGTGGAGGGCGATCATACGCTCATGCCGGGCATAGAGTTATTATTCAGCGGCGGACATTCAGCCGGGCATCAATTGATAAAAATAAGCTCAAAAGGCAATAGCGCCCTATATGTAGGCGATTTGATGCCTACTGCTCATCACTTGCGGCTACCCTTTATTACCGCCTTTGATGTAGAGCCGGAAGAGACCCTTAAAGTGAAAAAGAAAATACTGGCGCAAGCCGCTGACGAAGGCTGGCTGCTGATTTTCAAACATGACACACAACATGAAACCGGCTATGTAGAGAAAGTAAGCCGGGAAGCTAAAACGGAATATACCCTCCGGCCGGCAACCACTACATTAGCCGGTTCATAAGAAGGTAGCATTGATGAAACAAAACCGACCCAACTGGGACGAATACTTCATGGTAATCGCCAAGATTTGCAGCTCCCGCTCCACCTGCCTTTCCCGGCCTACCGGGGCGGTGATTGTGCTGGATAAGCAAATCCTGGCTACCGGTTATAACGGGGCTATGCCCGGTTCTGATCATTGTATTGATGACGGTGAGTGCTTCAGGCGTCGCGCCAATATTCCGGACGTAGATAAATATAATTTCTGCCGGGCCACCCATGCTGAGGCCAACGCCCTGGCACAGGCCGCCCGTTACGGAATATCGGTTGAGGGCGCCGTTATTTACACTACGCTTGCTCCCTGTTATGTATGCTTAAAACTGCTGGCTACCGCCCGCATCAGCGAAATTTATTACGAACACCATTATGAATCACAGAACTTCGAGCGGGATAATTTCTGGAAGCAGGCCATCAGTGATGCGGGTATAAAACTGACCCGGCTTTCGGTTTCAACCCCGGTCATGGAGAAGATTAAGGAACACTTAGAATGCCCCACCTCGATACGCCGACTGGCAGCCACTAAATCATAGATTTAAGGAGAGAAACATGCAGACAGTAAAAGCCACCACCATCAATGATGCGTGGCATCAGGCGGTGTATCTATGCTGGGAACATGGCTATGACTATAAGATTGACAGCGGTTCCTACAGCGGGCAAATCCGGCGCCAGTTCGATTTTTTCGCCTGTGAAATAATGCATCCGGAAACCAGACCGCTGGCCATTCAATTCCCGGAAACACTCTCCGTACCACCCCCCAATAACGAAGCACAAATAGAGGATTACGCCGCCAATTATCTGCTGAGCGCCGAGGTCAGTCAGCATGAAACCTATACCTACGGCAGCCGCATATTGGCCTTCCCCAACCCGGACGGTACGGTAACCAATCAGGTGGAGTGGATAATAAATCACTTAAAAGAAGCCCCCGGCAATAACCACTGCGCCATCAACATCCCGCTGGGGGGTGATCTGGAACTCGGCCATGCCCCATGTCTGCGGTTAATCGATTTAAAGGTGGTAAACGGCAGGCTGGATATTTCGGTCTATTTCAGGAGTTGGGATTTATGGAGCGGCTTTCCCACCAACTTAGGCGGGATGCAGATATTAAATGAATTTATCGCCCAGGAAGTGGGCCTGCCCACCGGTAAAATGTTTGCCTCAAGCGCCGGGCTGCATTTATATGAAATGTATTTTGAGGTGGTAAAGGCCAGGTTCAACCGGGAATAAAATGTAGGGTTAATGCTATGAATAAAAAGCAAGTTATAGTCATAGCAGGCCCTACCGGCGTGGGAAAGACCAGGGTAGCTCAAGTCTTGGCTCAGCAGCTTAATACTGAGATTATCCAGGCTGACTCCCGCCAGGTCTACCGCTATATGGATATCGGTACCGCCAAACCGGAAGCCGCTCTTTGCCATCAGGTTAAGCGCCATTTAATTGATGTAGTGGAGCCTGATCAGCGCTTTAGCGCCGGGCGTTACCGCAAGCTGGTTATTCCTGTAATTGAGGGCCTGATTGCCAAAGGTAAAATTCCGGTGGTGGAAGGCGGCAGCGGGTTATACATTCGGGCTCTGGTGGACGGGCTATTCTCCGGCCCCGGCGCCGATAGAGCTTATCGGCAAAAGTTAAAAGAATCAGCCAGGGGACAGGATAGTAATTATCTGCATGATAAATTAAAACGGGTCGATCCTATATGCGCCGGGCGGTTGCATCCCCATGATGAGTTCCGTATTATTCGGGCGTTGGAAGTATATCATAATACGGGCCGGCCAATTTCAGATTGGCATACCCAACCGAATCCGGCCGCTGAATATGATTTTAAGTTGTATGGCTTAGTCTGCCCCCGACCGCAGTTATATGAACAGATTGAGCTGCGGGTGGACGAAATGCTGGCGGCGGGATTATTGGAGGAGGTGCAGGGGCTGCTTGAGATGGGCTATCATCGGGAGTTAAATTCCATGCAGGGTTTGGGCTATCGCCAAATGCTTTCTTACCTGGAGGGTGATTGTGATTTAACCGGGGCCGTGGCCTCGATGAAACAGGATACCAGACGCTTTGCCAAGCGGCAACTAACCTGGTTCAGAAAGGATACTCGTATCTGTTGGTTTGATTATCCAACCGCTATGGATGCCATCACAATAGCAGAAAAAATCATACTTAAACTATCAGGGCACAACCAACTTCCGGCTGGCTGATGGTTAATTCAGCCATTATTGGCGACACTTTAGCGGTGTTTCTATTTGGCAATGGGGACTATGCTTTGTTCCAGTTTAATGGGGAAAAGCGATCCCGGATTGCCGGCAGTCAGGTATGTTGCTGAATCGCTTAAATATTTTTCTACCGCATTGGAGAATGCTGTGCCCGGATATTGTTTTTTATATTCCAATAGCAGCGGTTGCGCTTTATTAAAGTCATTCATGGTCAAATAAATAACCGCTAAATTGAAGGTAGACAATAAATCTTTGGCATACTGGTAATATCTTTTCAAATAGAATTCAGCCCGCCGATAAGATGATTTCCTGAAATAGACTACCCCTATATTATGTAAAATCATGTTCCACAGCCTGATTTTCTTTTCCGCATATCGTTCCGGTTTTAGTTCAATAGTTTTTTTCAAAATCAGTCGAATATCGGCATAATCTTCAACCAATAAAGATATAAGCAGCCAATTGTGCAAATCCTCTAAGGTAAATCGTTTATAAAAGGTCTTGCTGATAGCATGATATTTCTTCAGCATAAGCTCTAATAATCGTCGGTTGTGATCCCTGATATGTATCTCATACTGATTTTCCTGACTGAATATAAACTGCCGGGGAATATAGCGCATTATGGTCATTATATTTCCCACATTGGGCAGGTATTCAAAATCTGAATCAAGTACTTGCATAGTAAAATCAATAGCAGATTCCCGCATATCCTGTTCAGCGTAATACTTGGCCAGCAGAAATTTTGCCCACGACTTTTCGGCGGCCAGCTCTTTTCCCGCATCGATTTTCCGAAACGCTACAATGGTTTTCAATGCTTGCTCTATAGCAGGCTCAAGGCTTCGGTTATCAAGCCTATATTCCAAATCAAGCAACTGGAATTTTATCCCCAGTTCATAACAGCTTATTTTATCTTCATCCCGGCCAAGCCCTTCGTATATATCTCCCAGTTGGATAAATTTATCGGCAAGATATGTAAACAGGGTTTTATCTTTGTAAGCGGTTTGCTGTAATTCACGAAAGTATTTTCGGCTTTCCTTAAAATAATATAAAGCCTTGGTCGTATCCCCGACATCCAGGTAAATCTTCCCCACCATTAAACAATCATCGAGGTATTGAGTAAATAGTGATTTGAAGATGAAATCATTATCCTGTCGCTGGCTTATGTACTTTAACTCGATCTGCATCATCTTGTTATAGCTGGCTAAGGCTTGCTCAATATGCTGATTTTCATAATACAGGGCGCCGATCTCACGGTGTATTTCAAGGCTGTGATAGTCGATAGAATATTTGTTTACGGTTTTTATGGCCTGGTTTAAGTAAAATATCTTATCTTCCAATTGTTCCTGCGCCCGGGCGTGTTCTATGTAGAGAGTTTCTAACAGCAGCCATTTATTGGGATGAAACTCCACGGCCTGACTGATACAGGCTTCCTTGGTGGCAAAATCAGCGGTATTTTCGGCCCGCTCCAACAGATCCATAACCTGCACATAAACCGGGATCTTTTTTTCCCGGTGGCTACAGCATATTAACAGGCACAAGCCAATTATTATTACAATCAGCCGACTTTTATTATAATAAAGATACATACGTGGGGCCCCGGCACATAAATCAAGTTGCCCTTAAAATAACGTGAGTCCGACAAACTCCCAGCAGAAAAAATTGTTCATGAATCAGCTAAAACTGTTTAGCCTGCCGGTACAGGTCACAGGCCTTTATAAAGCGCTCTATTTCAACAACATGTTCAGCTTTAAGCCGGGGGAAAAAATCAGTAAAGACGGCCGCCGGCAACTGCCGATACAGGAATATTTTGCGTAAGTATGATAAAAGTTGCATCACTTCGCCCAACTGAGGGTGGGCTCTTCTAAAATCACAATAACCAACATCAACTAATGGATAAGGAAACAAACAGCGGGAGCAAACAGCTTGTACAGCACAATGCCTGCAACCCCTTTCCTGCCCGGTTTTTTTCTTCAAAGTCTGCAATCGAGCCTTAATAAGTGAAGGTGCCTCGCCAAGCTGCCCGATTACCCGGCCGTTGATACAGGAGCTTATGCCGTGCTCACTCAAGTTAAGCTTTGATAATCCGGGGGCCGGGCAGGCAGTGGCCGACCAGCGGCATTCATCCATGATTCCACAGCGATAATCCATAAATAGCGGTGGAATAGCGGTCAGGCCGGCCTCAAGTTTCTTGATTAATTGTTCAAATACGGTAAAATCCGGTGCAGCTTCCAGCAAGAACAGGCATATACTTCTGGCCGGCAATATTTCCGGCAAAGCTGCTTGTAAGCGATCAAAATCTTTTAATCGGCCAAGATAAAAACTGTGCAAATGCGGCGGATAAAATCCATCGGCGCTCAATCCTGAGGCCCAGACATATCTCTGGATATAAGGCAACTGGGGCGCCGGCTGCCGGAGCAAGTGGTCTAACTGTGGCACCGGGGCCTGCTGAGCCACCATTTGGCTTATACTCTGTTTATAATCAGTCCAGCCCGTGGCTGGCTTCTCCCAGACACACAACTGGGTGGATAAGCTGGTATTATGGGTCAGCCAGTTGATAAGCTCCGTCCCCAATACCGGGTACCCGGTTATTAATATATCCCTTAACAAAGACTCATGACCAGGCTCCACCCCCCATAGCCGTAAGACCTGCTGAGCCTTGGCTTCCTCCATTATCAACTTATATTTAAAGTAGCTGTGGCGCTCGGAAATCACCGGCACCCGATTAAGGTCATAGGCCATTTGATGATAGAAGGGCAGCATAGTGGCCGACCTTCTCATCCGTAATCCATAGCGGGGGTGGGTGCGAAATAATTCAGTACCGGCATAAATATTCAATGTATTATGGAAGTAGTTAGTGACGTTAAGTTCTTTAACCCACTGAACAGTATATTCGGCATCCGCCAGGGTTTCGGTGGGCAGGCCGCTGATAATGCTTACGGTGGGGTTAAGCCAGATTACTTTAGCCTGCTGTACGCATTCTTTCAACCGGGCGATGAACTTTTTCTCTAACTTAAAACTGTCCACCTGCCCACTTCCGCTACGCACCTTTTTCACCGCATTTAATACCCGCGGCACCGCGCTCTCTAAGCCAAAATTTATCTCCCTGACCCCCGCCGCATATAATAGTTGCAACAATTCCTCATCCACCTTATCCGCTCTGGTTTCCGCAAATAGCTCCAACCGTTCAAACCGCTGTTCGATGATCAGCCGACAGATGTGTTTGGCCCGTTCTATGTCCAGGGTAAATATATCGTCATTTATCGCCAGTCGCGCCTTTTGCCCCTTGGCTTTAGTATGGCTGAGCGTAGCTTCTATGTGTTTTAGTTCAGCGATAATTCTGGTTGGTGAATGGTAGCGGATGGCTTTGCCTGAAATTGAACTGAAGTTGCAATAAGTACAGTTATATGGACAACCGCGTGCGGTGGTCAGCCCCACACCGGTAATAAATTCCGGCGGGATTGTGCCTTCCAGAAAGGGTGAAGGGAAAACATCCAAGGCATCAGTCTGATTTAAGCTGGAATCGGGTGCGGCCAGGGGGGTTCTAATCAGTCGTTTTCCCTGGCGGAAGGTAATGCCGGGGATATATTCAAGCCGGTCTTCGTCCGGTAGCTGTTTTAGTAATTTGCCGACAGTATGCTCTCCCTCCCCCCGCACACATATATCGATGGCCGGGCAATCCTGCATAATCAGCCGATCCAGGAAGCTGGCCGTGGGGCCGCCAAAGATAATAATCACTTCCGGATAGTAATGCTTCAGGCGTTGAGCAAGCAGCTTGGAGATATAGTAGTTTTTGTCATAACAGGTAAAGCCGATAATCCTTGAGCCTACCGCTAAAATTCGCGCCACCCATTCTTCGAGGTTGGTATCAGCCGGCTGAATGAACTGGCGGCTGCTTAAGTCCCGGCGTTTAAGGTAAGCCTGAATATAAGCGGCGCCCAGGTGATAGGAGCTACCGCCGGCAGTAGCATAAACAAACAATATCCGGGGAGCGGCCGGGCCTACTTCCATGGCCACATTTGCTTGATAAGCTCTTTGTTCCGGGCAATTTCCTGGGGAGTTTTAGATTTTTTCCGCCGATAAATAACTACCCTGGGGGCATCTTCCACTGTCTTGAATTTGTGATAATCCGGATTCGGTAGATTGCCCCAGCGAAGTTCCGGGTAATTGAGCACTATTTTTTCATAATCACGGTCTAACACAGCCTTATATTTATTCAGCAGTCCATGATGCCACCAGGCCCCCCTGAAAACCCACCAATCGGGCATTATTTCATTTTCAAACTGTCCCCGGGGAATAACAATGCGATTGGTGTAGAATTGGTAGATAAAATCTCCATAAGTGGCCTTTACGATATCGTCCGGGCCGGCATGTTGGTTGATGTATTTAGATATTCCCTCATTAGGCCCATCATAGTCGTGGGTAATTTCATACAGGTAACGATAAAGCCAGGAAGTCGGATTTAAGAAAACCCCCATTTTATAATTGAGCCAACTGAGCCTGAGCATTGGAAACCCGGCAATTTCTTTACCCTTTAATTTTTCATCAACATCGGTCAACACCTTCTTTACCACAGGCCGCCTGGTAATATAGCTTAAATAGTAGGGCGCCTGGTGGATAAAGTTGGTAGTTACCAGTACAAGTATTAGTAAGATAACTACATAAAGGTTGGTGCGTTTTTTTAGAAAACATAGAATATAGCTTAATATGATAATGCTGAAGGGAATATAGGGTACAATAAAACGAAAATTGTGCGGGGCAACTATAGCCAGAAACACTACCGCCACTGCCAGCAGAATTGCGCTGAAGGTCAGTAATTGGTTGTTTTTAAGCCTTTCAATGGTTAATTCCCTGCGCTTGGCCTTCCAGATCAAATATATAGCCACAAGTACAAAGGGAATCATATAGTCGTTCAAATACACTAAATAGCTGAGCAGGCGAAGATGCGCCATGCCTTTGAAATAGTGCCCCAGCCCCATAAGATCAATAGGCCGCTCCCAAAGCCTGAGAAAAATAATAACCGGCACTACCACCAGACTCATCCAACCCCAGGCAATAAGCAATCCCTTAATTATCCCGCGCTTAAAAAAGAGTAGGGCGTGAATGGCTACCGCCAACATGAGAATTGGATAAGCAGAGTGCATGGACAAAAACAGCAACACGGAATAAATGATAAATTTGGTCTTCTTTCCGTTTTGGTAAAAGTCCAGATAGGCCCAGGCGGCCAGCAGGGTAAAGAGTGTGGCCATGCTATAATAGCGGCATTGCCGCATATGTATAAGGAAAAACACATTGAGGGTCAGCAATAGTACGCTGGTATTAATAATAAATTTATCCGCTTTGTATTTCCTCAATAACAGGAAGAGGGAAATGATTACTCCCAGCCCTATCAAGGCAAAGGGAAAGCGGGCGGCAAAGGTATTTATTCCCAGGAGCTTGAACGAAAGGGCGGCTACATATAAATGCAGCCAGGTAGTAGTGCGATAGAAAGGCGATAGCTTTAACTCACCATCATAATTCCAATAGTGTTGGACTATATTGCGACCGTCAAAATTTGAGGGATAACCGAATTGGAGAATATTTTTGGCCGGCACGGCACTGTTTGCTTCATCGGTCCAAAGATACATGTTGCCCAGATTCTTAAGCAATAATATAGTGGCTATCAGAAAGCACAAAAAAACCAGCTTATTTTCTCGTATCAATTTAAATTGCATGTTTTTCAGTCCCAATAAGTATAAGTACGGCCCGAATCTATCCTATGTTGAATCCAACGCTCAATATATCGCTTAATCAAAACCCTGGTCTGCGGAATTAAAAACAACAATCCCAGCAGATCGGTAACAAATCCGGGGGTAAGCAGCAACGCCCCGCCCACCAATATCAGCGCCCCGTTAAACAGCTCTTCGGCAGGCATTATGCCCGCCGCCATATTCTCTTTTATCCGTTGTAGTACCAACAGCCCCTGCGACTTGGCCAGCATAGCCCCCCACATACCGGTAGCTAAAATTATCATAATTGTGTTGAAAGTGCCGATAATACCCCCTACCTTAATCAGCACCGCCAGCTCGATTACAGGTATTATAGTAAAAACCAACAACAGTCTGAATAGCATAATTTATCCCTCACCCTTTAGTTTGACCCGCCGTTTATAGTAATCGGCAGTATTGGCGTATACTACGCCGGAGAGTCCCAGCACAGCAATTAAATTGGGTAGCGCCATAAAACCGTTGGCAATATCGGCAAACCCCCACACAAGCTCCAGTCTGGCCACCGCTCCCAGCGGTATAGCCATAAGATACAACCACTTATAGGGGGTGATAGTCCGGGCGCCTAATAAGTATTCTATGCCCCGCTCTCCATAGTAATACCAGCTAATCAAAGTGGAGTAAGCAAACAAGGCCAGGCCCAGGCTGACAATCAGCTCCCCCAGGCCGGGTAAAAACTGATTGAAAGCGCTTGAAGTAAGCGGGGCGCCATTCAGCCCGCTTTGCCAACTGCCGCTTAATATAATTACTAAAGCGGTCATGCTGCAAATCACCAGCGTGTCTATAAGGGGGCCGAGCATGGCTACCAGCCCCTGCTGTATCGGCTCATCGGTGCGGCTGGCGGCATGAATCATGGGCGCTGTTCCCAGTCCTGATTCATTAGAAAAAATGCCCCGGGCCACCCCCATCCTGATGGTCAGCAATACCGAGGAACCCAGGAAACCACCAGTGGCGGCCAACGGAGTAAAGGCATGTTCCATAATCAAGCTTATCGCCGGGTAAACCCGGTCCAACTGAGAAATGATAATAACCATGGCACAGGCTACATAGGCCACCGACATAATGGGCACCAGAAAACTGG
Organism: bacterium; assembly: GCA_024277675.1. Lineage (GTDB taxonomy): Bacteria > SZUA-182 > SZUA-182 > SZUA-191 > JAJRXT01 > JAJRUS01. The sequence continues at coordinate 2,394 of JAJRUS010000100.1, read as the reverse complement.
CTACCCGGCCAATACGCTCTATTCCACCCACAATCACCAATGCAGTCAGCGCCGCCAGTGTTAAACCTACCCCCAGGCGAAAGATTAAGGCTGAGTTATGGGCGCCGCCGCCCGCCAATCCATACAGGGCATCCGCCACTGAATTGGACTGTACCATATTGCCGATTCCCAGGGCGGCCACTGCCGTACATAAAGCGAACAACATAGCCAATGGCTTAAAAGCGGATCCCAGCCCTTGTTCAATATAATACATCGGGCCACCCTTGACCGTACCATCCGCCGCTACCACACGATATTTAACTGCCAACAGACAAGAAGAAAACTTTATGGCCATACCCAGCACGGCGGTAACCCACATCCAGAACACAGCCCCCGGGCCGCCGGTAGCAATAGCGGTGGCTACACCGGCAATATTGCCGGTACCGATAGTGGCTGAAAGGGCCGCACTTAAAGCCTGAAAATGGGAAATTTGCCCCGGCTGATTAGGATGGTCATACTTGCCGGCCAACAGTCTAATGCTATAACCAATCCCCCGGAATTGGATAAACCGTAATCGCAGGGTCAGGAAAATCCCGCTGCCCACCAGTATAATAATTAGCGGCAGGCCCCATACAAAGCCAGAAACCACCCCCATCCACTCGTTTAGAATTTATATAACTCCCATAAACTATTCGCTGTTTGTCAATTTTCCTGGGTTATCAATCACCCGCTTGTCTTCTTTAAGTATTTCTTCCGGCTTAAGATCGGCCGGCATAGCACACAACCAGGCCTCATCCCCTGTTAACTGTTTGATGCGGCCATTCTCGACGCCTATGATAAATAACTCTTTTTGGGAATCCCCTGCCAGGGTGAAACTGGTAACCCCGGATATGCCTGGAAAATTCTGCATATTTAATAATGCCTGCTGGAGGGCATTGCGGTCTGATATTCCTTCATTCAGATTATGGATAATCATTCGGGCAGCATCGTAAGCCTGGGCAGCCAGTAAGTTGGGGGTTTGCCAGAAGCGATCCTTGAATTTGCTATTGAACGCTTGTACTATTGGAGAAGGGCTATTAACATAAAATCCGGTGGGAAAAACGGCATGCTCTACAAATTTTCCCCCTTCCCGAACCAGTTGAGGAGAGTACCAGCCATTAGTGCCCAATAAGAATATCTTCGGGATGGCTGGCGGTGGAGGTTCTACCTCTGCCGCTTCCACTTCCAGCGGGTTTCGCTTGTGTGGAATGATAGTGGGCGGCGAGGCCTCTATCCCACCATTTTCCAGCCACCGTCCGCTGCTGGTCTCTTCTTTTAGTTCGGCTGCCAACAACTGTTCTTCCGTTTTTTTCTCCGCCCGGCTTTCCCCTTCGTCCAACACCACATCCGACGGCAGATCTTCGATGGGTTTGTCAGTATTGGCGTAAAAAGCCAGTTGAGGCGCAATCAGCACCACCTTATCCGCATAATCGGGGACAAATATCGCCTCCGGTTCCATATCGCTCAAATATTCCGCCTGCCGGCGGAAATCGGTTTCCCCTTCTTCATAAGTAGCCAAACCCAATACCTTAGCGCCTAACTGATTTAAATAGGAACAAAAGATGTCCTTAAATTCCGTCCCATAGGAATTTAAGGGATAGAGCACCGCAAATTCTCGCAGGCACATCTTTTCTACCGCAAATCGGGCGATAGCCTGGGCCTGTTGGGTACTGGTCATGCAGTTTCTGAATATATAGGGCCCCAGTTCGGGAATGCCTTGGGCGCCAGCGGTAGGGGTAATCATCGGGGTATGTAAGCGGTTGGCCACTATGCCGGCAGCCTGGGCTGAATTACTTAAAACCGGACCTATGACTCCGATTACCCGATCTTCGGTAATTAATTGTTGCATCCCCTGACTGGCCAGCGCCGGTTTCCCCTGGGAATCTTTGATTATTAAGGAGATTTTAGTCTCTCTGTCCCGATTTTCTTCCTCAACCGCCAGTTCTACCCCCTTTAACACCATGTCTCCATAAATCGAGAATTTACCGGTTAAGGGGATAATCAACCCTATGCTATTCCTGTCGGCCAGTAAAGCATGTTCTATTTTTTGGTTAAACTCCCAGGCTTCCTGATAGCGGGGGTGGTCGGGAAACCCGGTCAGAAACTCGGTTAATAAAACTTCAGCCTGGTCATAGTTTAGCTCCTGGTCGGCAACTTCCGCCAGGCATAGAATGGCTTCTCCGCCGGGAAAGTCGTTGGGATAACGGATTCTGATTTCTTCCAATTGGTCAGGGGCTAATTTGTTGACTATTAACCGTTTAATTGATTCATTTATCTCCTTGAGGGTCTTCATGGCTTTAAGTTGTGGGAATGATTGTATTTCCTCCCTGGCCTGCATTAATTTTACCCAGGCTGCCCGGTAATCCTCCCTGACCT